>SHBB01000496.1 GCA_004213565.1 Sandaracinaceae bacterium
GAGGAGGCGCGCGCGGCGGCGGGTGAGATGCACCCGAGGGTGGAGCAGTGGCTCACCCGCCGGGAGGCGTGGCTCGAGGCGCCCCACCCGGGCCGGCCGTTCTGTCGTTGATCGCCGCGCGCGTCCGCCGGAGCAGGAACCAGAAGACCGCGCCGCCGCCCTCGCGCTCGTCGACGCCGACCTCGCCCCCGCTGGCCCGCACGATCGACGCGACGATGGCGAGGCCGAGCCCGCTCCCGCCGTGCGCGCGCGTGGTCGTTCCGTCCACCTGGGTGAACGGCTCGAAGACGCTGTCTCGCATCTCGGGCGGCACACCCGGTCCCCGATCCGCGAGCTCGAAGCGGATCCCTCCATCGACCGCGCGCGCCGCCGCCTCGAGCTCGCCCTCGCGCGCGAACTTCACCGCGTTCCCGATCAGGTTGATCCACACCTGCCCGGCCCGCTGGAGATCGCACAGGACGATCTCTGCCGGAGCGGGCTCGGAGATCGAGAGGCGCGCCTCGACCCCGAGCTCCTCCGCGATGGTCCGCGCCTGGGCGAGGACGTCCGCGACCGAGACCTCCTCCAGCTCCAGGTCGAGCTCACCCGCTTGCAGGCGCTGGAGATCGAGCAGCTCGTCGACGATGCGCATCAGGCGCCGGCCGTTCCGCTCGCCCAGCGCGACCAGCTCCTGGCCTCGCTCCGACAGCGGACCCGCCGCGCCGCCGCCGAGGAGCCGCAGAGCGCCGTGGATGCCCGTCAGCGGGGTTCGCAGCTCGTGGCTCACCGTGGAGATGAGCTGGTCCTTCAGCGCCGCGGCCCGCTTGCGCTCCTCCACGTCCCGCACCGCGCCGACCAGCCGCGCCGTCTCTCCCGACCCGCTGACGCGAAGCGCGCGCAGCTCGAACCAGCGCGGCCCGTCCGCGGTCTCCAGCTGGCACTCGACCTCGAGCGCGCCCCCCTCGGCCGCCAGCCGCTCGAGCGACGCGCCGACGCGCGCGCGGTCGGGCTCGGCGAGCCACTCACGGGGGTCGCGCGCGCCGAGATCGTCGCGCTTCAGCAGCCTCAGGAACTGCTCGGAGTAGTAGGGGTCGCCGCCCGCGCGATCCCAGTCGAAGACGCCGTCGTGGGCCGCGTCCAGGGCGAGCCGAAAGCGCTCACGCTCCGAGCGCAGCGACGCCTCGTGGCGGACGCGACGTCGCTCGAAGAGCCACGCGAAGGCCGCGCCGAGGAGCACGAGGAGCGCGAGCACGTTGGCGCGCGCGAGCGTGAGCGTCTGGCCCTCGGGGGGCGCCATCGGGAAGACGTGCCCGCTCGCGTGGAGGCGCGCGAAGACCAGCACCTCGATCAGCGCGAGCGTGGCCGTGACGAGGCCCACCGCGCGCCCACCGAAGAACATCCCGGCGA
The DNA here is from genome assembly GCA_004213565.1 of Sandaracinaceae bacterium. Classification (GTDB taxonomy): domain Bacteria; phylum Myxococcota_A; class Polyangia; order Polyangiales; family Sandaracinaceae; genus JAVJQK01. Next base: position 1,387 of record SHBB01000496.1, read on the forward strand.
CGGGCGCCAGTGGGAGGGCCATGGCGATGGGGATCTCGAGGCCGCCTTGCGCATACGCGACGACCGCGGGGAGCGCGACGAGAACGAACGAGGGCAGCGCGGCCGGCAAGGTGAGCCGACTCGAGACACGCAAGGCGAGCGGCGCGAACCCGAGCAAGACCGCCGAGCCCACGAGCGCCCAGAAGGCGACGGGGGGCAGCGGCTGGATGAGCGTGCGGACCGTGGTGCCGACGGCGACCACCGCGCCGAGCGCGAGACTGGCCCACAGGATCGCGAGCGCCCGCGAGCGGAGCTCGGGGTCGGCGTCGAGGGTGGGATGAAGGAGAGAGCGCAAGAGAGCCCCGACGAGAATACGCCCTGGGACGCGACGCGAGCAGAAAACGGGCCTGGGCCGAGGTTGACGCGAGCGGACCTTTCCGCGTTTTATGGGGCGACGTGCACGAGCACAGCTTCACTCCGCTGCTGGTCGTCGTGACGGCCGCCATGGTCACGGGCATCCTCCTGCCCCGGCTGACCATGCTGCGGATCCCGCTCGTCGTGGGCGAGATCTTGATCGGGATCGTGCTCGGCCGGAGCGGCGTTCACCTCATCCCGGACGAGCCCGACCCGTGGCTGGAGCTGCTCTCCCTCTTCGGCTTCGCGTTCCTCATGTTCCTCTCCGGGCTCGAGATCGATCTTCGCTCGCTCTCGGTCGGACCGGCGAAGGACGGCAAATCGAATGGCGGCGGCCTGCGCCAGCTGCTGATCGTCACGGGCAGCATCTTCGGCGCGACCCTCGTCGTCTCGCTCGCGGGCTCGTTCGGGCTCGTCGCGGCGGGATACGTCGAGAGCCCGTACATCATGGCGCTCATCATGAGCACCACGTCGGTCGGCCTGGTGATGCCGCTCCTCAAGGAGCGCGGCGAGGGGGCGACCTCGTTCGGGCAGACGGTGATCCTCTCCGCGGTCATCGCCGACTTCACCACCATGCTGCTCATCACGGTGGTGGTGGCGTTCTACGAGGAGGGCGGCGCGCTGCTCGACGTCGGCGTGGTGGGCACGCTGTTCATCCTCTTCTTCGGCGTGCTCTGGGTCGGCAAGCGCCTGCTCCACAGCAAGAACACCTTCGTGCGCCGGCTCGCGTTCACCGCGCCCAAGACGGCGGAGCTGCCGCTGCGGGCCGCGATGACCCTCATGCTCGGGTTCGTGGTCTTCAGCGAGGTGATCGGCAGCGAGATCATCCTTGGCGCCTTCCTCGCCGGAACCGCCATCTCGTCGCTCAGCCGCAAGAGCGTGCACGGCCTGCTGGGCATGAAGCTCGACGCGATCGGGTTCGGCTTCTTCATCCCGATCTTCTTCATCATGGTCGGCGCGCGCTTCGACATCCACTCGCTCCTCGCCGACCCCACCAGCCTCGTGCTCGTGCCGCTGCTGGTCGTCTTCGCGTTCGCGGTGAAGGTCGTCCCCAGCCTGCTCCTCTCGCGCTTCTACGGGCGCAGGAACGCCATCGCGGCCGGCTTCCTGCTGAGCTCCCGCCTGAGCCTCATCATCGCCGCGTCGGCCATCGGACTGCGCATCGGCGCGATCACGCCCGAGGTGAACACCGCGATCATCCTGGTCGCCATCCTCACCTGCGTGATGTCGCCCGCCATCTACGCGAAGCTGCGCGGATCGGCCCAGAGCCAGGAGCACGAGGCGGTCGACCTCGACGCGCTGATCGGGCACGTGGTGAAGAAGCGGGCCACGCGCGGGCTCGAGCTGCAGCTGGTGGAGGTCGACGCGGAGAACTTCCCGTTCCTCGTCGGCAACACGCTGGCCGAGGCGCAGCTCCGCCAGCGCACCGGGCTGACGCTGATCGCGCTCGCGCACCAGGACGGGAGCGTGGTCGACAACCCGGGCGGCAAGATCCGCGTGCAGGCGGGCGACAGCCTCTTCTTGATCGGCACCGAAGCGCAGGTGCAGAGCATGGAGGAGCTGAGCCACGCCGAGCCCGCGCCGGCCTGAGCGCCCTCAGTGTTGCGCGGCCGGGGGCTCTCCGACGATGACGCGCGCGTCGATGGCCACGAGGCCGCGCTCCGTGATCACGAGCGGGTTCAGGTCCAGCTCGGTGATGTCCGGCGAGGCCTCGACCAGGTTGGAGATGCGGACCACGAGGCCCGCGAGCTCGTCCCGATCGAGCACCGGTCGGTTTCGCGCGCCGTCCAGGAGCGGCTGCGCGCGGATCTCGTCGATCATGTCGAGCGCGTCGCGCCGGCTCATCGGCACGAGCCGGAAGGCGACGTCCTTGTAGACCTCGACGAAGATGCCGCCCATGCCGACCATCATCATCGGACCGAAGCCGGGATCGCGGCTCATGCCGACGATGACCTCGGTGCCCTTCACCTGCTCTTCGATGGTGAAGCCGTCGATCTTGGCCCCGGGCTGGTGCTTCTCCACGTTCTCGCGGATGGACGCGCACGCGGCGCGGACCGCGTCGCCGTCGACGAGATCGAGCACCACCCCGCCGACGTCGGACTTGTGGATCACGTCGTTGGAGATGAGCTTCACGACGACCGGGTAGCCGATGCCTTCGGCTTCTTTCACCGCGCCCTCCGCGTCCTTGGCCGTGGCCGAGCGGTTGTAGCGGACGCCCGCGGCCTCGAGGATCTCGCGCGCGAGGGCGAGGTCGGTGTTGGCGATCCCCGCGTCCTTGGCCTTCTTCACCAGCGCCGCGGCGCGGTCGAGATCCGGCTCGGGGTGGCGCTCGAGGCCGGCCTCCGGGGCCTCGCTCCGCCGCAGCCAGGCGCCGCGGCGGACCAGCGCGCCCATCGCGCTGACGGCCTGCTCGGGCATGTTGAACTCGGGGATGCCGTGGGCGTCGAGGTAGCTGCCGACGTCGGTCCCGATGAGGCCGATGAAGCTGCCGATGAGCGGCTTGTCCCAGCCGTCCGCCTTCACCGCTTCGGCGATGGCGTTGGCCGTCTCCTGGGGCGCGGTCATCGCCTGCACCGTCATGATCAGGACGACGCCGTCGACCTCTTCCGCCTGGCCGAGGATGGCGAGCGAGTCGCGGTAGCGCTCCGGTGTCGCGTCGCCGATCACGTCGACCGGGTTGTTGCGCGACCAGACCGAGGGGAGCACCTCGTCGAGCGCCTTCATCGTCGCGTCCGACAGCTCCGCCAGCTCGAGCCCGTGCCGCGCGCAGGCGTCCGCCGCGAGCACGCCGGGGCCGCCCGCGTTGGTGACGATGGCGATGCGCTTGCCGCGCGCCGGGGGCTGGGTGGCGAGCGCGCGCGCCCAGCCCGCGAAGTCGCCGAGGTTGTGGGCCTGGAGGATCCCGGCCTGGGCGAAGGCCGCGGTGTAGGCGGCGGACGCGCCGGCGAGGCTGCCCGTGTGGCTGGACGCCGCCTTGGCGCCGGCCGCGGTGGTGCCGCCCTTGATGGCGACGATGGGCGTGCTGGCGTTGACCTCGCGCGCCACTTCGAGGAAGGCCTCGGGCTCGTGGAGCGCCTCGACGTAGAGCGCGATGGCCTTCGTCTGGGGATCGCCGCCGAGCCAGCGGATGATGTCCTGGTCGTCGACGTCGCTCTTGGCGCCGAGCGACACCGTGGCCGAGAGGCCGAACTTCTCGCGCTGCGCGTAGCTGATCATGCCCGTGACGAGGGCGCCGGACTGGCTGAGCAGCCCGATGGATCCGGGCGGGGGCGCGCCGGCCCCGAAGCTCGCGTTGAGCTGGGTGTCGGGCCGCATCACGCCGAGGCAGTTGGGCCCGATGATGCGCATGCCGAAGTCGCGCGCGACCGAGACGATCTCGTCCTGGAGCGCCTTGCCGTCGTCGCCCATCTCGGCGAAGCCGGCGCTGATCACGATGACCGCCTTCGTGCCCAGCTCGCCCGCCTCCTGGATCACGCTCTTCACGTACTTCGGGGGGATCGCGATCATCACGAGGTCGACGGGGGCGCCGATCTCGCCGAGCGACTTCTTCACCGGCTGGCCGAGGATCTCGCCGCCCTTGTGGTTGACGGCGTGGATGTCTCCCTGGAAACCCTGGCCGCGGTCCTCGCCGTGCATCTCGCCGTAGAGCAGGTTCTTGAGGAGGGCGTGACCGACCGCCTCGGGGCGACTGGAGGCGCCGACCACCGCGACGGAGCGGGGCGCGAAGAAGAGATCGAGGGCGTCGGACATGCTGTTTCCTCCCGGGATTGCGGCGCGAGGATGGCGAAACCCGGCGCGCGTGTCGAGGTGAGGTTGCCAACCGCCAGGGCGCTTCTATGGTCCGCGCCCGGAGGCAGAGATGGTTCACCCTTGGCACGATCTCCCCAACCCCGCGGCCACGATCAAGGACGGCTTCAACGTCGTCATCGAGATCCCCAAGGGATCCCGCGTGAAGTACGAGCTCGACAAGCCCTCGGGGATGCTGCGCGTGGACCGGGTGCTGTACAGCGCGGTCCACTACCCCGCGAACTACGGCTTCCTCCCCCGCAGCTACTGCGACGACAACGACCCCCTGGACGTGCTGGTGCTCGGCAACGAGCCGGTGCAGCCCCTCTCGATGCTGACCGCGCGCGCCATCGGCGTGATGCACATGGCCGATCAGGGGCAGCAGGACGACAAGATCATTGCCGTCCATCTGCATGATCCCGCGTTCGAGGACTACGAGGACCTGGACCAGCTGCCGGGCCACACGATGCGTGAGATCCGCCGTTTCTTCAAAGACTACAAGGCGTTGGAGAAGAAGGAGGTCGAGGTCGAGGAGCTCGGCGACGCGAACCAGGCGCTGCGCGTGGTGACGGAGGCGCTCGAGCTGTACCAGAAGGAAGAGAACCGCCTGCGCGGCTGGCGCTAGAGATGCGCCCTACTCTTCTTCGTCGCGCGCCGGCTCCACGTCACTGACCTCGGCGCCGGTATCTTCGAGCTCCGCCTGCTGCTCCAGGACGCGGCCGTCGGCGAACGCCCAGCCGTAGCGGACGTCGTTCTCGCCCGGGTCCGGCTCCCAGGTGGCCGGATCGGCGAGCTTGGCGGGATCGAGCGACAGGAGCCGCTCCGCCTCGTGCACGTCTCCCACCCGCAGCTCGACCCGGAAGCCGGTGTCCTCGAGCAGCTTCGCCGCGAAGCGCTTCCAGCGCGGCTCCAGCTTGCGCTCGAGCTTGGAGAGCGCCTCGCGCTCCGGCATCTTCGACCAGCGCTCGGTGACCGCGCGCTCGCGCCGCTGCTTCATCGCGCGGGTCCACGCCCCGACGCCCACCCCGAGCGCGGCCACGCTCCCCGCGAACGGCATCAGGAGCCCGGGCAGGTAGTCCAGCCAGACGCCGACCGCCATGCCGCCGCCGGCCGCGAAGAGGACGCCAGCCGGCTCGTAGCGGGTCATCCAGCCGCTCGCGACCGCGGTGGCTTCGACCTTCGCCGCGTGAAGGCGCTTCATCTCCTCGAGGGTCTCCTCGGAGATCCCCACCTGGACGACCTTGGCCTCGATGTGGTCGTTCTCAGGCGCGAGCTCGGTGCCCGGCGTACGCGCGTCGCCCGGCTCGAGGCGTCGCCACACCACCAGGCGCCGCACCACGAGCGGCCCGTCGGCGCCGTCGATCGCTACCGGGTCGTCCACGGCGGAAGACTCACCCGGGCGCCCTCGATCTCGCAAGGAAACAGTCTCGCAGAGCTCAGCCCCGCAGGACCTCGAAGAAGATCTGCAGCATGCGATAGGTCAGCCCCCACACCACGCGATCACCGACCGCGTAGCCGGGGAAGCGATGCCGGCTCCCCTTCCAGTCGAGGTCGTAGCCGGTGTCGCGCTCGCCGCTCATGAGCGAGGGCAGGTCCACCCAGCAGACCTCCGCGACCTCGTGGTTCGGCGTCAACACGGGCAGGCGCTCGAGCGTCCAGACGAAGGGCCGCACCACCAGCCCCGTCTTGTGGGTGGGCACGTCGTCGAGGCGACCCACGAGCCGCCCGTGCGCGCGCAGATCGAGCCCGAGCTCCTCGTGGGTCTCGCGCACCGCGGTCCGCTCGAGGCTGTCGTCCGTCGGATCGAGCCGCCCGCCGGGGAACGCCATGTGCCCGCTCCAGGGATCGTCCGGGTGCTCCGCCCGCTGGATGAACAGGACCTCGGGGCGCCCCGCGTGCTCGCGCAGCACCGCCGCCACCGCCGCCCTGGGCGAGGGCTCGCTGCGCGGGTCGACGTCGCGGAGGCGCGCGCGGATCGTCTCGAGATCGACGTCGCTCACGGCCCGGTCGCTAGCAGCGCGCGGCGAAGATGCGCGTGATGGATCGGCGAGCGCGACGTCGCGTCCAGCGCGGCGGGCCGACGACGAAATGCTTCAGCATTTCGGAGGAGCGACTGGCGCGCTGGGCGCGGCG
>SHBB01000497.1 GCA_004213565.1 Sandaracinaceae bacterium
GCGAAGCGACCGACCGATCGCGGTCCGGATTGTCGTACTCGGCGCGGCCCTCCTACTGGTCGCATACAGCCGCAGCCACTCCCGCTCCCGCTCCCGGTTCCGCTCCCGCTTCCGCTACCGCTGCCGCTCCCGCTGCCGCTGCCGCTGCCGCTGCCGCTGCCGCTGCCGCTCCCGCAGCCGCAGCCGCAGCCGCTGCCGGCTCTGCTGCCGCTGCCGGCGCCGGCTCCGCTGCCGGCTCTGCTGCCGGCTCTGCTGCCGGCTCCGCTCCTGCTGCCGCTCCCGCCCGCCCGCGTCCCTGACGGAGCCCCCCCGTCGGGGGACCTCGTCGCCCGCGTCCGCGGGGCGCCAGCCCGCGGGCTGCCCGGTGGAGGAAGACCCTGGCCTGGACTTCAGCAGGGCCGGCTGTGCCCCAGGGACGCTCATCGTCTTATCGTCATTCGGGAAAGCTCAATCAATCCAGTAGCTTCGAGCTATGACGATATGACGAAGAGCGTCCCCGTTCTCAGCTGCCGAGGCGCCCGCCCGCGGGCAGGCTGCTCTGTGGCGGAAGCCCCTGGCCTGAGCTGACGGCAGCGGTTCAGCGGCCGGCTGTTCAGCGGCGGATGACGTCGAGGACGAGGGGTTTGACGCTGGGGGGGCGCGGGCCGAGCTGGTAGGCGGCGGCGACGCGGTCGGCGAGGGCCTTGGTGCCCTTGCGCGCGTCGACGTGGAGGTAGGCGAGGGTCTCGCCCTTCTGCACTCGATCGCCCTGCTTCTTCTCGAGCATGACGCCGACGGCGGGGTTCACGTCCTGGTCGGCGCGGGTGCGGCCGGCGCCGAGGGCCACGCCGGTCAGGCCGATCTCCATCGCGTCGATGCCGTGCACGAAGCCGCTCTTCGGGGCCTTCACGGCGAGCTTGCTCTTGGCGCGCGGGAGCTTGTTCAGATCGTCGACCACGTCCGGGTCCCCGCCCTGGGCCGCGATGATCTTGCGCATGACCTCCGCCGCCGCGCCGCTCTCGATGGCCTGCGTCATCTGGGCGCGCGCCTCCTTCTCGGTCTTGGCGAGCCCGGCGAGGCGGATCATCTCCGCGCCGAGCGCGAAGGTGATCTCCCGGACGTCCGCGGGGCCCCGACCGTGCAGCACGTCGATGGCCTCCGCGGTCTCGAGCGCGTTGCCGACCGCGTGGCCGAGCGGGGTGTCCATCGTGGTCAGCACGGCCGTGACCTTCTTCTTCGCGAGCTTGCCGACCCGCACGATCGACTTCGCGAGCGCGCGCGCGTCGTCGAGGCTCTTCATGAACGCGCCCTTGCCGACCTTCACGTCGAGGACCAGCCCGTCGATGCCCTCGGCGAGCTTCTTCGAGAGGATTGACGCGGTGATCAGGGGGATCGACTCGATGGTGCCGGTCACGTCTCGGAGCGCGTAGAGCCGCTTGTCGGCGGGGGCGATGTCGCCGGTCTGACCGATGAGCGCGCAGCCGAGCCGATCGGTCTGGGCGATGAACTGCTTCACCGTCATCTCGACGCTGAAGCCAGGGATGGCCTCGAGCTTGTCGAGGGTGCCGCCCGTGTGGCCGAGCCCGCGCCCGCTCACCATGGGGACGCGCACCCCGCAGGCGGCGACGATGGGGGCGAGGCAGATGGAGATCTTGTCGCCGACGCCGCCGGTGGAGTGCTTGTCGACGTATCGCCCGGGCGCCTTCTTCAGCTCGACGACGCGGCCGCTGTCGCGCATCGCGAGGGTGAGCGCGGCCGTCTCCTTCGGCGTCATGCCCTTCAGAAACGTGGCCATCGCGAAGGCGCTCATCTGGTAGTCGGCGACGTCGCCGGCCGTGAAGCCCTCGATGAGGCCCTGGATCTCTGCCTCCGAGAGGGCGCCTCCGTCGCGCTTGTGGGCGATGAGCTCGGGGACGGTCCGCGTGTGCCGCTTCTTCATGGCCGCGGAGCGTACCGCGAAACCCGTAGATGGGGGCGTGGGTCGTCCGCGGCGCCGCTCGACCGTGGCTGCTATACGTGCCGGGATGCGCCGCAACCTCATCATCGGCGGAGTGGTCGTCGCGGTCGGGGTCCTGATCGCGGTCAACCTCGCGCTCCGCGAGGATCCTGAGCCCGACTTCGGCCAGCCTCGCATGCCCGCGGCCGTCACGGACGACGAGCCCGAGACGCCGCAGTTCCGGCAGCTGGTCGAAACCGAGCCGGCGACGCCCGAGGAGCGCGAGCCCGAGGAGCGTGAGCCGGCGCTGGTGCTCGAGCCCGAGGGACCGCAGGCCGAGTGTGGCCACTACCTCATCCCCGAGGTGGGCACCCACCTGCGCTACCGCTGGTCGCAGAGCCGCCCCGAGCAGTCGATCACGATGCACATGCGCTCGATGAGCGCGCGGGAGCTCGCCGACGGCGAGGTCGAGGTGACCTGGCTCGTCCAGGTCGACGGCGAGGAGGGGCAGCGCCAGCAGCTCCGGCGCATGACCCGCTGCGCGCCCGGGGGCAGCGCGGAGGAGCCGTGGTTCGGCGTCCTCGAGGAGCTCGGGCTCGAGGCGCCACTGCTCGGCGAGCCCGCGCGCTGGCGCTGGCCGGCGCAGCTCTCCCGCGGCGTGCGCTTCGAGGGCACGGCGGTCTTCGACGCGAGCCGCGCCCACGCCGCCGCTCCGGACGGTGAAGAGGGCCGCACGCTCTTGCGCGTGACGCGACAGCACGAGGTCGACGGCCGCGAGCGCGTCGAGGTCCCGGCCGGCGCCTTCCAGGCGTGGCGGGTGACCTACGAAGAGGAGCAGCGCTTCGGCGAGCGCGGCGAGCGCGGGCCCGGCACGATGTGGATCGCGCCCGGCGTCGGTCTGGTGAAGCTCCGGGCCGAGAACGCGGCCGGCATCATCATGACGATGGAGCTCCTCGGCGTCACCGCTCCTTCGGAAGGCTGACGCCGTCCCCGTGTGGCCGGGAGGGGCGCGCTGGCTCGAGCCTGTTCGCGGGCCGGCTCAGTCGTAGCCGAGGCACTGCCGCACGGCCCAGATCTCGGCACCGCACATGTCGGAGATACCGTAGAGCGCACAGACGCCCACATCGAGCTCCCCCAGGATGCAGGCACGCAGAGTCTGGTGCTCGCTCACGCAGCCCAGTCGCCTCGCCTCCTCCTCGGATGGCTTGTTGACGGCTACACAGCTGTCGTAGCTGTCGCCGCTGCCCTCGAAGCAACCCGCCTCGTCGGCTCGTCCGCACAGCTCCTCCGCGGTGATCTCGCCGGAGCATCCGAGCAGGGACACGAACAACACGGGGGTGATCCAAGTAGCCGTACGCATCTACACGCATCTACGGATACGTCAGGTCGCTGTCAAGGCGGCGCGCGGGTCTCACCTCGGGCTGGGACGCGTGGCTCACGATTCGAAGTTCCACGCCGCGGGGAGCGGGCCGCCACAGGGCGCGCAGCGGAGGTCGCCGTCCTTGACGAGGTTGCGTTCTCCGCACGCGGGGCAGCGACGGAAGACCACCGGGTGGGTGAAGGCGCCGTCGTGCGAGACGCCGAGCGCGTCGAGGCAACGGGCGAGCGGCGCCCACGAGCTCTCCTCGGGGCAGTACCCGGTCGACTGGTTGCTCGCGTGCGCGACGCGCCAGCCCGCCTGGTCTTCCTCGAACGCGATCTCGCCCGCGGTGAGCACCGGGCCGCCGCCCGCGCACGCGACGTGCTCGGAGTGGCGATCCGCGAGGCGCAGCGCGCCCTCGGCGTCGACCACGTAGGTCAGCAGCGCGCCGTCCTCGGCGTCGAGCGCCGCGAGCGCGCGATCCAGCGACGCCGCCGTCTGCACGCGGTGCCCGGCGGCGTGGCTCGCCACCGCGGTCGCGATCTCGGCCGGCCCGACGTAGCGGTAGAGCCTCACGATCAGCGGCGCTTGCCGCGCGTGGAGCCCTTCTTCTTCTTGCTGCCTTCGCTCGACGAGCGCGTCTTCTTGCGCGGGGTGGTGCCGTCGAGGCTGCGGCCGCCCTTCTTGCTCTGCCGCTTCTCCTCGTAGCGCTGGCGCTTGCTCTCGCGCTGCTGGTTGCGCTCGCCCTTGCCCTTCTTGCGCTCACGGCGGTTGCGCCGGCGGCGCTCGTCGGGCGGGCTCAGAAGCTCACGGTCGTCGGGGAGGCGCTGCTCCACCACCGCGCTCAGCTCGCGCTGCTCGATGGAGACGTTCTCGAGCCGCACCGTGATCCGGTCGCCGAGCGCGAAGCTGTCGCCGCTCCGCTTGCCGACGAGGCGGAGGCCGAGCTGGTCGAGCTCGTACCAGTCGTCACCGAGCGTGTCGATCGGGACGCGCGCCTCGACGAAGGGCTCCTCGAAGCTGACGAAGAGGCCGTGCTCGGCCACGCCCGTGATGGTCGCCTCGAAGCGCTCCCCCACGCGGTCCTTCATGAGCAGCGCGCGGTAGAGGTTGTTGGCCTCGCGGTCGATGGTCATCGCGCGGCGCTCGAGGCGGCTCGAGGAGGCCGCCTGCACGCGCAGCTTCTCGTGCAGCTTCGCCTTGTCGATCTTCTTGCGGCGCACGATCGAGCGCACCACGCGGTGCACCGCGAGGTCCGGGTAACGGCGGATGGGCGAGGTGAAGTGCAGGTAGTTCTTCGCCGCGAGCGCGAAGTGGCCGACGTTCGCCGTGTCGTAGGTCGCCTGCTGCATCGCGCGCAGCAGCAGGAAGTTCAGCGCCTGCGCATGGGTCGTGCCCTCGACGCGCTTGAGGAACTTCGCGAGCTTGCGCGGGTCGCTGCCCGCGTCGTCGTCGAGCACGTAGCCGAGGCTCTCGGCCAGCTCCGCGAAGACGTCGATGCGCTGCTCGTCCGGCGCGCCGTGGATGCGGTAGATGGCGGGCAGACCGCGCTTCGAGAGATCCGCGGCCACGACCTCGTTGGCCAGCAGCATCAGGTCCTCGATCATCGCGTAGCACTTGCGCACGCCCGGATCGGTGCGCGAGCGCTTGATGTCGATCGGCTCGCCCTTGTCGTCGATGACGATCTCGGGCTCGGGCAGGTCGAAGTCGAGGCTGCCCCGGCGGCGGCGCTTGGCGCGCAGCACCTGGGAGACGTCGTAGAGCACGGTCAGGAGATCGCGCTTCTCTTCGGCCTCGTGCTGGACCGCCGGCTGCTCGCTCAGGCGCAACGCGCGCGCGGCGCCCTGATAGCTGATGCGCGCTCGCGAGCGCATCACGCCCTCGATGAAGCGGTGCTTCTTGATCGCGCCCTTGGCGCCCAGCTCCACCTCGACCGCCATGCAGAGGCGGTCCTCGTCCGGGACGAGCGAGGCGAGGTTGCTGCTCAGCTCGTGGGGCAGCATCGGGATCACCCGGTCGGGCAGGTAGATGGAGGTCGCGCGCTCGAGCGCGGCCGAGTCCAGCGAGCTGCCCTCGGGCACGTAGTACGAGACGTCGGCGATGGCGACGATCACGCGGAAGCCGCCGCCGTCGAGCCGCTCGGCCCAGACCGCGTCGTCGTGGTCGCGCGCGGTGGGCGGGTCGATCGTGCACAGCTCGAGATCGCGGAGATCCTCACGGTTCGCGATCTCGTCCTTGCTGACCTCCGAGCCCCAGGCCTGCGCCTCGGCGAGCACCTCCTCGGTGAACTCCTCCTCGATGCCCTCGCGGATCTTGATCTTCTCGATCTCGACCGCGGCCGAGCCCTTGGGCCCGAGGGCCGAGAGCACGCGGGCCTGCATCTGGTCGCCCTCGTACTTGGGCCACGACTCGATGAGCGCGACGACCTCTTCGCCCGGCTCGATGCCGAGCGGGATGGTGCCGGTCACCTCGATGCGCTCCGGGAGGCGCGGGTCGCTCGTCTCGAGCCACGACTGCTTGCGCTTGGTCTGGAGCACGCCGCTGACGCGCTTGACGCCGTGGCGAACGACGTCGATCACCTCGCCGTCCCGCCCCTTGGTCGAGGGCTGGGCGTGCACGCGCACGCGGTCGCCGTGCATGGCGTGCTTGAGCTTGCTCCCCGGCACGAACACGTCCGGGCCGCCGTCCTCCACGGCCACGAAGCCGAAGCCGCGCGGGTGGATGGTGAGCCAGCCGCTGACCCCGCCGTCGCCGTCGCGCGTGCCGCTCGCCTTCGCCTCGGGGGGCGGGGGGGCGGCCTTCTTCGGCTTCTCGCCGAGGCGGAACCGGTTGCCCGGCATCTCCTTGACCATGCTCAGGCCGCGCAGCTCTTCGAGCACGTCGCGGACCTCGTCGCGTCGCGACTTGGGCACCTCGAGGGCGGTCACGACCTCCATCAGGTGCATGGCTCTGGGCGCTCGCGTCCGGAGCGCCTTCAGGACGGAGTCCCGTCCGATCTGTATGTCTTTCATCTCTCTTCTCATGGGCCCTTCGGGCCTGGGTGGCCCCTGCATCATCGCACGTCGCGGGCGGTTCTGGCCCTTGGCGGTGAAGGTGCGGACGCTGCGGGGCAGGTCTGAGCCGTCGAGCGCGATCCGGACGAGGTCTCGACCTCGGGGACGCCCACGGCTCGCAAATCACGGGGGGAGCGCGCAGCGCGCTCCAGCTCCCCTGGCACGGATGTAGCCGGTATTCGGCCGCCGTCAATCCGGCAGCAGCGCTTTGCCTTTGACGTCCTCATCGGCGAGCTTGGCGGGATCCACCGTCGCGCCGCTCGAGATGAGCTTGCGGCTCACCCCCATCTCGTTGAGTCGGTTGACGCCGACCGCGAAGCGGAGCTTGCCGCCCTCGAGGTGGAACGCGGTCAGCTTGCGGTCCTCGAGCGAGCCCCGGATGACCACCTGATCGTAGGCGCCGACGTGGCCGACGATCTGCAGCTTCAAGTCGTACTGATCGGACCAGAAGAACGGCACCGGGGCGTAGACCGAGTCGGCGCCGACCGCGTTCTCCGCGATGTGGGAGGCCATGGTCTGCGCGTTGTCGACCGATTCGACCGACATGTGCCGGCCGTGCGGCTCGCTCCACCACCGCGTGGCGTCGCCGGCCGCGAACACGCCGGGGACGTTGGTGCGGCAGCGATCGTCGACGAGCACGCCGCGGTCGAGCGCCACCCCCGAGCCCTCGAGCCACTCGACGCACGGCTCGACGCCGACGCCGATCACGACGAAGTCGCAGTCCACGCGTGCGCCGTCGGAGGTCTCCACCGCCTCCACGCGGCGGCTCCCGAGCAGGGCCGTCGCCTTCACGCCGCAGCGCAGATCCACGCCGTGGTCGCGGTGGATCGCGTCGTAGAGCTTCCCGATCTCGGGGCCGAAGGCGCGGAGGAGCGGCAGCTCGGCCGCCTCGAGCATCACCACCTCGACGCCCTCTTCGCGGCACGCGGCCGCCACCTCGGCGCCGATGACGCCCGCGCCGATGACGACGGCGCGGCGCCCCGCGGAGAGCTCGGCCGCGAGCCCGCGGCTGTCGTCGAGCGAGCGCACGTAGTGAACTCCCTCGAGCTCCGCGCCGGGGACGGGCAAACGACGCACATGCGCGCCGGTCGCGATCACGAGCTGGTCGTAGGCCAGCGCGCGGCCGTCCTCGAGGGTGACCGACCGCGCGTCCGCGTCCAGGCCCGTCGCGCGCGCGCCGAGCACGAGCTCGATCTCCCGCTCCGCGTAGAAGTCGAGCGGCCGGAAGTACAGCTTCTCCTCGTCCATCTGGCCGCGGAGGAATTTCTTCGAGAGCGGCGGGCGCTCGTAGGGGCGCGGCGCCTCCTCCCCCACCAGCTGGATCCGACCTTCGAAGCCTCGTCGGCGCAGCTGCTCCAC
>SHBB01000498.1 GCA_004213565.1 Sandaracinaceae bacterium
TCGCTGCGCTCGCTCCTCGGGATGGCCGTGCGCCCGCTTCGCTGCGCTCGCTCCTCGGGATGGCCGTGCGCCCGCTTCGCTGCGCTCGCTCCTCGGGATGGCCGTGGGCTCGCTTCGCTGCGCTCGCTCCTCCGGTCGGTCGCGCTGGGTCGAAGGGGACGGAACGACGGAGGGCGCGACCGCTGTCGGGCGCGCCCTCGTCGGTTGGGAGCGGGGTGGGCTACTCGAGGGTGACGACGCGGATGCCGTCGACGATGTTGCGGCCGTCGCGGGAGCGCCACCACATCACGGCGTAGCTGACGGTGCCGAGGAGCTCCTGCTCGATCCAGTAGCCGGTGGAGTCCTCGGTGTCGAAGTGCGCGATCGCCCAGTCGCCGCCGCCGGCGGGGCGGACCGCGACGACGGCGTCCTGGGCCGTCGCGTCCTGGTAGGCGATGCGGACCGCGCCGCCCTCTTCGACCACGATGGAGGCGTCGTCGCCGACGATGTGGCGGCCGTCGGTGAAGCGGGCGGTGCCGTCGGTCGAGCCGTCGTCCACGACCTCGCGGAGCACGACGGTTCCGTCGGGCTGCACCTGGGCGTAGCGGAGGGTCTCCTCGGTGCCGTCGACGTAAGCGACGTGCCAGAGCCCGGCCGAGTCGACGAAGAGGTTCGCGCTCATGCCCGAGTCACCGACGTCCGGGTCCATGAGGGCGTAGCCGTCGATGAGGAAGGGCGCGCTCCACGCCGAGCCGTCGAAGGCCGCGCCGTAGAGGTTGCCGCTCGAGCGGTCGTAGTAGACCAGCGCGAGCTGGCCGCCGCCCGCGTCCGCGAGCGAGGTGTAGAGGCCGAGCGCCGGGGGCATGTCCTCGACGTAGCCGGCGGGCAGCCCGGTCCGGCAGCTCCCGTTGAAGCAGACGTCACCGCTGGCGCAGTCCGCGCTGCAGTCGGAGGTCGGCGTCACGCACTGGCCGTCCTCGATGCAGGTGGTGCCGGTCGCGCAGAACTCGGGGCGACACGCCATCGGGCCCGCGGCGATCTCGGTCACGGTCCAGTCGGTCTCCGCGCTCGGGTTGGCGAGGTTCGCGGTCGCGACCATCACCGCGCTGCGGATGTTGCCCGGCGTCTCGGTGTCCTCGGCGATGCGGAGGTACGAGACCACCGGCACGCCCGCCTCGGTCAGCACGAGCGACGCGTAGCGGCCGCTGTCGCCCGCCGCGTCGATCGTGTGAGTGGCCCAGGTCCCGCCGGGGCCGCCCGCGGCGAGCTTGAGCGCGCCGTTGTCGACGTCGTAGTAGGCGATGAGGAAGCTGCCGTCCTGCTGGACCATGCTGGTCCACTGGCCGACGTCGTCCCCGGGGGCGAACACGCCGCCGCGCCAGCCGCTGGGCCCGCCCGTGACGGGACCCTCGGGGGCGCCGTCGACGATCTCCCAGTCGACGGCCGTGCCGTTCCACTGGCCAAAGACGAGGTCGCCGTAGGGCACGCCCCGGGCGCCCGGGCTGTAGCCGCTCACGTAGACCGCGCCCGCGTCGTCCACGACCGCGTCGAGGTAGGTCGCGAGCTGACCCGGGGGCAGCGGCGGCTTCTCTTCACAGCTCGAGCACGAGAAGCCGCAGCTCTCCGCGTCCATCTCGACGTTGTCGACCGGGCAGGTGAACCCGGGCTCGCAGAGCTCGTCCACGTTGTACTCGACGCACATGTCCTGCGCCTCGCAGCACGCCGACCCGGTCGGATCGGCCGGCGGCGACGCGGGCGCGCACCCACCCGCGCAGGGGCCGTCGGGCATGTTGGTGCCGCACTCGCAGCCGCTCGCGAGGAGCGCGGTGAGCGCCATCACCGAGAAGAGCGACAGAAACGGAACGCGCCGACGGCGACGCGGGACCTCCCGGGCCCGCCGACGACCGAGCGCGATGCCCAGCAGGGCGAGCAGGCCGAGCGCGCCGAGCGGCAGCTTCGAGCCCGCGCCGGGGGCCGAGCAGCCGCATCCGTCACCGGCCGCCGAGTTCGGCAGGCCGCGGATGAGCGCGTGCTGCGAGCGACCGACGTTGCCCGCCTCGTCGCGGACCTCGACGCGCGTCACGGTGGCGTCCTCCTCGAGCGTCCGGACCGCGTCGCTCGACCACGCCGTCCAGGCGCCGTCGATCTCGTAGCGGTACTCGAGCGCGTCGGCGGCCGAGACGATGTCCGTCGCGTCGACCTCGATGCCCTCGAACGTGCGCTCCGCGGTGACGGTGGGCGCGAGGATGTCGATCACGAGGTCGGCGCGGGCCGGCGTCGGGTCGACGCTGCCGGGCTCGCCGAGCACGCGCGCGCGGCCTTCGATCTCGTGACGCGCCTGCAGGAGCAGGATCTCGTCCGCGATCTGGAGCCGCTCGTCGGTGGTCCACCGCGACCAGGGGCCGCCGTCGATCCGGTAGCTGTACTCGTACTCGACCCCGAGCGGGCCCTCGGCCGCGAAGTGCAGCCAGGCGCGGTTGCCCTCGCCTTCGGCCCAGTGCTCCGGATCCATCGACTCCCGGTCCAGCTCGAGGTCGCTCACCCGGAGCGTGGTCTCCACCGGCGAGGTGAAGGGCATCGGGCCGGCGAGCGCGAGGTTGGCGAAGATGGCGAGGAAGCGGTCCTCACCCTCGGTCGCCTGCGTGATGCCGCCGTCGGGCACCTCGAGGTTGAAGCCCATGATGTCGGGCAGCGCGATCGGGCTGATCCCGCTCGTGAGCATCCCCGCGAACGAGCTGATGAGCGTCTCGAGCGTGCCCGCGAGCGACTCGGCGCGCTCCTGGAGCAGCTCGCTGTTCGTGACCGACGAGTTCGTCGCGTCGATGCCGAGGATCATCGGCACGATCTCGCCCTCCTCGATGACCAGGTTCATCCGGATCACGAGATCCGTCTGGAAGGTCATGAAGCGGATGTAGCGCTCGGTGCTCCAGACGTAGAAGTCCATCTGGGCCTCGGGCAGGGTGATCGTCAGCAGCGGATCTGCCTCGGTCCCCGCGCCGACGGTGAAGTCCGGCGGCTGCTGCGGTCGCACCGCGATGGTCAGCGCCGAGTTCTCCTCCGGGAAGGTCAGGTCCGGCAGCGACATGATCGCGGCCGAGACGAGGCCCGTGCTGAGCTGCTGGCTCAACCGCGTCCCGGCTCCGATGCAGAGCGCGCCGGAGTCGAAGAACCCGTACCCGGCGTAGTCCATGTAGTCCTCGGCGATGCCGATGCCGAGGTGGGCTTCGTCCGTGGTGCCGGGGATGTTGTTGTCGCGGAAGGAGGCCGCGCGCGGCACCGCGGGCAGGGCGGGGGGCTCCACGACCGGCACGCAGGGGTGATGCGCCGGCGTCTCGGCGAAGGTCCGATCCATGCCCATGAAGCCGCCGTAGAAGAAGAGGCTCATGCCCTCGTTGACGGCTTCGCCGTCGCCCCCGCTGGCGAGCAGCATCTGGATGTAGGCGTGGGTCCCGGGCGAGAAGCCACCGATCAGCTGGCCGCCGAGGTCACCCCGGCCGTCCATGCCGAGGAGGATCGGCACGCACTCGGCGTCGGAGTCGTTCGCGAAGCGACACGTGGAGTCGGGGTTCTCATCGGGCACCGAGAAGGTGCCGGACGGGCAGCCGTACTCGCCGCGGGTGGTGCACAGGGCGGAGTCGACCTGCTCCTGGATGATCCCGGAGATCTGCCCCTCGATCTCGTTGACGAGGGTCCCCTTCAGCAGGTTGAGCAGCCACGCGTAGGCGGCGCATCCACCGATCTCGATGTCGTCGTTCTCGATGTCCTCGCCCTCGGCGAGATCGGCGTCCGACACGACGATGCGCGTGTAGCCCGCGCGCGCCGGGCGGGTGTCCTCTTCGAAGTCGATGTTCGCAACGAGACCGACGTACGGTCGAGAGCCGCGTCGGGTGTCCACGTCGACCCGGCAGGTGGAGGCGAGGAAGCCCGAGCCGACCCGCACCGGGATGTGTCGCCGGTCCCCGGCCGCGTCGCGGCTGTCCAAGACGACGCGAATGTGCGCGACGAGTCGGTTGGGGTTCGCCGGATCCAGGGTGAACTCGTGGACCTCACCGTGCGCCACGCAGTCTTCGTCGGGGCACAGCTCGTAGTCGAAGCCGGACGCGCTGCCCGCCGTACGCGGGATGTCGAAATCGAGCCCGTCCGGCAGGACGGTCGAGATGATCCCCTCGATGTTGTCCTCGATGAACGAGATGCCGCTCGAGGTGAGCCGCACCTGGGCGGAGTTGTCGATGCGGTGCTCGAGCGGGTAAGCGCCCGGAATCGGCGTCAGACCGCACGATTCGCAGCTCGAGCAGCCGCCGCCTCCGCAGCCGAAGGTGCCCAGCGCGAAGGCCACCACCATCGCGGAACGAGAAAAGCTAGATACGTCGAAGCGGTCCATCCCCTGACCTCCAGAAGGCTCGCCGCGCGCATGACTGCGCACGGGGCGAACACGTCTGGACGAGCATACAGCGGTGGTTGAACCTGTTTCAACGGCGGCGGTCCCTTGCAGGGCCCTTTCGCGCCGCTGGCTCAGTTCGGCAGCCGGACGACGAAGGCGTCCGTCTCGCCTTCGGCCGTGCGAAGGCCCGAGCCGAGATCGATCCGCTCGAAGAAGGCCCCCACCACCGCGGTGCTGTCGGCCGGTCCGATCGCGATCGATCTCGCTTCGTTGCTCCCGGTCGAGCCGAAGACCCTGTCGGAGCGATGTGCGAAGGTGGGCGCGTAGGTCACGATGTACATGTCCGTCGACCCGGTCGCCGTGCGAGTGCCGCCGCCGAAGTTGACGGTCCCCGCGAAGCGCCCGACGGCGACGATGTCGCCGCTGGAGGTGACGGCGATGTCGTTCACGACGTCCCCACCGTCACCGCCCCAGACGCGATCCGCCAGGTGCGCACCCGTGGCGGAGAGCCGGACCAGGTAGGACCAGCCGAAGAGCCCGGGGGCGTCGCGTGGACCCCCGCCGAAGTCGATGGTGCCGTCGTAGACGCCGCCGATGATCACCTCGCCGGAGGGCAAGCGGCGCGCGGCGTTGGCGTAGGAGTCATCGGAGCCGCTCCGGGTGTAGACCCAGGAGGTCGTTCCGTCAGGGTCCAGCGCGGCCGCGTAGAGATCGTCGTTGGCGCCGCTCGTCAGGGGGCCGGTCCCGAAGTCCACCGCGCCGCCCGCGAAGCCGCCCGCGATCAAGACGCCGGCAGCGTCGGCGTGCGAGACGAGGGTGAGCACCGTCGTCCCGGCCGCGCCCGAGAAGACACGGTCCCAGATGTGGTTGTCGTCCTGGTCATAGGCGGCCACGAAGCCGCCGCTCGTCCCGGTGATGGGACGCGAGCCGCCCCCGAGGTCGACGGCCGAGCTCGCGAAGCCGGCCACGTAGACCCGGCCAGCGGTGGCCTCGGTGGTCATGAAGGTCGAGAAGCCGAACACCCGATCCCAGCGGTAGGTACCGTCGGTCTGGAGGGCGAGGAGAAACGCGCGGGGCCCCGACCCGGAGCGAACGCCGCCGCCCAGATCGAAGGCGCCCGTCGCCGCCCCGGTCACATAGACAGTGTTCGTGGTGTCATCCACCGAGACGCCGAAGCCCTCGTCGGTCGCCGAGCCGCCGTAGCGGCGGTGCCATCGATAGGAACCATCGGCGCCGAACGCTGCGATGTACGCGTCGCGTCCGCCGAACCCGGGCTCCGAGCCGAGCCCGAAGTCAGCGGCGCCATCGACGGCGCCCACCACGTAGACGTTGCCCAGGGCGTCCATCGCCACCGCGCTGCCCTGATCGGACGAACCGCCACCCAGGGTGCGGTCCCAGCCCGCGAGATCGCAGCGACCCGCGCTGCATGTGCCGCCGGGGCAGAGGGGGTCGGCGCCGGGGGGCTCCTCGTCGGTCATCCCGTCGCAGTCGTCGTCGCGGCCGTTGCAGAGCTCGCGGGCGCCGGGGAAGACGGAGCGGTCGTCGTCGTCGCAGTCGTCGCCGCAGTTGGCGCCGTTGCAGCAGAGCGCGCTGGTGAAGCCGTCCTCGTCGAGGTCCCCGTCGGTGGCGCCGGCGACGGTCTCGTCGGTGCAGTCCTCGTCGTGCCCCATGGCGTCGCAGACCTCGGCGTTGCCCGGGAAGCGAAACTCGTCGTCGTCGTCGCAGTCGATGCCGCCGCACGCGATCGAGTCCACGCCGTCGCCGTCGGCGTCCGGGTCGGGGCCGCACGTCTCCGTGGCGCAGCGGTCCATCGCCTCGTCGCAGACCTCGCCGGGCGCGCAGGGGTCGTCGACCATGACGCAGCCGCGCGCGTCGCCGGCCGGGTTCCCGGGGAGGCAGCGGTGCACGGTGCAGAACAGGTCGTCGTCGCACTCGCGGTCCGCGGTGCAGGGCTCGGCCGGGCCGGAGTCCATCACGACCTGGGCGTCGCGAGGGCCGGCGTCGGGAGCCGGCGCCTCGCCGTCACAGGCGAAGACGAGGAGGGTCGAGGTCAAGATCAGCCAACGCATGGTGCACGTCCCCTTTCGGTGCGCTCAGAGAGTACACCGTCATCGGGGGACGCGCGCCGAGGTTGCGTGGCCGCGCGAGAAAGGCGGCGCCTACGGGCAGGCGTCGTTGGTGATGTCGACGCCGTTCGCCGCGAAGTGCGCGACGAAGCGCCACGCGTTGCACTCGGTGGCCGGGTCGCAGACGTCGTCGCCGCAGGCCGTGTTGGCCTGGCAGCCGCTGGCGTCGCAGAGCGCGTCGGGCTTGATGGCCCACTCCGCCTGCGGGGTGTCCTCGCAGTAGGTGAGGCTGAGGCTGCCCGCGAGCGCGGAGCAGACCGTGGTCATCACGCCGGGCGTGTTGATGGTGCCGGTGCGCGAGGGCTCCACCTCGACGTAGCCCGTGAGCAGGCCCTCGGGGTGGTACGTGAACGGGCGCGAGACCTGCCAGCCGACGCAGCTGCGATCCTCGCCGAAGGTCGCCGTCTCGATGGCCACGTTGCGCAGGGTCAGCTCGACCTGCACCTCCACGCCCGCCTCGTCGAAGATCGGGACGGTGATGGAGCCGTCGATCGGGTTCGAGGTGACGGTCTCCCCCGCCAGCGAGGCGGGGATGGTCACCGGGCACCACGCGTCCGGGTCGCCCTCGGCGCCGCCGCTGCCCTGCGAGAACTCGTAGGTGCCGTCGGCGGTGCGGCGGCCGAAGCCGGTGGTGATGGTGACGTCGCCGTCCGCGTCGGCGCCCTCGGTGCGGATGAGCCAGTTGAAGGTCTCCTCCTGCACCGCCTCGTTGAGCACGCGCCGCACGGTGCCGCTCGAGAGCGGCGAGCCGGCCGGGCCCACGATGTCGATGTAGCTGAGGCGCAGCTCCGGCGTGCCGAGCTGGCCGGCGTTGCTGTTGCGCCAGCAGCAGCTGCCCATCTGCTCGTCGGGCGCGGGGGTGGCCTCGGTCGGGCAGCTCACCGCGCTCGGATCCGGGCGCGTCCCCTCCGGCAGGTCCGGCGGGGTCTGGCACACCATGCCGGCGTCCCCGCCGCCGGTCCCCGTGTCGGCCGGGTCGACGGTTCCATCGTCACAGCCCACGAACGCGATCGCGGACACACAAGCGACAAGGCAAACAAAGCGCGTCATCGACATCCCTCTCCCTCGGCGGCATCCCCACCGCCAGCGCGGAACAGTACCAGAGCCGTCAGGCCCGCTTCAGCTCGTCGTCGGTCGCGAAGTGCGCGAGGCGGGCGAACGCCAGGTAGCGCTCCTCGACGTCCTC
>SHBB01000499.1 GCA_004213565.1 Sandaracinaceae bacterium
GCGACGCGGGCGACTTCGAAGGCGCGGCCGCGCGCGGGCGGCGCTACCTGGACCTCGTCCCCGAGGACACGCGCGTGACCACCTGGACCCAGCGGATGGACGCGCGAGCCGAGATGGCGCGCGCGCTCGAGCGCCGCACGTTCGACGGCGTGACCCTCCGATGGCCGCGTCGGGGCGTCACACCCGAGCGCGTCGACGGCGTCCAGCGCGCGCTGACGGACGCGCTCGAGGAGACCGCGACCCTCACGGGCGAGCGGCGGCGCGACGCGCTCACCGTCGTGATCTGGGCGAGCCGCGACGACATGCGTCGCGCCACCTGCGCGCCGGCGTGGAGCGGCGGGATCTTCGACGGCGTGCTGCACCTCGACGTGCAGGGCGTCACCGCGCCGGACTGGGCGCGCACGGCGCGGCACGAGGCGACGCACGCGCAGCTCGCCGAGGTCGACGGCCCGATCCCCCACTGGCTCAACGAGGGCCTCGCCCAGCACCTCGAGGGCCCTCCGCGGTCCTCGGTCCTGCGCTCGTGGCAGCGCATGGTCGAGCGGGGCGCGGTGATCCCCTTCGCCTCGCTCGAGGGGCAGCTGCTCGTGATCGACGACCCCGACGACGCCCGGCTCGCCTACCACCAGAGCCTGGCGATGTTCGCCTTCCACCTCGAGCGTCGCGGGGCGCGCGGCGTGCGCGAGGCGTTCTCCGAGGTCGAGGCCGGGCGCCCGGAAGACATCCTGTCGCGTCTCGTGCCCGGCGCGGACGGAGCGCAGCTGCGCGCCTTCCTCGCGCGACGCTAGAGAGGCGGTCCGCTTACCTCCCGTCGCCTGCCGCTCCCTACGATTCCTGGACCGCGTTGCTTCCTCGGTCACGTGCTGAAAGGGTCAACTCTCTAGTCTTTCGCCACAGCGGATCAACTCGAGTGCCACGGTCGAGGGAGATTGCGACGTAGCGGTCGTATGTCCGTCGCGAGGAAAGGGGAGAGACCATGACCGCAGCCTTTGTCGCTCTGCTCGCCATTCTCGCTCTGGTCCTCACCCTCGGAGGTCTCTGGTGGCTCCTCCGAAGAGGTGCGGCCGTGCCCGAGCCGACGTCGCCCGTCACCGACTGGCTGGAGCTCGTTCGCGCCGAGCTCGCGGCGCTCGGCTCGCACGATCCACCCATGCAGCGACTCCACCAGATCGTCGGGAACGAGCTGCCGGACCTCCCCGACGACGCCGTGCGCCGCGTCAGGGAGCTCTGCGGACCGCAGCTCGATGCGCTGCAACCGGTCGAGCGCCGCGTGGACATGGCCCACCGCCCCGAGTGCGCGCGGGAAGGGATGTTCCACCCACTGCTTCCCTGGATGCGCGCGATCCGGGACGAGGAGGCGCTGGTCGGGAGCGGAGGTCTGGAGCTGCTCATCAGCGACTCGAATTCCGCCGCCGTCGAGGAGCTCGAGCTCGTCGCGGCGGGCAGCGGCGATCGGGTGCTCGAGGTCCTCTCCGATCCGCACGTGTTGCCGGCGCTCCGCACCTTGCGTCTCGTCGGGTTGGACGACGAGGTCTTCTCGGCCGAAGCGACGGAGCGCTTCGCTTCCTCCGAGCTCGCGGAGCGCCTCGAGCGCGTGGAGCTCGCGGGACTCGAGCCCTCGCGACAGGACGCGCGCTGCCTTCGTGACCTCGCGTCCGTTCTCCAGGAGTCGGACCCGAACCAGGCGGAGTGGATGCAGCGCCTTCGGCAGACCGCGCCGAGCCTGGCGTACGCGACCCACCGCCTGCGAGCCCAGCGCGCCCTGCGTCGGGCGACCACGCTCGCGGGCGGGGACACCGTGCGAATCGAGCTGATCGCGCTCGGGTCCGAGGCCGACTCAGTCCCCGAGGACCGCCTCTTCGGCCCGCCTCCGGCCGGCGATTGGCCACGCGGCGACGTCGTGCGCGAGGCGCTGGACGAGCTCACTCGCGGCGCGCCCGTGGAGTGGGATGAAGACGACCGGCTCGACCATCTGGCGACCTTCACCCGTGCGGGCGAGCAGGTCACGATCTTCGTCCCGTTGATCGCCCTCGATCACGCGTTCGAGCCCGGCCGTGTTCGCGTTCGCAGGTCGCCGCCCGCGCCGCCGAGCGACGAGCCGCTTCCCGCGGACGTGGGATCCGAGGTGATCCGCCGCCGGCCCGCCCAGGCCCTCGATCGCGTACCGGTCGACGTGGCTCGTTCGGTGTTCGACCACGGCATCTGGTGGGACGAGTCCGGCGACTGCAGCGACCGTGTCGCCCCGGAGGTCGCACGCGCCATCGCGCTCGCGCGTCGCGCGCTCCTCTCGGTGGGCTACCTGGGGGGTGCGCCGACCTGGCTACAGGGCGAACGAGCCTCCGAGGGCTTCGTGGGACAGTTGCCCGCGACTCTGTCGAGCGCGCTGAACTTCGGGGCGGGTGTGCTCTACGTCTTCGAAGAAGACGCCTTCAGTCAGAGCTGACCATGGACGACTCGGTCACCGCCCTGACCGCCTCGCGGGACGATGACCGCGCTCAACGCGCCCGGTAGGCAGCGGTCGTCGACACCCAGCCGTCGGGGCCGAGCGAGTAGACCTGCGCGATCAGCGCGCGGCCGTCGGTGGGCAGGCCGTCGACCCGGACCACGCGGCCCGCGATGGGTTGCACCGCGAGCAAGCTGTGAGCGTCGCGCACGACGATCCAGCGCGCGGAGGCGGTGCTCTCGCTGACCTCGAAGACGACCGACGCGTCCAGGGTGCTCCCGGACGGCGGCGCGAGGATCACGCTCGCGTGCTCGGGCGCGCGCCAGGCGGTCAGCCGCGCCTCCTCGACCACCCAACCCGAGGGGCCGCGCGTGGAGAGGCGCGCGACGATCTGCGAGCCGTCGGCCGGCAGGCCCGCGACGAGCGCCCAGGTCTCGAGGCCGAGCGCCTGATCGGCGTAGCGGCCGGGCTCCGTCTCGGTGCCCACCTCGAGCCGGTACTCGGATGCGCCGTCGACCGGGCGCCAGCCGAACCAGGACCAGGTCGTGGACAGGGTCTCGCCGTCACCGGGCATGCCGAGGCGCGCGCCGCGGAAGGCGCCGCGGTGCGCGGTGTAGCGGTGGTCGCTGAAGCGCCACGCGCCGTCCTTCAGGGTCCAGAGCCGCGCGAAGATCGCCTCGCCGCCCTCGGGCAGGTCACGCACCGCGTGCGTGGTGCTGGCCCCTCCGAGGTGGCCCCGGTAGTAGCGGTCGTCCCCCGGCGAGGCGCCGAGCATCAGGTAGTAGGCGGACGCGCCGACGTCGTTCCAGGTGAAGCGGACCTCGCCCGCGGGCAGGGTCGCGCCCTCGACGGGCTGGACGAGGGTGGCGAAGTCGGGCGGCGGGACGGGCCGCTCGCGGTAGCCCGCGCTGACGCCCATGCGCTCGCGCAGGGTGCGCGCGTTGTCGGAGACGCCCGCGACGCCGGTCGGGTGACCCTCGTGGAGAGCCCCCGGGTTGCTCCAGCGCCCGACGCGGCCGCACCAGCTGCCGTCGCAGCTGTAGGCCATGATGGTGCGGAACTCGTGGGCCGGATCCTGGTGCCCGTGGCTGTCGACGCGCCACCCGTCCGACGCGTGCGCCGGGTCGTGGTTGGCCCCGAAGTTGTGCCCCAGCTCGTGCGCGAACGTGTAGTGCCCGGCCGCGTAGTCGCGCGAGACGACGGCGTAGGCGGCCGGCTCGAAGAACGACGCGTTGCCCGCCGTGAGCTGGTAGCCGATGCCCGCGTACGGTCCCGCGTGATCGATGACGAAGACGACGTGGTCGGCGCCATAGGCGTCGCGCAGCTCCTGGACGTCGTCGAGCTGACCGTCGCCGGGCGTGGAGAGCTCCCGCAGCGCGCGCTCGAAGTCGAAGCCCGTCTCGTCGTACTCCACCGGCTCGAAGCCGGCGAGCGCCACGCGGCCCGCGACGCCGCTCTCGTCGAACGCGCGGTTGGCCTCGGTCACGGCCAGCTCGACCGTGGCGCGGAGCGCGGACTCGGACCCCGCCGCGTGGGCGGCCTCCGCGGAGTACACGACGAGCACGTCGACCTCCACGTCGGCGTCGGGCGACGGCTCCGGCCGGGTCGGCACCCGGAACGAAGGCGCGAGCGCGCGGGGCGTGACCGACGCGTGATCCTGCGGCGCCGCGGACTCGTCCCACTCGACCGCGAGCACCCCGCCGCCACGCGGGGTGAGGGAGAACAGGCGGCGCCCGACCCGCGCGTTGCCGACCCGCACCGTGGCCGCGATCGCGCCGCCGTCGTCGACCGCGATGACGACCGAGGAGCCCTCGGCGCCGGCCACGACGCCCTCCCACACCACGCCGTGCTCGAGGCGGCGCATGCGCTCGAGCCGCGCGTCGAAGACCGCGTCCGCGAAGAGGTTGAGCCGGAGGCTCGGGCGCGGCGTCCCCTCGTCCGGGGAGCGGGCGCCTTCCGTCGGGTCGAAGGCCAGCCGCACCTCGCGGGCGCGCACCACCGACGCGTGGAACGGCGCGACGACGTCGCCGGCCTCGAGGAGTCCCGCCTCCGCCGACGAGGGGTCGAAGTCGGTGGTCGAGGCGTGACAGCCGACCAGGACGAGACAGAGCGCGAGCGGGCGCAGAGAACGCATCGAACCTCCGGTGCGCCCGGCGTCGAGCCTTCCTGGCTACCCGACCGGACGTGACGCGGAGCCGCCGCCCGCGGCCTCCAGCACCAGGTGAACGGCAGCGCGACCGAGGACTCGAGGGGGCCGATGCGAAACGCCACGGAAACACTTCAGATCCCAAAGCGGAGACGTTGGGTTATGCTCCGGGACCCATGTCCATCGCATCCAGGGCCCTGTCCGCCGCGTCGGGATATCTCCGGCGTCACCCGGGAGAGATCTCCCGCGCCGTCCGCAACCTCCTCGGCCTCCGGGCCGGGCTGCCCGTGGACGCGCTGCGCTGGCTGATGGAGCAAGCGGCCAAGGGCGGGAAGATCGAAGATCCCGTCATCACCGAGGTGCCGCCCGGGCTGCGGGTCACCGCGAGCGTGGACCTGATGAAGACGCCGGTGCGCGCGTCGGCGGTGGTCTACATCGATCGCGTCACCCTGGACTCCGATCAGATCCGGATGGACATCCGGCTCGAGGAGATCTGGATGGAGGTCATCGGCGACAGCCACACGCCCGTGGCCGCGCTGCTGCGCTCCGGCGCGCTCGATCTGAGCAAGCCCGGGGAGCTGGCGAAGTACATGGACCTGCCGCCGGTCATCGTGGAGGCGAAGGACAACAAGCTCTCCATCGACCTGATGCGGGAGCCGAAGATCGGCGACAACCCCGTGGTGCGCCAGGCGCTGAGCGTCGTGACGCCGCTGATCACGCTGCACGGCATCGAGTCGGACGACGAGCACCTCAACATCGAGTTCCGCGCCCTGCCGCGCGGCGTCGGCACCGCCGCGAACGCGGTCCGCACGCACCTGTTCCAGCCGGGCTTCAAGCGCGTGCGCGCGCTGATCCCCTCGTTCCTGTAGCTCAGTCGAAGAAGCGACTCGCGCCCGGCCCGAGGCCTGGGTCGCGGGCGACGGCGCCGTGACTCCCGGGGCGGTCGACGAGATCGACCCAGACGCGGAGGGTCCCGGCCGGCCCGCGCAGCGTCATGACGCGGGCGGAGGCGCGACGCGGGAGCCGCGATCCACGCGCGACCGAGGGCACGCCCTGCGTGGCGAGGACCCGCGTGCGCACCTGGAGCCCGTACTTCAGCCGACCCGCCGCGAGGTTCGCCAGCTCCCCCGCCCAGTCGAGCGCGTCGATGCCTCGCAGCGGGGCGGTCGCGATCAGGCTGCTCTTCGAACCACAGACCCCGACGGTGCCGGTCCAGCTCGGCGACGAGATCTCCGTCCACGCGCTGATCAGATCGTGCTCGTCGGTCGGATCGGTGGCGGCGCCTGAGGGCTCGAAGCCGTCGAACAGCACGAGGAGGTCGTCGCGAATCGCATCGTCGAGTGCGGACATTCAGGGTCTCCACGCCTACGACATCAAGGCGCGTGCCAAGCATCGTCGCGACCGATGTCGGGGATGAGCCGCCGGGGGCTGTCTCGCCGCGAGGCAGTTGCGACGGTCGGCCGACGCGGGTGTCGCATCGGCGACGCCGCGGACGAGGCGGTGAAGTCGAAGGCAAGGAGAGGTACGCTGTCCGCTCCGGGGAGATCATGCATCCACAGAACGTCTCGACGCTCGTCGCCTTCGCGCTCGCCCTCTCGCTCGCCGGATGCGACGGAGGGCGCCCGCCCGCGCCCCCGCCTCCGACCTTCGACTCGGGGCCGACGGCCAGCGACGGAGGCGTCGACGGCGCGACCGACGACGACGGGGGCGCGCTCGCGCCGGGGCCGCGCATCCGCTGCATCAGCCCCGAGCCGGGCGCGATGGTCACCGCCGCGCCGGGCGACACGCTGGTCACGCACGCGCTCGTCTCGGACATGGCCTCGCTCGTGAGCGTCACCGCCAACGGCGCGGCGGTGACCCCGGACGACCTGGGCCTCCTCCGCATCGAGTCGACCGCGCGCTTCGGCATCAACCACATCGAGATCGTGGCCGAGAACACCCTCGGCGCGATCTCCTCGGAGGTCTGCTCCGTGCTCGCCTCGCCGAGCTTTCGCGACGAGACCGAGACCCTGGGCGCCGCGACGACGATGGCGCTCAGCCCGACCGCGATCGACGACGGTGACGCCACCGACGGACTCGACAGCATCAACGACATCTTCGTGACCGCGCTCGCGGGCGGGCTGCTGCAGGAGCAGCTCGACACGCGCTTCAGCGATCCGATGGTCGACATCAAGACGCGCGGCTGCGACTTCTCGAGCGGCGGCACGTGCGTCATCGAGACCGAGGTCGACTACGTCGACAACCGCGTGATCGGGCCCTTCACCTCGACCCTGACGCCCATCGCCGAGGGCCTTCGCTTCCGCGGGCGCGGCGACGGCGTCGAGCTGGACGTGCTCCTGACCGGCGAGGAGCGCACCACCGGCCCGCCGCGGCCGCTGAACAGCACGGGCACGATCTCGGTCGCCTTCGTGGAGCTCGAGATCGACATCCGCATCTTCACCAACGCGGCGGGCGAGCTCGAGGCGGAGGTCATCGCGGTCAACGACGTGCTCACGGGCGCGGTGACCGCCGACTTCCCGATGGTGGCCGAGGATCGCCTCCCTACGGGCCGCACCCTGCGCGAGGAGGTCGAGCGCGGCGTCGCGTCGCACATCGACGGCCCGAGCGGCGACGACATCCGCTCCGGCATCAGCAACTTTCTCGCGGGCGGGATCTCGAACCTGCTCGACCGGCTCCTCTCGACCATCTCCGTGCGCTCGCTGCCCGACGCGTTCGACTCGCCCGGGCTCGACGGGAGCACCATCGCCCTGAGCTTCTCGTCTCGCTACGACGAGGTGCGCCCCTCGACCGATGGGCTGACCTTCGTGCTCGGCACGGGATACGCGGCCGGGGTCCTCGGCTCCCCGCCGGCCACCCTCGGCGTGGCCATCCCGGACGCGCCGTCCGGCACGACCTCGCTGACGTCCGACGTCGGCAACCTCGTGTCGACGAACGTCGTGAACCTGCTCTTGCACCAGCAATGGCGGGCCGGCGGCCTCCGGGGGATCGTCGCCCCCGACATGATCGTCGCCCCCGACATGATCGTCGCCCCCGACATGATCGTCGCCCCCGACATGATCGTCGCCCCC
>SHBB01000005.1 GCA_004213565.1 Sandaracinaceae bacterium
AACGAGGAGCTCGCCACCTTCGCGCCGACCCCGGGCGCGCCCGAGGACGCGACGCGGGCCCAGCTCCAGGTCGTCGACGCGCAGGCCGCCCTCGAGAACGCGCGGGCCGAGCTGACGCGGGTCGAGCGCATGCGCGCCGATCAGGCCATCCCCGAGCGGCGGCTCGAAGAGGCCCGGCGGGCGGTCCGCGTGGCCGAGGCCTCGCTCGCCGCCTCACGCCGCGCGCGCTCGCTCTACGGCGCGGCCGAGCGAGGTCGCGGCCGGGGCAGCTGGCGCATCACCACCCCGATCGCGGGGGTGATCGACGACGTGCGCGTCACGCCGGGCGAGGCGGTGGAGGCCAACGAGCTGCTCTTCCACGTGCTCGCCCCCGGGGAGCGCTGGCTGCGCGCGGACGTCCCCGAGCGATGGGCGTCGCAGATCCGGCCCCGCGGACACATCCGCTTCCAGCTCCTCGGCGAGGAGACCTGGCGTGAGCTCGAGGGAGAGGTGGTCAACGTCTCGAGCGCCGTCGACCCTCGATCCCGCACCGTGCGCGTGATCTGGTCGCTCCGCGAGCCCGAGGAGTCGCTGCGGGTCGGCGCCTCGGTCCGCGTGGCCATCCCGATCGGCGAGGAGGCCGAGGGGGTCACCGTGCCCGAGCGCGCGCTCATCGACGTCGACGGCCGGCCCGTCCTCTTCGTGCAGCGCGAGGGCGAGCGCTTCGAGGAGCGCCCCGTCCGCGTCGTCGCGCGCGGAGGCGGGAGCGCCGTGGTCGAGGGGCTCGAGCCGGGCGAGCGCGTCGTGACCGTCGGCGGCTACCTCGTGCACCTGGCGTCGCGCGCGGCCGAGGGCGGCGCCCCACACGGACACGTGCACTGATGGTCGACTTCCTCCTGCGCGCCTCGCTGCGTCACCGCGTGATCGTGCTCGCGGTGGCCGCCATGGCGACCGGCTTGGGCCTGTTCGAGCTCGGTGAGATGCCGGTCGACGTCTTGCCCGACGTGAGCGCGCCGCGCGTGGTCATCGTCACCGAGGCGACGGGCCTCGCGCCGGTCGAGATCGAGCAGCTCATCACGTTCCCCATCGAGACGGCGGTCAACGGCGCGGCGGGGACGCGCACCATCCGCTCCGCGTCCGCGCCGGGGATCTCGATCGTCTTCGTCGACTTCGACTGGGACACCGACGACGTCATCGCGCGCCAGCGCGTGACCGAGCGGCTCCAGTCGGTCGCGGGCACCTTGCCCGAGGAGGCGTCGGCCCCGCTGCTCGCCCCGCCCTCGAGCGTCATGGGCGAGATCGCGTTCATCGCGCTGACCAGCGACACCGTCGACGAGATGGAGCTGCGGCGGATCGCCGAGCGCGACGTGCGGCGCCGGCTCCTCTCGGTCGACGGGATCTCCCGCGCGGTGGTGATCGGCGGCGCGGAGCGCCAGTACCAGGTGATCCTCGATCCCGCCGCGCTGAACCGGTTCGATCTGACGCCCACCGAGGTCGCGGACGCGGTGCGCGCCGGGAGCACCAACGCCCCGGGCGGCTACCTCGTCGAAGGCCCACAGGAGTCGATCGTGCGCGTGCTCGGGCGGGCGACCGGCACGGCCGATCTCGCCGCGATCCGGGTCGGAGAGCGCGCGGGCGTACCGATCACCGTGGCCGACGTCGCCGAGGTCCGGGTGGGCGCGGCGGTGCGGCGCGGCGACGCGAGCTACGAGGCCCGCCCCGCCATCATCCTCAGCATCGTCAAGCAGCCGGCCGCGGACACGGTCGCCACCACCGCGCGGGTGGACGAGGCGCTCGACGGGCTCGAGCCCACGCTGCGGCATCGAGGCGTGACCCTGCATCGGGATCTCTTCCGCCAGGTCGACTTCATCGACACCGCCATCGACAACGTCGTGACCGTGCTCCGGGACGGCGCGATCCTGGTCGCGCTCGTCCTGATCTTCTTCCTCTGGCATCCCGGCGCGACGGTGATCAGCGTGCTGGCGATCCCGCTGTCGGTCCTGGGCGCGACGCTCGCGCTCGACGCGCTCGGCTACGGCCTGAACGTCATGACGATCGGAGGACTCGCCATCGCGGTGGGGGAGCTGGTGGACGACGCGATCGTCGACGTCGAGAACGTCGCGCGTCGCCTGCGAGAGCGCCGCACCATGCCCGAGCACGAGCGGCCACCCATCCTCGAGACCGTCTACCGCGCCTCGAGCGAGATCCGCACCTCGATCGTCAGCGCGACGCTGGTGCTCGCGCTGGTCTTCACGCCCATCCTCTTCCTGGGCGGCTTCGAAGGTCGGCTGCTCGCGCCCCTCGCGGTGGCGTACCTCGTGGCGATCGGCGCCTCGCTCCTCGTCGCCGTCACGATCACGCCCGTGCTCGCCTCGTACCTGCTGCCGCTGAAGAAGGGCGACGACCGCGAGCCCCCGGTCGTGCGTGGGCTCATCCGCGTGTTCGCGCCCGCGCTCGACGCGTCGATGAAGCGCCCGGTAGAGGTGGTGCTCGGCGCGACGCTGTTCGCGGTCCTGGGTCTGTACGGGCTGACCCTGGCCGGGCGCTCGTTCCTGCCGGAGCTGCGAGAGGGCGCGCTGAACGTGGGCATGGTCACCCTCCCCGGCACGTCGCTCGCCGAGAGCGATCAGCTCGGCCGGCTCGCAGAGGAGGCGCTGATGGCCGATCCCGCGGTCACCTCGGTGGCGCGGCGGGTGGGGCGCGCCGAGCGCGACGAGCACGTGCAGGGCCCGGAGCGGAACGAGCTGGAGGTGCAGCTGGACCCAGAGGATCCGCGCTCGCGCGAGGCGCTCCTCGACGACCTGCGGCACCGCGTCTCGGTCGTGCCCGGCGCGACCTTCACCTTCGGGCAGCCGATCTCGCACCGCATCGATCACCTGGTGGCCGGCCATCGCACCGCGCTCGCGGTGAAGCTCGTGGACGACGACCTCGGCGCGCTGCGGGCGGCCGGTCGGCAGATCGAGACGGCGCTGCGCGCGCTGCCGGGGCTGGTCGACGTCGAGATGGAGCCGATGGTCGACGTGCCGCAGCTGAGCGTGGACGTCGACGCGGACGCGGCGGCTCGCTACGGCATGTCGCGCGGGGAGGCGGCGCGCGTCATCGGCCTCGCGCTCTGGGGTCAGCGCGCCGAGCCCATCTTCGAGGAGGGCGTGGCGACGGACGTCATGGTCCGCTTCGGCGATCGGCTGCGCGAGGACCCGGCGGCGCTGCGCGCCACGCTCGTGCCGACGCCGTCGGGGGCCACGGTCCCGATCGAGGCGATCGCGGACGTGCGTGTGGAGCCCGCGCCCAACTACGTGATGCGCGAGGGCGTCCGTCGCAGGCTGTTCGTGACGGCGAACGTGGAGGGCGCAGACGTCGGCACGGCCGCGGAGGCGGTCCGGGCGCGGCTGGAGGGTCTGGATCTGGGCGACGTGGGCTGGGAGCTGACCGGGCGCGCCGAGGAGCAGGCGCGCGCGCAGACGAAGCTCATCCTGCTCGGCCTCGTCGCGATGCTCGGGATCATGCTCGTGGTCGGCGCGACGCTGAAGAGCGGCCGGCGGACCGCGATCGTGCTGACCAACCTGCCGCTCGCGCTGACGGGCGGCGTGGTCGGCGTGTGGCTCTCCGGCGGCACGCTGAGCGTCGCGACCACGATCGGCTTCATCACCCTCTTCGGCATCGCGACGCGCAACGGCATCCTGCTCGCGACCCGCATGCAGGACCTCGAGCACGAGGGGGTCGAGCGGGTCGAGGCGGCGCGCCGAGCGGCCCTCGAGCGGCTCGCGCCGATCACGATGACCGCGCTGACGGCGGCGCTCGGGCTGCTGCCCCTCGGGCTGGCGCTCGGCGAGCCCGGCACCGAGATCCAGGCCCCGATGGCGCTCGTCATCTTGACGGGCCTGGCGACCTCGACCGCCCTCAACATGGTGGTCGTCCCGACCCTCCTCGCCCGCTGGGGCGGGGAGGCCGCGCTCACGGCGAGACCGTCACCGTGATCTCGGCCGAGCTGACGTCGCTCGTCATGCCGCGCGCCACGAAGCGATTCTCCCCCGGGATCAGCGGGACGCGGATGGTGGCCCGGCCGCGCGCGTCCGGCGCGCCGAAGCCGTAGGACGACTCCACCGGGGAGAGGATGAACAGCTCCACCTGCTCGAGATCTTCGAGGCAGCTCGCCTCCACGACGAAGTCGTACTGGATCTCGCCGGTGGACGGGTCCGCGTCGTCCTCCATCGTGATCGTCTGCCCGTCCACGGGGTCGAGGATCGCGACGCGCAGGTCCGGGCATCCGCAGGTCTCGCGGGTGATGTTGCCGTGGCACTCGCGAAAGTCGTCGCACACCTCGCCCGCGAGGCACTCGTCCCAGGCCGCCTCGCACGTGCCGCGCTGGCCGCCGAGGGTCGCGAGGTAGTCCTCCTCGATCATCGCGCACTCGTCGACGGTGAGGTCCATGAGGTTCCCGCACGCGTCGCGGCGCTCGCACGTGGCCTCGGCGATGGACCCGTCGCCACCTCCGCAGCCGAGGAGCAGAAGGCCGAGGAGCGGGAAGAAGGCGAGGTGGGCGGCGGCGCGGTTCGACATGCCCCTCGGATAGCCTCATCGAGCCGCACGGGTCAACGTCCGCGCTAGAGCGACCACGCCGCCGCCCGCGCTTCGAACGCCGGTTCGCGTCGACGCGCGATCCCGAGGGCCCGAAGCCCGCGAAGGCTTGGTAGCCTCTACGGGTGAGAGACACCGAGCTGGCGCGCCGAGGCGCGGACAACCTCGTCCAGAGCCAACTGCGACTTCAGCCGGGCGAGCGGCTCGTGCTCTTTCATCTCGAGGCCGCCGAGGTGCTCTCCGTGCTGCGCGAGGCGCTCCGGGACGCGGGCGGCGAGCTGATCGACGCGCCCCTCGAGGCCTGGCGCGACAGCGGCACCGACGACGCCTTCGAGCGCTTCGTGAAGTCGCACGCGGCGGACGCCGACGCGAGCCTCTACGTCAGCAGCGTGACCGGCCCCGTGTTCGCGCGCGCGCAGCGCCTGATCCAGACGCTGGAGGGCACGCGCGTGCGACATCTCCACGTCCCCGGCGCGTCGCTCCGCATGCTCGGCGGCTCGCTCCGCGCGGACCCGACGCTCATCGAGCGGATCAACGAGCGCCTCGCGGAGCACCTGGAGACCGGCAAGGTCTTGCACGTCAAGAGCCCGAAGGGCACGGACCTCGAGGTCGAGCTGCGGCACAGCTACCCCATCGTGCGCTACTGCGGCGTCCCCGAGCCCGGCAGCTGGGACAGTGTGCCGACCGGCGCGGTGAGCTTCCACTCGCCCGCGGTCAGCGGCACGTTCGTCGCCGACCGCATCGTCAGCGGCACGCACGTCGAGCGGCCGAACGCGTCGCTCTTCCGGCGGCCGCTGACGCTCACCATCTCGGGCGGGCGCCTGCGGGACCATCAGAGCGCCGACGAAGAGCTGGTGCGAGAGCTGCGCGACCACCTCGCGAGCGACGCCGACGCCGACTACGTGGGCTTCGTCTCGATGTCGACGAACTACCTCACCCGGAACGAGCTGAAGGTCTTCGCCAACGACGCGCTCTTGCCCGGCCTCCGGCTCATGCTCGGCTACTCCGACCCGAACAAGACCAAGGCGCCACGGAGCGCGAGCGTCTGGTCGACCTTCCACGGCCGCAAGCACACCGTGTCGGTCGACGGGCGGGTGATCGTGCGCGACGGGCGAATCGACGCCCAGTGGACGCAGGGCATCTTGCCGTTCTGACGAAGGGGCGGCTCAGCGACCGCAGGCCGGCTCGTAGCCCGCCTGGCACGCCCGCACGAAGAGCGCGCTCGCGCGGGACGCGTCTCGGCTGACGCCCCGCCCGGAGCCGTGCAGCAGGGCGAGGTTGTAGCAGCCGCGCGCCTCACCGGTGTCGCAGGCCTGCTCGAAGAGGCTCGCCGCGCGGGCCGGGTCGGCGGCCACCCCGGTACCCTGCAGGTGCATGGTGCCGAGGTTGTTGCAGCCGAGCGCGTTGCGCCCGTCACAGGCGCGCTGGAAGAGCGCGACCGCGCGCGCGGCGTCCTGGGCGACTCCGTCGCCGCGGAGGTGAAGATAGCCCAGGTTGTTGCAGCCCCGGAGCAGGCCCTCCTCGCACGCGCGCGTGTAGAGCTCCACCGCGCGGTCGAGGTTCTGCACCACGCCGCGGCCGCGCTCGAGCATGTAGCCGAGGCTGTTGCAGCCGCGCAGATCCCCCGCGTCGCAGGCGCGGCGGAAGAGCGCGGTCGCCTCCGAGTCGTCGTGCGGCACGCCCTCCCCCGACTGGTAGAGGAGCCCGAGGTGCGTGCAGCCGAGCGCCTCGCCCGCGTCGCACGCGTGCAGGAAGAGGCGCGAGGCCCCCGTCGGATCGCGCGTCACGCCGCGTCCGTCCGCGTAGAGCTGCCCCAGCCGGACGCACGCGTAGGGGTCGTCTCGATCGCACGCCTGCGCGTAGAGGCGCGAGGCCAGCGGGAGGTCCTGCGAGACGCCGCGGCCGCGCTCGTGCATCAACCCCAGGGCCGTGCAGCCGACGGAGACGCCCGCGTCGCACGCGCGCCGATGGAGCCGCGCCGCCGCTCCGCGATCCCGCGCCATGCCCCGGCCATCGTCGAGCATGCCGCCGAGGTACGTGCAGCCGAGCGGCGCGTCGCCGTCACAGGCGCGGCGATAGAGGCCGGCCGCGCGCTCCATGTCCTGCGGGACGCCCGTGCCCTCTTCGTAGAGCAAGCCGAGGTTGGTGCAGCCGACCAGGGCGTCGCCTTCGCACGCCCGCTCGTAGAGCGCCCGCGCCCGCGCCACGTCCCGCTCGACCCCATCGCCGCGCTCGTGCATGCGCCCGAGGTTGCTGCACCCGCGGAGGTGCCCCGCGTCGCAGGCCTGTCCGTAGAGCTGCGCCGCGCGGGCGACGTCGCGCGACACGCCGCGGCCGTCCTCGTAGAACATGCCGAGCGCGTTGCAGCCCTCCATGAGGCCGCCCGCGCAGGCCCGGGCGAACCACACGCTCGCCGCCGAAGGATCACGGGCGGACCCGAGGCCCTCGCGCGACATCTCGCCCAGCCGCAGGCAGGCCGCGGGCTCACGCCGCTCGCAGGCGCGCCGATAGAGGCGCTGCGACTCCTCGGGCCGGGTCGTCTCGAGCGCGCGGGCCTGACCGACGCACGCGGTGGTGTCCCCGGACTGGCAGGCGCGGTTTCGAAGGAGCGCCGCGCGGGCCGGATCGGCCTCGACGCCGAGGCCCTCGTGATAGCAGCGCGCGAGGTGGTCGCAGGCGCCCGGCACGTCGCCCTCGCACGCGCGCTCGATGAGCGAGGCGCCGCGGGGGGCGTCCTGGACGACGCCGCGGCCGCTCAGGTGCATCAGACCGAGGTGCAGACAGCCATGCAGGTTGCCGCCGTCGCAGGCCAGGCCGAAGAGCGTGCCGGCGCGCGGCAGCTCCTGCGGCACGCCTCGTCCGAGGGCGTAGAGCGCGCCGAGCTGGCGGCACGCCTCGGCGTCTCGCCGGTTGCAGGCCCCGCGGTAGAGCGGCACCGCCTCGTCGATCCGCGCCTCGTCGACCAGGCCGTTCGCGCGCGTGACGCAGTCCGCCGTGTCGCCCACGCAGGCCTGCGCGTGCGCCCACGCGGGCGCGAGGAGGACCATCAGCGGGAGGAGGAGGCGCACGGATTCCAGGGTTTGTAGAGGTTTCGACCCCGCGCGCAAGCGATCGATTCAGGTCGATGCGAAGATCCGGCCGATGGAGACGGCGTTCGAGCTGGGCGCGCTCGGAGTCGGGGCGGTGACGCTCCTCGACGCCGCGCGCGCGGGCCGGCGGTGGCTGGCCTTCGCGCTCGCCGCCCTCGCGTACGCGCTGACGTTCGAGCTCCTCGTGTCCAACGAGGCGAGCGGCGGCTTCCACTACGGCGCCTTCCTCATCGCGCTCCCGGGCGGCGCGCCGCTCTGGGTGCCCGTGGGATGGATGGCGCTGATCACCGCGGCGGCCCGCACGGCCGAGCGCCTCTCGGGCTCCCGCTGGCGCCCCGCCCTCGCCGCGCTGCTCGTCGCCCTGACGGGCTGGGTGCTCGACCCGGTCGCGGTGGCTCTCGGCTGGTGGGGATGGAGCGCGCCCGGCCAGCCGCTCGTGCTCGGCGCGCCCGCGGGGAACTACCTCGCGTGGATCTTCGTGGCGCTGGCCTTCACCGGCCTCGTGGACGCGGGCTGGCGGTGGCGAGCCAGCGCGTGGGTTCCCGTCGTCGCCGCTCCCCTCGCGCTCGGGCTCGTGGCCGCGCTGTCGATGGTGAGCCAGCTGCCGGTCGATCCGCGCTGGACCCTCGCCGCGATCAGCCTGGCCGTGATCGCCGCCGCCGCCCGCACCCTCCCCTGGACCGGCCCCTCGGCCAGGCCCGCGGTGGTGCTGCCGCCCGCCTTCGTCACGCTCGGGTGCGCGGCGCTCGTGACGATGCACGGGCTCGCGAGCTGGCCGCTCCTCCTCGCGGGGGCGGCCAGCGTCGCGGCGCACGCGCTCAACCCAGGGAGCAGGTCATCAGCGTCTCGCTGACGAACGTGTTGTTGTCCTCGTCGCACTCGTTGTACGCGCCCGCGCCGGTTCCGTCGTCGTCGACGGTCGCCTCGGCGGTGAAGTCGCGGAAGGTGAAGCTGCCGGGCTCCGTCCACTCGAAGATCAACACCTCGCTCTGACCGGGGAGCAGGGTCGTGGCGGTGAACTGCACGCCCAGCTCCTGGACCGTCATGTCCGGCAGCCGGGTGCCGCGCGCGACGACCGCGATCCCGGGCGGGACCCCGAGCGCGCCGCGGTTGCTCACCGTCACCTCGATGCGGAGCGTGCCCGAGGGCAGGCACTCGCCCACCTGGATGTCGAGGACCTGCAGATCCGGCGCGTCGAAGAGCCCGCCCGGCTGCACGTTCTGGCGGAAGTTGTTGAGCCGCCCGTTGAGCCAGTTCGGCTCCTCGCGCCGCGGCACCTGGCCGTCCTCGGTGATGTTGGTGACGTGGTAGGTGTGCTGGTTCCAGACGCGCCGCGTGCGGACCCAGTTGTTGTCCATGTCCTCCCAGATCTCGATGCCGCCGAGCATCCCGCTCGAGCGGTTCGGCTCGGGGATCACGACCTCGCTCTTCCCGTCGTTGTCGACGTCGACGACGATCGGCATCTCCATGCGCGTGTTGCTCTGGTGGCTCGGGTCGTCGTAGAGGATGGCGCCCGTGCGCCCGTCGAAGATGCGGAAGTTCACCTCGTCCGCGTAGACGACCTCCGCCGCGCCGTCGCCCTCGAAGTCGAACACGCTCGACCCCGTCGCGCGGCTCGAGCAGTCGTTGTTCGGCACCGTCCAGAGGATGTTCTCCGACGCGCACTCGGCCGGGAGGGGATCACCCACGCAGTCGAAGTCGACCACCACGTAGAAGTCGGCGCCCGCGGTGCCGATCTCGGGGCGGCCGTCTCCGTCGAAGTCCGCGATGGTGGGCGGGCCGCTCTCGTTCCGTGCGCAGTCGTCGACCGGGATGGCCACCTGATGCAGGAGCGAGCCGTCGTGGTTCCAGACGAAGACCTCGCCCTGGCGCACCGCGACGACCTCTCCTTCGCGGTCGTCGTCGAAGTTCCCCACCGCGTTGAAGCCGTCGCACGGCACCGAGCCCTGGCAGCCCGAGGGCGCCGTCGGGCCGTAGGTGAAGGTCCACTCCTCGGCTCCGGTGCGGCCGTCGTAGACGGTGTTGCCCGCGATGACCTCCATCACCCCGTCCAGATCGATGTCGGCCACGGTGGAGGCCGGCCCGAGGAAGGCGTTGTTGCCCACGCCGGCGTTGGGCCCGACGGTCATGTCGCCGTCCCAGATCAGCGCGCCGGTCAGCCCGTCGAGCACCACGTTGCCGACGATGACCTCGGGCTGCCCGTCGCCCTCCATGTCAGCGAGCGAGGGCTGCGCGCCCGACGAGTTCTGCGCGCTCGTCGGGTAGGTGGTGTTGCGCCACATCTCCTCCCACGCGCTCCCGTCGTCCGCCGTGCGCCGCCAGGCGATGGTGCCGCCG
This sequence comes from Sandaracinaceae bacterium, assembly GCA_004213565.1. GTDB lineage: Bacteria > Myxococcota_A > Polyangia > Polyangiales > Sandaracinaceae > JAVJQK01. Next base: position 9,984 of record SHBB01000005.1, read on the forward strand.
CCGCGGATGACGGTCACGATCTCCGGGTTCGACTCCGACGGCATCGAGTCGGGGTGCAGGTTGCCCAGCGCGACGCCCGAGGAGTTGTCGACGAAGGGCGACTCGATGATCGCGTGCGTGTTCATCGTGCCGTCCGGGTTGCACGCGCCGCTGATCACCACGAGGCGCCCGCGGTTCGTGCAGCACCCGTTCGCCTGATAGTCGAACGCGATGAAGACGATGTCCGGGATGTCGAGGGTGTTGGTCTCGCCGTCGCCGTTGTCGTCGGTGAGGTTCATGACCGAGGGCGTCATCACCACGTCGTCCCACGTGCTGGAGCTGCCCGCGGGGGGCCGCCACTGGCAGGCGGTGCGCGGCGAGAAGGAGCCGACCGGCGGGCGGAACTCGCAGACCTCGACCGAGTCGCGCGGCACGCAGCGCATGAGGCTCGGGAGGCAGATCTCGTCGACCTCGCACTCCTCGGTCAGCGTGCACGGCTCGCCGAGATCCACGCAGGCCTCCGAGAGACACGCCTGGTCCGCGGTGCAGCACGCCTCGCCGTCGAGGCCGCAGCGGTTCGCCTCGTCCGCGCACTCCACGACGCACGCGTCGTCCACGCACTCCTGACCCGCCTCGCAGCAGGCGCCGCCGCAGATCGGGGCGCCGCCGCAGTCGGTCATGCACACGCCGGCGCTGCAGACCCGTCCCGCCGCGCAGCAGGTGAACCCGCAGACCGTCTCGTCGGCCTCGCACGAGCCCCCGTCGCCGGTCTCCATGCCGCCGTCCGCGCGGTCTCGGCAGAGGTTGTCGACACAGACCTGGTTCGTGTCGCAGTCGCTCGCGGTCTCACAGGGGCTCCCCGTCGTCGGGCCGGAGCAGTCGCAGCCGGCGAGCCAGAGGAGTGACCCACAAAGCAAGATTCGATACATCGAGAATCCTCTCAAGGCGGGCAGCTGCGCCCGCAGACGAAGGTGGCGCTCGAACCGCACCGGGTCACCGCGCCCGGGCAGTCTTCGATCCGACAGTTGCTGAGGTCCGCGCCCGTGCAATCGAGCAGGCAATCGCCCCCAGCGCAACGCATCGTGCAATTAGACGTGTCGGTACAGTCGGCGCTGCAGCGGGCCGTCGCGCCGCACGTGACGGTCACGTTGTCGGAGCCCCGGCCGTCGACGACGCACGACGCGCCCCCGGAGCAGCTCGCCTCGACGTTGCTCTCGTCCTGCGCTTCGAGGGCGCAGGACGCCCCGCCGATGCAGGTGAGCGTGCAGTCCCCCGAGCACGTGCGGGCGCAGGGGCAGGCCGGGGGACACGTGCAGGTGTCGCCGCACGCGGCCTCGGCGCAGTCGCAGGCCGCTCCGCAGCGCCCGGAGTCCGGCGTCGCGCCAGCGTCGCCGCCAGCGTCGAGCGGAGTCACGTCGCCGTCACGCACCACGACGCCCGTGTCCGGCGGCGTCGCGTCGCCGGGCAGGCGGGCGTCCATGCTCACCCGCGCGTCGCGGAGCCTCACGCTGCCGTCGCGCTCTCGCAGGCCCGCGCGGTCGAGCGCGCAGGCGCCGAGGCACGTGAGCGCCAGCGATCCGACGACGACCGCGGCGTACCTCACGGACGCCACCGCCGGAGCAGCGCGAACCCGAGCAGCGCGAGCGCCCACGGCACGCGTGACGGCTCGCGGCTCCCGCCGACCCGACAGCCGCAGCCGCCGTCGTCCACGCTGCCCCCGCCGCCCGCGTCGCGACGCCCCGCGTCCATCGACCCGCCGCCCGCGTCGACGCCGCTTCCGTCGGGGATGCAGGTCCCCTCGACGCAGCGCTCGGCCGCGCCGCAGCTCACGCCGAAGCAGGGGTCGGGCACGCACGCGCCGTCGCGGCAGATCTGGCCATCGGCGCAGGAGACGCCGTCACAGGCGTCGAAGCACTCTCCGTCGCGGCAGACCTGGGAGCCGGGGCAGACCACGCGCGCGCAGAGATCCGGCTCGCACGAGCCGAGCAGGCAGATCTCGTCGCGGGGGCACACCACGCCTTCGCACGCGTCCGCGCACGTGCCCGCCACGCAGATCTCGCCCGCGCCGCAGACCGCGGTCTCACAGCCGGGGTCCACGCACTCCCCGCTCGTGGGCGAGTCGGCCGCCATGCGCGTGTCGCACGACGTCCCCTCCGGGCAGAGCGGCTCGACCAGCTCGTCGCAGTTGCAGCTCGGGCCGCAGAGGGTCAGCGCCGCCGGATCGCGCGCCACGCAGACCTGGTTGCTGGGACAGACCACGCCCTCGCACGGGTCGAGACACGCGCCGCCGATGCAGCGCTCCCCGCGCGGGCAGACGACGCCGTCGCAGGGCGCCACGCAGGCCCCCGCGCGGCAGAGCGTCCCGTCGGGGCAGGGCTCGGTGAGCGCGGCGCAGTCCGCGTCCACGCACTTGTCGTCCACGCAGCTGAAGCCCGCGCCGCAGCCGCCCTCGAAGCACCGCGTCACGCAGAGCCCGCTGTCGCCGTCGCAGATCGTGCCCTCGGGGCAGTCCGCCATCGGCTCGCAGTCGAGGTCCACGGTGGCGTCGCACCGCTCGAACGCGCCGGGGTGCACGGCGGGATCCGTGTCGTCGCAGTCGCTCCCGCCGCAGGCCGCGTCGCGGTGTCCGTCGCCGTCCGCGTCGACGCAGATGCCGGTGTCGTCCTCGTTGAGCCCGGCGATGGCGTCGAGCTCGTCGTCGGCGCTGTGGAAGACGCAGTCCGGGTGCGGGTTGCCGTAGTTGCCGGCCTGGATCGAGACGTAGCGGAAGGTCAGCCCGCAAGGCAGCGCCCACACGGTGGTCAGCGCGTCGGCGACCGCGTCGCCGCTCGCCGTGTCGCGCAGGTGTGTGCCGAGATCCGGGCGGCCCGCTTCGGCCGCCCCGGTCGCGCCGGGGTTGCGCGTCCACCCCTCGGTGAAGGCGCGGATCAGGCGCGCGGGGTTCCAGCGCCTGGGATCGGGCGCGCTCTCCGGCGCGATCTCGGTCGCGTCCGGGTCGTTGGAGAGCCAGACCGAGTACTCGAAGGCCTCGCACGGGAGAGGCACGTGATCGGTGATCGGGAAGAGCGCGACGCGGTTGGCTTCGCCCCCGAGATCGTAGATGCGCCCGCGCCACGGGTAGTAGAACCCGCCCGCTCCGTCCGCGACGGTCGCCCCCGAGTCGTCCGTCCGCAGGACCTGGGTCCAGTACCAGTCGAGGCTGTTCGCCTGGAACGAGGGGTCGTTGCCGCCCGGGGGCGACGAGCCGATGGCGCCGCAGCTGTACCCGCTGAGGATGGTCGGCGTGTGCGTCTGCCCGATGCAACCGTTCACCCCGCGCACCAGCGACGCGAACGCGAGCTCCGGCGCGTAGCGCCCGTCGCTGGTCTGGAAGATGTCGCGCACCACGCCCATCGGGCGCGCCGCCTCGATGCGTCCCAGACACATGTCGCCCGTGCTGTCGACGCAGGTCGCCTGGGCGAAGACGGTGGCCGGCGCGAGCGCGGCGAGGAAGCCGACCGCGAGGGAAGAGGCCGAGACGGCGACGAGGGTGTGGCGCACGGGCGACTCCGGGGGGAAGGAGAACCCCTCCATCCTATCGGAGGCGAAGACCCGATTCATCCGGCGTTGCGTGAATCTTGGTTCACCATTTCAGCCGACGGGGACGGCCGGGAGGCGGACCACGAAGCGCGCGCCGCCTTCGGGCGCGTTGTCGGCGTCGAGCGTGCCGCCGTATTGCTCCACGATCGCGTGACACACCGCGAGCCCGAGCCCGGTCCCCTCCCCGGTGGGCTTCGTCGTGACGAAAGGCTCGAAGATCTGCTCGCGCACCTCCGCGTCGATCCCGGGGCCGCTGTCGTGCACGACGAGCTCGATCCACGCGTCGGCGCCCTCGGCGCCTGCAGGCTCGGAGGTGACCTCGAGCCGGATCGTGCCCTCCCCGTCGATCGCATCCGCGGCGTTGAGCAGGAGGTTGAGCACCACCTGCGCCAGGCGCGCCGACGAGCCGCGCGCGGGCGGGCAGTCCTCGGGGAAGCGGCGCTCGAGCGTCACCTGCCGGAGATCCTTCTGGGGCCCGACGAGGCGCACCGCGTCCTCCACCACCTCGACCAGGTCGCAGGTCTCGGCCAGCTCGTCGGGGCGCGCGTCGTCCCGGGCGAAGTCGAGCAGGTCCCGGATGATGTGGTGGATGCGCTCGGTCTCCTTGCGGACGCGCCGCAGAAACTCGCGCTGCTCCTCCGGCTCGAGGTCTCCGTCCTCGACCAGCTCGACCAGGCCGACGATCGAGGTGAGCGGGTTGCCGATCTCGTGCGCGATGCCCGCCGCGAGCCTCCCGACGGAGGCCATCTTCTCGCTCCGCACCAGCGAGCGCTGCGCCGTCTGGAGCTCCTGGGTCAGCGCCTCCAGCTCGCGCAGGCGCGCCTGCAGCGACGCGCGCTCCTCGGCCAGCTGGGTCTGCATGTCGTTGAAGGCGAGCGCGAGGCGCGCCACCTCGGCCGCCCCGTGGATCTCTACCCGCTCCGCGCCGCTGCCGCGCGCCAGGCGCTCGCTCGCCCGCGTGAGCTGCTCGACCGGCCGCACGATGAGCCGCGTCAGGAGCACGTAGCTGAGGATCAGGATCGCCGCCGCGGTGATGCCCACATAGAGGAACAGGAGCCCCGGCAGCGAGCGTCGAGACTCGGCCGACGCCAGCGAGAGCCGCACGACGACCTCCCCCTCGGCGCGCTCGATCGAGACCCCCGAGAGCGTGCCCACGCGCTGGGTCGCGACGCCCACGGTCAGCTCTGCCCCCTCGAGGCCGCCGCCCTCGAGCGCGGCCGCGAGCGCCGCGCGCCGGCCGTCCTCATCGAGCCCGGCCGCCGCCACGAGGAGCGACGCGGTGGCCTCGGCCGCCTGTCGACGGTCGTTGTCGATGGCGCGGCTCCCGAGGCGAGCCGTCGCGAGCCCGATCAGGAGCACCGAGAGGGCGAACCCCACCCCGAGCGCGACCATGATCTGCACGCGCAGCCCGAGCCCGTGGCTGCGAAGCTCGCTCACCGCGTCATCTCATCAGGTTCGGAGGCGGGGCGCCAGGGAGAGCTGTTCTGGTCGGAGGGTCTGAACGCAGAGCGTGGGCCGCCGCGCTGCGTGGTCGCGGCCGCCACGGCCTGGGCCGTGGGCGCGGCACGTCCCCGGCGGTCTCCACGAGAAGAGCGTGTCTGGCGCAGCGAGGCGCGCAGCTCGTCGGACGTCTCGATCATCTACCGGCGCACCACACCGGGAGACGCGCTGGTGGCCTCATCGGGCTGACGTCGTCAGATTCGACCAGGAAACCCAGGGAGAGTCTTTTTCCGTCGGAATCGACGAGAAATCGTCACAGGGAGCTGATTTCCGTCGAAATCGACGAGAACTCGAGAAGGACTATTGAAAAGCCGTCGATTTCGACGAGAAATCGATGCTGACAGTCATTTCTCGTCGATTTTGACGCGTCGAGCCGTCTCCGCGCCCATCCGGGCTCGAATTGCCGCCTCGAACGATGTCCATGACGTCTTCTCGTAGACGCTCGCTCTCGAGAGCTACCAAGCGCTCGCCGCGGAGCGCGACGGCGGAGGCGGCGCGTGGACCGTTGACGGAGCCGCGCACGCGGGCGTGAGGAATCGCGAGTCGAGCTGCGCGCGCAGATCTGCTTCACAGGAGATCGCCTCGTCCACGAGGGGTACGCCGATGTCGATGCGGCGGCCGAAGAGGAGGGAGAGCACGGCGCGGAGCGGCCTCGTCCGGAATGCCGAGCCGCTCCTGAGGGGAGTCGCGGGCCAGGACACACGCGACTCGATCAATCAAACGAAAGCGTCCATACAGACACACAAACAACTTGCGCAACACCTCACATGCGCCAGACGCTTTGCATGGGGACGTTCATCGAACATGGTCCGTCGGCCGACACCTCTCGCCAGGTTGCCGACGAGACGCGGAGGTTGCTCGGGCGCCTGCGCGCGGCGAGCGACTTCGAGCTCTGTCAGTGGTTCCTCTGCGGCTTCCGGCTGAAGGTCCACGACCTCTACGGCTTCGCCAGCTTCCGCGAGTACGCCGAGCGCTGGTTCGGCTGCTCGGGCCGCGCGACCGAGGAGCGGGTGCGCGTCGCGGAGCGGCTCGATGAGCTGCCGAAGCTCAGCGCCGCGTTCGCGGCGGGCGACCTCGTCTACTCGGCGGTGCGCGAGCTGACCCGCGTGGCCGACGCGGAGACGGAGGCCGAGTGGCTCGAGGCGCTGCGAGGGGTGTCGGTCGGAGGCTGTGTGCGGGAGGAGCTGGCGGAGTACGGCGACTCGAGCAGCCGTGGGCCGACCCCCACATGGGTGCCTCCCCCCGAGCGATCAGCTGGGCCGGCGCGACGAGATCGGCGTCTCCCCCGCTCATGTAGTGCGCATTCGAGGACACGACCTGTCGCTGAGTCGGCGACCAAGCGCGCGGAGCGCGCGACCCGCCGTAGGTCGGAGGGGGCCCCATCGGCGCTTCGCCCGTTGGAGGGTCTGCGTTCAGACCCTCCAACAAGAAAGCCACCCCGTTGCCTCCCGCGCCAAACGTCGTATCGTCGCGCCTCACCCGAGAGGCGCGTCCGAGATGTCCGCGACCGAGAAGCCCGTCACGCACCGCCGTCTGGCGGGAATGCTCTGCCCCCTGTTTTCCATACGATCCGCCTCGGACTGGGGCGTCGGCGAGCTACCCGACTTCACTCGCTTCGCCCCGCTCCTCGAGCGCGCGGGCATGCGCGTGCTGATGACGCTTCCGCTCCTCGAGCCGTCGCCCGGCCAGGAGAGCCCCTACTCGCCCATCAGCGCATTCGCGCTCGACCCGCTCTACATCTCCATCGATGAGATCCCGGAGATGGAGGCGCTCGGCGGTCGCACGGCCCTCTCCACCGAGGACCGCGGCTGGCTCCGCGCGGCCCGGGGCGCGAGCGCGGTGCGACACGACATCGTGCGGCCGCTGAAGAAGCGGTGGCTCGAGCGCTGCTTCGCCCGCTTCGGCGAGGAGGCGTCGAGCGAGCGCCGCGCGGACCTCGCGCGCTTCAAGGAGGCGCACGCGCACTGGCTGTCGGACTACGCGCTCTTCCGCTGCCTGAAAGAGCACTACCCGCAGAGCTGGCGCGCCTGGCCGGAGGCCCTGCGCAGCAAGGCCCCGGAGGCCGTCGAGGAGGCCCGGCGCGCGCACGCCGAGGAGATCGCCTTCTACGAGTTCGTGCAGTGGATCGCGTTCCGACAGCTCGAAGAGGCGCGCGCGTCGCTGCGATCGCTCGGCATCTCGCTCGGCGGAGACGAGCCCTTCCTCGTCGCCGAGGACAGCGCGGACGTGTGGGGCAACCAGGACCTCTACCGCTTCGACGCGACCGTCGGCGCGCCCCCCGACGCCTTCAGCGCGACCGGTCAGGACTGGGGCCTGCCGCCCTATCGCTGGGATCGCATCGCGGCTGACGACTTCGCGCTCTTCCGTCGCCGCGGCGAGCACGCGGCGCGCCTCTTCGACCTGGTCCGCATCGACCACGTCGTCGGGCTCTACCGCACGTACCACCGCCCGATCGACGGGGCCGAGCCGTACTTCGTCCCGGGCGTCGAGCCCGCGCAGCGCGCGCAGGGCGAGGCGGTGCTCGCGGCGTTCGCGGAGGCCGGCGCGGCGCTCATCGCCGAGGACCTCGGGGTGATCCCCGACTTCGTCCGCCACTCGCTCGCGCAGCTGGGCATCCCCGGCTTCCGTGTGCTCCGCTGGGAGGAGCGCGACGGTCGGTTCCGACCGCCGGAGGAGTGGCCGGCCCTCAGCGTCGCGACCAACGGCACGCACGACACGGAGACGACCGCGGTCTGGTGGGAGGCGCTGCCCGACCATCAGCGCGCGGCCATCCGCGAGATCCCGGGGCTCGGCGACGTGCCGGAGGATCTCGCCGTCTCCTACAACCACCACGTGCACCGCGCCCTGCTGGAGACCCTCCTCGCGAGCCCGAGCCACCTGGCGCTCCTGCCCGTGCAAGACGTCTTCGGCTTGCGAGAGCGCATCAACACGCCCAACACCGTCGGCCCGCAGAACTGGTCGTGGCGACTTCCGTGGTCGCTCCACACCATGGACCGCGAGGACCACGTCGCCGGCGCGCTCGACGACCTCGCCTCCCTCGCCCGCCGCACCAACCGCCTCGGCCGCTGAGCGGCTTGGGCCCACTACTCGACGCGGCGGTCTCCGAGGTGACGGTGCACACCGAGGGCTACGATGCCGAGCCCGTGCGACGCTTCCTCGCTCTCTGACGAGGAGCAGCCGGCGGAGCCAGGAGGAGGGGCTGGGCGAGGAGCCGCCCCAGCGACGGAGCGCTCGGGCCCCCGCGGCTCGCGCATACGGGCCTCGGGTGGAGGTCAGAGGGAGAGCTCGCCGTGGTGCTCTCGCTCCGACTCGATCCGCTCACCCTTCGCGATGGCCTTCGCGGCCTCGTACACGTAGCTGATCTTGTTCATCCCGCGCATGTCCCAGTACTCGCCACGCTCGGCGCGGAAGCGGAGCACGGTCAGGTTCGGGTCGTCCTTGCCTTCGGGGAACCACGCCTTCATCGCCGGGCTCCAGATCTCCTCGATGGCGCTCCGGTCGCGCACCACCTGGCCGCGGCCGGTGATCGAGACGAAGGCGTCCTTCGACTGCAGGGTCACCGCGGCGCGGGGGTCCTGCTCCAGCTCGCTCATCTTCCCGCTCTCGTCGCTCGTCGCGAACCAGAGGTCGCCGTCCACGGTGCGCTTGGCGATGTGCATCGGTCGCGCACGCGGGGCGCCGCCTCGATCGCGGGTGACGAGCATCGCGTCGTCGAAGCTGTCGAGGATGTCGGTGAATCGCGCTCGGTTTTCACTGATGCGTTCGTCGGTCATGGGTCTCTCTTTCTCTTCCGTTCGAGGTTGGTTCCACCCGGAGTCGAGAGAGTGCGAGGCCCGCGCCAGCGCGCCAGGCAGGGGCGAGCCCGCGTCCCGGCGTGACGTTCTGACCGGCTGTGGCGCTTCCGGACGGCTCAGTCGGCGAGCGCGGCCCGGAGCGCGGCGATCATCTGCAGGTTCAGCAGATTGCGCACGTTCTGCCCGTGCTCGAGGCCCTCCGCCGTGAGGTCACAGCCGTGCGCCCGGCCGCCGCGCACGGGCGCGCTCGGATGCACGCCGTCCGAGGCGAGGCCCCGGTCCGGCTGCGCGAGCATCGCGGCGTGCAGGTCCACCAGCGGGAGGCGCCGCTCGTCGGCGAGCGCGCGGAGCGCCGCGTTGAAGCGCGGGACCTGCTGGTCCGCTTCGGGGTCGTCGTTGCGCGGCGGGATCGTCGAGAGGATCGGCACCACGCCCCACCGCGTCAGCCGATCCACCAGCTCGTTCATCCGGCTCTCGTAGCGCCGCAAGCTGCCCGTCTCGACGTCGTTGCCCCCGAACATCACGAGCGCGTAGCGCGGCGACATCGCGCGCACCTCCTCGGCGAGCGCGGACGAGGGGCCCGACAAGACTCGATACACGCTCCAGCCCACGCCCGCGGCCCGGCTCTCACGCCGGAACGAGTCCGTCCCGCGCACCCGCGTCGCTCTCACGCGGTCGATCAGAGGGCGGAGCGCGTCGCGCCCGTCGAGCGCGATCTCGTCGTCGTCGGAGAAGCACTGCATGAACGCCCGGTTCACGGTCGCGGAGTCGCCGACCTTGATGAACACGTCCTCGTGTCGCGTCCGGCGCGAAGCGATCTCACGGGCGTGCGCGATCACCGCGGGGGAGAGGGCGGCACCGGGGTCGAGCGCCGTGGCGTCTGCGCTCGAGGCCGGCGCCGGCTCTGCGCGCGTGCTCGTCCGCGTCCCTTCGGACGTCTCCGCGCTCCCTGCGACCACGTCCGCATCCGCGACCGCGACCGCATCCGCTTCCGCGACCGCTTCCGCTTCCGCTTCCGCGACCGCATCCGCATCCGCATCCGCGACCGCTTCCGCTTCCGCTTCCGCGACCGCTTCCGCTTCCGCGACCGCCTCCGCTTCCGCTTCCGCTTCCGCGACCGCTTCCGCTCGCGTGTTCGTGCACGTTCTCGTCGCCGTGCTCGTGTCCGTCCCCGACGCTTCGCATCCGGCCCCGCTCTCACTGGCGCACGGGCACGCTCGCTCCCCGACCACCTCGCCCGCGCCACTCTCGGTCCGCGGCGTCGCGCTCCCGCTGGGCGGCGAGGCGCCGCAGCCGAGGACGAGCGAGGCGATCAGACATGGGGCGAGGCGTGACACGGCGACGGCTCCGACATTCGAGGGACGGGGAGAGATTCCCGATTCTGATCGCCTGCCCCCGAGGCCTCAAAAAACAGGCGCGTTGGCGCTATCCTCGGTCCATGGACGACCACGACGACTTCGGGCGCCGTGAGGCGCTGGGGCTCTTCGCCGCGGCCTTCGGGGCGCTCTTCCTTCCCTCGAGCGCCAACGCGCAGCCACGCCGTGAGCGGCGCGAGAGACGACGCGAGCGACGACGGGATCGGCGCGAGCGGCGTCGGTGGCGCAGGCGCGCGCGACGGGCGAGGCGCAGAGCGAGGGCTCGCGTGCGGCGGCGCGTTCGACGTCAGCGGCGTCAGGGTCGGGACGTCATCATCGTGCCGGTCGACATCGACGTCGAAGACGAGCTCGTCATGCCCGACGACAAGGTCGTCTACGTCCTCGACACCACGCCGAGCGCGGTGATCGTGGAGGACGATACGGGCGCCGAGGTGACAATCCAGGTCGTCTTCGAAGGCAACCTGTAGTCAGGCGCTCTCGGCCTTCTTGGTCTCGAGCAGCTCCCAGCGCGCCATCTTCGCCTCGACCTCGGCCCTGGCCTCGTCGAGGTCGCGGGCGAGCTGCGCCGCCTCGTCTCCGCCGCCCTCGTAGAGCTTGGGGTCGGCCAGCCGCGTCTCGAGCGCGCCGACCTTCTCCTCGGCCTCGGCGATGACGTCCATCAGCCCCTCGAGCTCGATGCGCTCGCCGTACGTCAGGCCGCTCTTCTTCGCCTTGGGCGTGCGCTTCTTCTTCTCGGCCTTGTCGGCGCTCAGCGCCGCGCTCTCGGCCTCGGCCCGCTCGCCGCGCAACGCCTTGTACGTCGTGTAGCCGCCGGGGTAGCGCACGACCTTCGCGTCGCCCTCGAAGGCGAGCGTCGCGGTGGCCACCCGGTCGAGGAACCAGCGGTCGTGCGTGACCACCAGCGCGGTGCCGTTCAGCTCGATCAGCATCTCCTCGAGCGCGGCCAGGGTGGGCACGTCGAGATCGTTCGTGGGCTCGTCGAGGATGAGCAGGTTGGCCGGCGTCAGGAGGAGCTTCGCGAGCAGGCAGCGCGCCTTCTCCCCGCCCGAGAGCACGCGGACCGGCTGCTTCTGCTGCTCGTAGTCGAAGAGGAAGCGCTCCAGGTACCCGCGCGCGTCCATGTCGCGGTCGCCCACCGTCACGCGCTGCCGGCCGCCGGCCACGTTCTCGAGCACGGTCGCGTCCTCGTCCAGTCCCTCGCGCGCCTGGCCGAAGTAGGTGATGCGCGTGTTCTGGCCCAGCGTGATCTTGCCGCTCGCGGGCGGGTGCTCACCGAGCACCGCGCGGAGCAGCGTCGTCTTGCCCGCGCCGTTCGGGCCGACGATCCCGACCCGCTCGCCCGGGGAGAGCGTGAGCGTCAGGTCGTCGACCAGCGTGCGACCCGGAACGTCGAGCCGCAGGGCCTCGATCTCCAAGACCGTCTTGCCCGTGCGCACGCTCTCGACGTGCAGCGCGACGTCCTTCGAGAGCCGGGGCCCGTCCTTCGACAGCGCGTCGTGCGCGCGATCGGTGCGCGCCTTCTGCTTGGTCGTGCGGGCCGGGGCCTGCCGCCGCAGCCAGTCCAGCTCGCGACGGAGGAAGTTCTGCCGGTTCTTCTCCACCCGGTGCTCGAACGCCTCCCGCTCCGCCTTCGCCTCGAGGTACGCCTCGTAGCCGCCCTCGTAGATCCGCAGCTCGCCCCCCGAGAGCTCCGCCGTGCGCTTCACCACGCGGTCGAGGAAGAAGCGGTCGTGGGTGATCAGGAGCAGCGCGCCGGGCTGCTCGTTCTGCAGGTGCCCCTCGAGCCACTCGATGGTGTCGACGTCGAGGTGGTTGGTCGGCTCGTCGAGGATGGCCACGTCCGGGCGCGAGACGAGCAAGCGCGCCAGGTCGACCCGCCGCCGCTCCCCGCCGCTCATCGACGAGACCCGCTGGCCGTGCTCGCGCACGCCGAGCTTCTCGAGCATCGCCTCCGCCGCGTGCGTGCGGTCCCAGCCCCCCAGCCGCTCGATCTGCGCGGCCGCCTCCGCCTGCTGCTCGAGGAGCGCGTCCGCGTCGCCGTCGCCGGCCGCGAGGCGCGCGCTCGCCGCGTCGTGCGTCTCCTTCGCCTCGAGCCAGCGCGTCAGCCCGCTCAGCGCCGCCTCGCGCGCGGTCGGATCGCCCTCGAAGATCGGCTCCTGCGGGAGATACCCAACCCGCACGTCGCGCCGCCGCACCACCTGCCCGGTGTCCGGCTCCTCCACCCCGGCGAGGATCCGCCCGAGCGTCGACTTGCCCGACCCGTTCGCCCCCACCAGCCCGACCCGATCGGCCGCCGTGATGGTGAGCGACACCCCGCCGAGGACCGTTCGCACGCCATACGTGCGCGTGAGCTGCTGTGCATCCAGGACCGACACGCGCGGAGCATGCCGCGCGCCGATCGCGTCCGCCATCGCGCGCCGAGTTGCCAGGCGGTGACGGCTGTGGAAGAAGCCGAGAATGATTCTCACAAACCGCGCTCTCGGGCTCGTCTCGTCGGTCTGTCTGCTCCTCGCCTGCGGTGGGGAGGCGCCCGCTCCCGCCGTCGCGGAGCGCCCCTCGACGGCCGTCGACGACGGACGGGGCGGTCGGCTCTTCGACGACTGGCGGCACGGCGCGGACGAAGACGCGGCCGGGCAAACGCTGACCTTCGGCGACGGACGCCCGCTCCCCGCCGAGGGCCACGACAACCGGCTCAAGAACCTCTTCGGCTGGGACCTGCGCGGCCGCGCGGGCATCTACGGGCCCGACCACATGAACCGCGAGTTCGTGCTCGACGCGAACCTGCTCGCCACCACGGGCAGCGCGAGCGAGCTGGCGGACCGGCTCGAGCGGGGGGACGCCGCGCTCCCCGCCTTCGGCTCGGTCCTGGACCGCGAGGCCCTCGAGTCGGTCGCGCGCTTCGTGGTCGGCGTGCGCGACCGGGCGCTCCCGCACCCCGACGACCTGTTCACCCTCACCACCCCCGAGGCCGGACACTACGCGCTCCTCCCCGGCGGGGACGCGGAGCGAGGGGCGGCGCTCTACGCCGAGCGCTGCGCGAGCTGCCACGGCGCGGACGGGACCGGCATGCTCTTCGGCGGCGGCGCCTACTCGCTGGGCTCGCACGCCCGGCAGAAGGCCTACGAGGACTGGCTGAAGATCCTCAACGGCCAGCCCGGCTCGCCGATGAGCCGTCAGGTCCGCGGGCCGACGGGCCCGGAGATGACCCAGGAGATCCTCGATCTCTTCGCCGCGCTCTGTGATCGCTCGCGTTTCCCGCTCGGCCCGGCCAGCGGCCCGGACGTGGAGGACGGCGACGCGCGCTGCGGCGCCTACCTCCGGTAGACTTCAGCCCCGAGGGGGCCCGTGATAGCTTGTGTGCCGAGGTCATGATGTACGGCAGGCGATCGAGGGTCGGCGCTCACGTCGCAATCACCGTTGCGGCCGTCGCGCTCCTGGCGGCCTGCGCGCGCGGCGGTGACGGCGGGACGTCGAGGCTCGACGGAAGCGTCACCCCGCCCCCGCCGCGCGACTCCGGCGGCGGCCCGATCGAGCCTTGCGCCGAGCGAGGCTACGCGGGCACCTGTCAGACCGCGACCGACGTGGGCGCGCTCGCGACGGGAGACTCGTTCACCTCCGAGGAGGGCCACATCGAGCGGGTGGGCGGGGCGCAGTGGCTGCGCGTCGCGTTCCCGCCCGAGAGCGCGCCTCCCCGCGACGCGGGTGTGGCTCCCTCCGATGGCGGCGCAGGAGACGGCGGCGCAGGAGATGGCGGCGCTCCGCTGGACGGCGCCGTCCCCACCTCGATGGAGGGCGTCGGCGCGCCCGCGGTGCGTTTCCTCCGCAACACGAACGACGCCTACCGCCTCGAGATCCGGACCGCGTGCGGATCGGTGGCGGGCTGCGGCGCCGCCTCCTCCGACATGGCGACCAACATCACGGAGTGGTCGTTCACCGACACCACCGCGACCGGCGAAGAGGGCGCGGGGCAGCTGTCCACCCGCGACACCGTCTGGCCGGCGCAGGTCTACGTGCGCGTCTACGCCACCTCGGCCACCGAGTGCGGCAGCTATCAGATCGAGATCGTGCGCTGAGCAGCGGCAGCGGCGATCGAGGCAGCCTGCGTCATGGCGCCAACCGGGCCTCGCGGTCTATCCTCGATCCCGGTTGGTGGTAGACGAGCGCTCGAGTCCGGAGACCCAGCTGGGTCCGTACCGCGTCATCAGACCGCTGGCGCGCGGAGGGATGGGTGAGATCTACCTCGCCCGCGACGTCCGCCTGGGCCGGGTGGTCGCGCTCAAGGTCGTGGGCCAGGACCTCGGGGAGCGGGCCGGCGCCCAGCGTCAGCTCGCTCACGAGGCCCGCGCCACCGCCAACCTGACGCACCCGAACATCGTCACGCTCTACGACGTCGGCGAGCACGAGGGCCGCGTCTACATCGCGCTCGAGTACGTGCGCGGGCGAACCCTCGCCGAGGCGCTGCGAGAGGGGCCGCTCCCGCTGCACGAGGGGCTGCGCGTGATGCGCGAGATCGCGGCCGCCATCGCGGCGGCCCACGCGGTCGGGGTCACCCACCGGGATCTCAAGCCGGGCAACATCCTGCTCGGCGAAGACGGCCGCACCCGGGTGCTCGACTTCGGCATCGCCCGCATCACGCGCCGACTCCAGGTCGACGAAGAGGCGCTCGCGCTCCGCGGGGGAGAGGGCGACGGGCTCTCCGTGATCGGAACGCCGCGCTACATGGCGCCCGAGCAGTGGGACTCCGCCGATGGCCCGCCGACCGACGTCTGGGCCTTCGGCGTGGTCGCCCACGCGCTGCTGACCCAGCGGCACCTCCTCCCCCGCCTGTCGGAGCACGCGCGCCTCGCCGCGAAGTCGGCGGACCCGGTGAGCTTGAGCGCGGAGGCGAAGCAGCTCCCCCGGGAGGTGGTGGAGATCCTCGAGGCGTGCGTGCAGAAGGATCCGGCCGCCCGACCGACCGCGACGGAGCTGGTCGCGCTGCTCGACCCGGAGGGACCGAGCGCGGTCGAGCGCGCGGAGGCGTGTCCGTTCCCCGGCCTCTCCCCCTACGATCGCGCGACGGCGTCGAGCTTCGCCGGCCGCGACGAGGCGCTCCGCACGGCGCTCGAGCTGCTGGCCCTCGATGGCCTGCTCGTCGTCGTGGGCCCGCCCTCCGTCGGCAAGACCTCGTTCGTCGCCGCCACCATCTCCCGCTTGCGCGAGCGGCACGCGGTCGAGGTGCTCAGCCTGCGCGCCGGGCCGCGTCCGTTCCACGCGCTCGCGACCGCCCTCGAGGGCTGGTCCTCGGCGCTCGAGCGCTCGGAGATCCGCGGCGCCGACGCCACGCTGCCCGACACCGCGCGCCCCCTCGACATGCTCCGCGAGTCGGCCATGGACGTCGGCGCTCTCGCCTGGACGCTGGAGCGCGAGCCCACGCGGGTCCCCGATCTGCTGCGCGGCCTCGCGAAGGAGACGGAGCGGCGCGTGGTCGTGGTCATGGACGACCTCGAGGCGCTGGTCGGGCGCGGCGCGGCCAACGAGGACGCGGAGCCCTTCGTCGCGGCCTGCCTCGAGGCGGCGGAGGCGGACGGCGAGGTGAGCCTGGTCTGGGCGCTCCGCGACGACGCGCTCGGGCGCATCCCGTGGGGCGAGACCCAGTCCCGCGTGCTCGCGAGCGCGCTCTTCCTTCGCCAGCCCGACGCGGAGGATCTGGCCGAGATGGTGCGCGAGCCGCTCGCGCGGGTCGGCTATCGGCTCGAGGACGAGGAGGCCGCCGCGCGCCTCGGTCGATCCCTCGGTGGGCGCCCCAACGCGCTCCCGCTGCTCCAGTTCGCCATGCGAGAGGCCTGGCGCGAGCGCGACCCGGAGACGCGCACCATCCCCCGCGCGGTCACCGACGCGCTCTCCGACCCGAGCCGCGCGCTCGCGACGCACGCCGACCGCGTGATCGACGCGTTCGACAAGCCGCGCCTCGAGCTGACCCGGCGCCTGCTGCTCCGGCTCGTCACCCAGGAGCGGCGCCTCGCGCAGGTGGCGGCCGAAGAGCTCGCGGAGGAGCTCGGGCTGCAGGCGTTGCCGCTGCTCGATCGGCTGCTCGAGGAGGGGCTCTTGCAGCGGGACGAGTCCGACCTCGTCGCGCTCGCGCACGAGGCCTTGCTCGACTCGTGGCCCCGCCTGCGCCGCTGGCTCGAGGAGTCGGACGTCGCGTTCGTCCGGCTGCGGGAGCTCGAGCTGGCGGCCCAGCAGTGGATCGCGAGCGGCGCGACCGACGACGGCCTGCTGAGCGGGGACGCCCTGCGAGACGGCGAGCGCGCGCTCGTCTCGCTCCCGGACCGGCTCTCCGAGGAGGCGCGGCGCCTGGTGACGCGCTCGGTCGCGGCTCGCGCGCGAGCCGTACGGCAGCGGCGGATCCGACGCGCCGTGCTCGCGCTGGCCGCCGTGCTGGTCGTCCTCGCCGGCCTCGTCAGCGTGTGGGCGCTGGACGAGCGCGCGCGGACGCAGGCCGAGGCGCGGGCGCGCACCGAGCGCGATCGGGTCCGGCTCCTGTCGGCGGGCGCGCGGGGCCAGTACCTGCGCGGCGACCCGCTCCGGGCCCTCGCGATGGCGCGCGCAGCGCTCGAGTCCGACGACGACCTCACCGCTCGTGCGCTCGTGGACGAGATGCGCGACGACCCACTCTCGTTCCACCGTGAGCTCGGAGGCGTGGCTTACGAAGCCGCCCTCGACGCCGGGGAGAGCGCCGTCTACCTGGCGAGCCAGACGGGCCGGGTGCTGCGCGTCGACACCCGGACGGGCGAGGTGGAGGGCGTGGTCGAGCACGAGGACCAGGTGACGGCGCTCGCCCTGACCGACGACGGGGCGATCGTGAGCGTCGACTGGGGCGGCGCGCTCCGGGTCACGCAGGGCGAGCGCACGCGGGTGATCGCGCAGGGCATCCGTCAGCGGAGCCCGCGCTCGCTCGTGGTGGTCGGGGATCGCGCGCTGATCGGGCGCGTGCGCGAGCCCGCGCTCCGGGTGAGGCTCGACGGTCAGGGCGAGGCAGAGGCGTTCGGTCCGACGCTCGGCGGGAGCGCGAGCCTGGCCCGCGGGGCCGACGGCGAGTTGTGGCTGAGCGACACGGAGGGCCGCCTCGTCGCGCTCGCCGCCGACGGGGAGATCCTCCACACGGAGCCGGTGGGCCTCGACGTGCGCGCCATCGACGTGGGCACGGACGGCCGGCTCGCGCTCGCCACGTCACGGAGCGTGATCGCGGTGTACGACCCCGGCGCCCGACGCGTCGTCGCGCGCTGGCCGCTCGAGGGGGACTGTCGCTTCGCGCGGTGGCTCGCCCCGGGGACGGTCCTCGCGGGCTGCGGCCCGGGCTTGTACGTGCTGCGCGAGGGAGACACCGCCGGCTCGCCGCGTGACGTCGACGGGAGCCTCCTCGTGGCGGCGGACGTGGGCGCGCGCCTCGTGGCCGTCACCACCGCGGCGTCCGGGGTCTTCGTCTTCCACCGCGATCGGCTGCTGGCCCCACACCGCGAGGCGCCGCCCGACCGGCTCGGCCTCTCGGTCGCCGCGGCGCCCCGGCACGACCTCGCGTTCATGGGCACGCAGTCTTCGTTGCACGTCTTCGAGCTCTCGACCGGTCGGCACCTGCGCCGCGTGGACTTCGGGGTGGACGCGCGGAGGCTCATCGCGACCGACGACGCCCTGCTCGTCAGCCACGGGCACTCCGTCACGCGCTTCGCTCTCCCGAGCCTCGCGCGCACCCAGTCCTTCGCCACGAACCGGGGGCTCCTCTTCAGCCTCGCGCTGGACGGGGACCGCGTCTACGCGGGCAGCAGCGGGGGCTCCCTCTACACCTGCGGCCTCTCGAGCGGGCTGATCGAGGGCGTGGTGCCGGTGGCCGGCGCCGCGCTGCGAGGCATCGCCCCCACGCCGGGGCCGGGCTGGGCCGTCGCGGCAGGACCGCAGATCTCGATCGTCCTCGACGGAGCCGCGCGCCCTCTGGCCACGCTCCCGGCGGATCTCCTGGACCTGACGTGGCACGCCCAGGACGAGGTGCTCCTGGCCACCGATCTGATGGGCGGCGTCTGGGCGATCGATCCAGGGTCGGGAGAGGCCACGGCGCGCCACCAGGCGGGCGCGCGCGCGTACTCGGTCGCGGTGCACGGCGCCGCGGTGGGGGTCGCGAGCGCGGACGACCGGGCCAGGATCTGGGACGGCGGGGGTCCCCCCACCCTGCTCGAAGGCCACCGGGGAGAGGTCAACGCGATCACCTTCGTCGATGGCGGGAGACGCGCCCTGACCGCCAGCGACGACGCGACGCTGCGCCTCTGGGACGTGGCGTCGGGCGCGCCCCTGTGGCGACGCGACGAGGCCGAGGCGGCCGACTCGAGCGCGCAGACGCTCTCGGCCGTGCTCGAGGGCCGCCGATGGTCGGGGGCCGAGGACGGCGCGGTCACGCGTGACGACGGCGCGCTGCGGCTGCCGAACACGGAGACCGTCCCCGTCACGCTCGTCGCCGAAGGCCCCGGTGGGACGCTCGTCGTGGGCTTCGCCAACGGCGTCGTGGGCTTGTGGGACGTCGAGCGGCTGGAGCGTCTACGCGGCGCGCGCCTCCACGGCGCGGTGGTCGCAGCGACCCGCGACGGAGACGACTTGCACGTCTTCAGCGAGCTCGGCGATCGACTCGCCCTCCACACACCCGCCCTCTCGGGAGGCCGATGCCGCGCGCTGCAGCTCCTCTGGGGGGAGAGCGCGCTGGTGTGGGCCGCGGGCCGCCTGCAGCTCCGTGCTCCGCCCGCCCACCATCCGTGCCGGTAGCCTCACGCGGGCTCGGCGCAGAGCGCGCGCATCGTCTCCACCGTCTCGCGCTGGAAGCGGACCTGATAGAAGCGAGCGACGGGCGCCCCCAGGCGTGACCAGAAGCCGTGCGGGCGCGAGAAGGCCTGCACGTCGTAGCGGACGACGTCGTCGACGATCGACACCCGGAAGCGCTCCTCGCCGCTCTCGGCGTGTCCCGGCAGCGTCCCGAAGCCGAACGCGAACCGGTCGCGCTCTCGCTGCACGTAGAGCACCCGACATGGGTGCGCCGAGACGAACCCGAAGTGAAACGCGAGCGTCGCGAACATCGATCCCGGCGCGAGCTCGCCCGGCTCGCGCACGATGCGCGTGAACGAGCGCGGGTAGTTCTCGATGCGCGAGAGCGCGGCGCACGCCCGCTCGAACAGGGCCCGCCCCCGCCCGAGCTCGGTCCCGTAGCGATCGAGGCGAAAACCCGGCGGCGCCGCCTCGAGGTCTTCGCGCGTGATCCCCTGATCCAGGTAGGTGAGCTCGGCCCCCTCGAGCCCCCGCAGGAGCTCGAAGATCCGCTCGTCGGTCGGAGGTCGGAGGAAGAACATCTGCCCGCATCGTGAGACGCGAGCGGCGATCTCGCGCAAGCGAAAACGTCGTCCTCCGCGGACGGCCCTCGGCGAGCTCGTCGTGTGGTGGCCGGGTCGGCGCGAGATCTCTGAAACGACACGCAACGGGGGCTGCACCACCGGGACGCCGTGGAGCCTCCGCCGAGAGCCTATCTGCCCCTCCCCACGCGGGTTGCTCGGCTGGTCCGCGACTTGCGGTGTTCGTCGGCGTGCGCACCTCGCGCCCCGACGCCTCGGCACGCGGCGGCGTGCACCCCGTAGCCCCGAGGAGAGAGCCCATGACCACGATCGCCCACCCCACCAACGCGTCGAGCGACGAACACCTCGCCTTCGCGCACGCCACCGCGCTCGCTCGTCGGGCCGGCGCGAGGCTCGTGTCCGTCCACGCGGGCGACGATCCCAGCTTCGCGGCCCGCATGCCCGACGCTGGCGCGCTCCTGTCGCGCTGGGGCGACGACGGCGGGCTCACCTACGAGCGGCTCGTGGCCGACTGCTGCCTCGAGGACACCTCGGACGCGGTGCTCGACGCGCTCCGTGGGCTCGCCCCCGACCTGATCGTGGCCGCCACGCACGACCGCGGTCCGATCGCGCGAATCCTGCACGAGAGCTACGCGGAGGGGATCGCGAACAACCTGCGGGTCCCCTCGCTCCTGCTCCGCACCGACGTGAAGGGCTTCGTGGACGAGGCCTCGGGGTCGATCGATCTGCGGCGCGTCCTCGTCCCCATCGGCGACGCGGAGGAGGCGGCTCAGGCGGTGGAGCGCGCGGCGTGGATCCTGGACATGGCCGGCGTGGAGCAGGCCGAGATCCACCTCCTGCGGGTCGGCGCGCCCACGGAGTGGCCCGAGACCCCGGAGCGCCCGGGCTGGACCTGGATCCGGCGGACCGTGGACGCGCCGCTCGAGGCGGCGCTGGCGAAGGAGGCGGAGGGCGTGAGCCTCGTCGTCATGGCCACGCGCGGACACGACTCGGTGGGCGACGTCATCGCGGGCAGCCACACCGAGCGCGTCCTGCGGAGCAGCCGCTGTCCGGTGCTCAGCGTGCCCGTCGCCTGACGCGCCGAGGGCGCGAGCACCGGCCGCCTGGCTGGCCACCCACCGCATCCGGTGTTCCGATCTCCGGGGTGGATCGACCCCTCCCGGGGCCCGAACGCGGCCGTTTCGCCCGTCCGGATCGTGGCACGGCTGTTGCGGAAGCTCACACCATGACGCACGAACCCTCCGACTGGCGGCTCCCGGCGCAGCAGACCCTCAGCGGACGCACGGTCGCGGGTCGCTACCAGGTGCTGGGCCTGCTCGGACAGGGGGGGATCGGCAAGGTCTACGTGGCGGAGCAGATCGGGCTCGACCGGCGGGTGGCGCTGAAGGTGATCCGCCCCGACCGGCGCACCGACGCGGTGACGGCCCAGCGCTTCGCCCGCGAGGCGCGCGCGGCCGGGCGGATCCACAGCCCGCACGTGGTCACGCTCTTCGACTTCGGGTCCGACCGCGGCGAGCACTACATCGCCATGGAGAAGCTCGAGGGAGAGAGCCTGCTCGAGCGGCTCTCGCGGGGCCCGCAGCTCCCGCTGACCGAGGCGCTGCGCATCGCGGCCGACATCGCCAAGGGGCTGCGCGCGGCGCACGAGGCCGGCGTGCTCCACCGCGACCTGAAGCCCGCCAACGTCTTCCTGTGCGAGGACGGAACGGTCAAGGTGCTCGACTTCGGGATCGCCAAGCTGGTCGACGACGAGGACGAGTGGGAGCCGCTGACGGGGGTCAACCGCGTGCTCGGGACGCCGGTCTACATGAGCCCGGAGGCCGCCACCCGGAAGCCGCTCGGCCCGACCACCGACCTCTACGCCCTGGGCCTGCTGATATTCGAGATGATCGTGGGGGAGCCGCCCTTCAAGACGGGCGACCCGATGGAGACGCTCCGCGCGCAGGTCACCCGCCCCGCCCCGAGGCTCCGGCAGGCCGCGCCGTGGGCGCCGGTGCCCGCGGAGCTGGATCTCCTGGTCTCGGCCCTCCTCGAGAAGGACCCGAAGGAGCGCCCCCGCGACGCCGGCGCGGTCGCTGGACGCCTCGAGACGATCGCGGCCGACCTGCGGCGCAGCCTCGAGGTCACCAAGACGGAGATCGATCTCCCGCGCCTCTCCGCCGCGCGGGTGCCCGACGAGCTCGGCCTGCTCGAGGACGACGACCTGCTCGACGACGGGGCGGCCACCGAGGTCTGGCGCGGCCGGCCGATGTACGCGACCGACGCGCCGGCGGTGATGGCCGAGCCGGTCGTCAGCCCGCGCCACCTCGCCTACCTCACGGCGGGCGCCGGCATGCTCGCCTTCGCGGCCAGCCTGCTCCTCCGTCTCGGCCTGACCTGACGCGCGGCCGTGGGGGGATTACTCTCTCCTCACGCCATGCTGCCTCGCCCCGCCCTCCTCGGCTTCTGCGTGTGGACGGCCACCCTGTGGGCCGTCGCGCTCCCGGCCCAGGCTCAAGCCGGACCGGCCGCGCAGGAGGCCGAGGACGTCGTCGTGGTGGTCGACAACTCGGGCAGCATGCGGCGCAACGATCCGGACAGCCTCGCGCTGCTCGCGGTGCAGCGCTTCGTCGAGCGACGCGCGGCCGACACCCGGGTCGCGCTGCTGGTGTTCGACGAGACCGCGCGCCTCGTGGTGCCGCTCGCGCCGTCCGACGACGCCGCGCGGGAGCGCTTCGCGGCCGCGCTCGACGAGGAGGTCACCTATCGCGGCCGCTGGACGAACTTGCCCGCCGCGATCGAGCGCGCCCTCTACCATCTCCGGACCGATGGCCGCGAGGGCACTCGACGCTCGATCGTCTTCTTGACCGACGGCCGCGTCGACACGGGAGACGCGGAGCGCGACGAGGAGCTCGAGGACTGGCTCTCCGAGGGGCTGGCCGACTCGGCCGCCGACGCGGGCGTGCGCCTGTTCGGGATCGCGTTCACCGAAGACGCCGACTACCGGGTCATCGAGAGCGTCACGCGCCGCACCGACGGGGAGTACGTGCGCGTGTTCGAGGCGGCCGCCCTCAACCAGGCCTTCGACCGCATCGAGGCGGCGAGCGTCCCCGACGCCCCCGTCGAGGCGCCGGCCGAATCGCAGACAGAGGTGCCACAGCCCGCGCCCGAGGCGCCCGACGCGCCGGCGAGCGCCGACGGTCCCGTGACGGTCGAGGGTGGGCGCGCGGAGCCCGCTCCTTCGGCGGCGCCCGCCTGGGTCATCGGAGCAGCGCTCGCGTTCCTCGCGCTCTCGTTCGGCGTCTTCTTCATCATGCGCCGCCGCCGAGCGGCGCCCGCGTCCAGCGCGCCGAGGCGGGCGGTCGACGTGCCCAAGGCCTACCTGATGGACACCACCGGAGCGACGGGGCGCGTGCGACACGACCTCGGCGAGATGACGGTCATCGGCCGCAAGGCCTCCGACCGGGACGTGGTCAGCGTGGTCATCGACCGGGACACGGTGAGCCGCCGCCACGCGTCGGTGCGCTTCCGCGGCGGCACCTTCTGGATCACCGACCATCGCACCCGCAACGGCACGTTCGTCAATGGAGAGCGCGTGACGGAGGAGCGCCCGCTCGAGCCGGGAGACATCGTGCGCATCGACAAGCACGAGCTCGTCTTCGACGTCGAGCAGTGGGAGTCCGAGGACGTGACCCGCTACGGCGAAGACGACGAGGCGACCCGCTTCAACTTCGAGGCCTCGGTCACGCCCGTCTCCCGCTGAGTCCGCTGGCGCGCGCCTTCTCGCGTCGCGCCGCGCGCGCCTTGCCGGCCACGTCGAGCAGCCGGCGGTCGCGCTCCCACCGGGTCCGATCCATCTCTGGCGCGCGATCCCAGTCGCACGCGTCGACCACCCCGCGCGTCGCGTCGATGGCCCCCGCGAGCGCGAGGTGCGTGGCGGGCGCCGACGCGTCGGCCCGCGAGAGGACCTCGAGGCCGAGCAGGATCGACAGCGCGCGCTCGAGCGGCTCGGGCGCGAAGCCCCAGCGCCGCCCCGCGGCGACGAGCCACGCCAGGAAGGCGGCGTGCACGTGGATGTCCTCGATCGTCCGGAAGGGGCGCACGTGGTCGGCCCAGCCGTCGCCGTCGAGGCGCTCGCCCCGCGCGCCGTCGAAGCGCACCGACGCGTGCGGGATCTCGGGAACGAAAGGCGTCGCGGGCAGCGGCGTGAGGACGACGCCATCCGCGGCGGCCGACACGCGCACGAGCGCCAGCGCGGGCCGCTCGTCGTCCCCTCCCTCCCGGGCGAGCACGAGCAGCTCCTCGGCGTGGGTCCCCAGCGTCACGAAGGTCTTCTCGCCGTCAAGCCCGCCGCCCTCGAAGCGCGTGTTCATCGCGCGGGGATGCACGCCGCCCGCCTCCGTCGCGCAGAGCGCCGCGGACTTCGTGCGATCGTGATCCGGGAGGAGCCGCCAGAGCGCGGCCTCGTAGCCCGCCGCGAACGCGAAGCCGAGCCGGTCGGCCCGCGCGCCTCCCCGGACGGCGGCCTCCCAGGGCGCCTCGCAGTCCTTCACGAGATCGCGGTGCGCGGCCCACCAGGTGGCCACGTCGTCGGTCCGGAGCGGCTCGGGCGCGGCGCGGTCCGGCGAGCCGAGCAGCTCCTCCAGGACCGCGAGGGGGCGCATCTCAGATCTCGCCGTTGCGGGCCTTCTCGACCCACTTCTTCACTTCACGGTCGATCACGTCCATCGCCTTGCCCTTGAAGACGCGGAGCAGGAACGGGACGTCGAGGTCGACGAGGATCTTCGACCCGACGATCTCGATCGAGCCGTCGACGGTGACGCCCTTGGCCCTGAAGCCGAGCTCGCCACGGCTGTCGGACTTCCACTCGAAGCGCGGGTTGTAGTCCGCGAAGCGCGCGGAGTACGCCTCCATGGCCTTGTCGATGGCCTTCTTGGCCAGGTCCGGCTCCAAGCCGTGATGGATCTCGTGCTTCAGCCCCATGGCTGCCGTCTAACCTCAAATGCGCCCGGGCTCAACTGTTTCAGCTCGCGACGCGCTTCGGGCGACGGTTGCAGGGCAGGATCTTCTTGCGGAGGCGGAGCGCGTCCGGGGTGACCTCGAGCAGCTCGTCGCGGTCGATCCACTCGAGCCCGCTCTCGATCGACAGGGGCCTCGGGGGCGACAGGATCACGTTCTCGTCCCGCCCGGAGGCGCGCACGTTCGTGAGCTTCTTCTCGCGCGTGGCGTTCACGTCGAGATCGTTCTCGCGGTTGTGCTCGCCGATGATCATGCCCTCGTAGACGTCGGCGCTCGAGCTGATGAAGAGCACGCCGCGCGGCTGCAGGTGGAAGAGCGCGTACGGCGTCGCGGTGCCCTTGCGGTCCGAGACGATCGCGCCGTTCGGGCGCTTGAGCATCGGGCCGCCGAAGGGCTCCCAGCCGTCGAAGAGCGTGTTGAGCAGGCCCGTGCCGCGCGAGAGGGTGAGGAACTGCGTGCGGAAGCCGATGAGCCCGCGCGACGGCACCCGGAACTCGAGGCGCGCGCGCCCGAAGCCGAGGTTGCTCATCTTGGTCATCTGCCCCTTGCGGGCGCCGAGGTTGGTCGTGATCGCGCCGACGTACTCCTCGGGCACGTCGATGACCACGCGCTCGACCGGCTCGTGCAGCTCGCCGTCGATCTCCTTGGTCACCACCTCGGGCATGCCGACGGCGACCTCGTAACCCTCGCGCCGCATCGTCTCGAGCAGCACCGCGATCATCAGCTCGCCGCGGCCGAAGACCGTGAAGCGGTCGGGCTCCTCGGTGGGCTCGAAGCGCATGGCCAGGTTGCGCTTGGCCTCGCGCTCGAAGCGCTCGCGAAGGTGGCGCGAGGTGACCCACTTGCCGCTCAGCCCCGCCATCGGCGAGGTGTTGACGTGCATCGAGATCTTGAGGGTGGGCTCCTCGACGCGGATGCGCGGGAGCGCCTCGGGCTTCTCCGGGTCGGCCAGGGTGTCGCCGATCTGGACGTCCTCCATGCCCGCGATGGCGCAGATGTCGCCCGCGCTGGCGACGTCGGCCTCGGCGCGCCCCATCGCCTCGAAGGTGTAGACCTTCGCGACCTTGGAGCGCTTCTGCTCGTCCTCGCCGATGCGGAGGACCTGCATGTTCTTCTCGAGCTTGCCGCGCATCACGCGGCCGATGGCCAGCCGCCCGACGTACTCGTCGTGGTGGATGTCGTTGACGATCATCTGCAGCGGCGCGGTCGCGTCGCCCACCGGCGGCGGGACCTTGTCGACCAGCATCTGGAAGAGCGGCACGAGGTCGTCGTTGTCGTCGTCGAGCGACGTCTTCGCGACGCCGTCCTTGCCGATGGCGTAGAGCACCGGGAAGTCGGCCTGCGCGTCGGAGGCCTCGAGCTCGCAGAAGAGATCGAAGACCTCGTTGAGGACCTCGTCCGCGCGCGCGTCGGGCCGGTCGATCTTGTTGATCACGACCAGGATGGGCATGCCCAGCTCGATCGACTTGCTGAGCACGAAGCGGGTCTGGGGCAGCGGGCCCTCCGCCGCGTCGACGAGCAGCACGACGCCGTCCGCCATCTGCAACGTGCGCTCGACCTCACCGCCGAAGTCGGCGTGGCCGGGGGTGTCGATGATGTTGATCTTCACGCCCTTCCAGCGGACCGAGGCCTGCTTGGCGAGGATCGTGATGCCCCGCTCACGCTCGAGGTCGTTGGAGTCCATCACCCGGTCGGTGAGGGCCGCCTTCTCGTGAAAGACGCCGGTCTGCCGGAGCATGGCGTCGACCAGGGTGGTCTTGCCGTGGTCGACGTGGGCGATGATGGCGACGTTGCGCAGGTTCTGCTGGGATTCGCTCGACATGGGGGTACAGCTCCGGGAGGGGGGCCGGTGTGTGACACGTGCCCGCCCCCCGGGCAACGCGCGTCACTGGTATGCTCCCGTCGGTGGAGGACGCCGAAGGCAACGTCCTGGCCGGCCGCTACCAGCTGGTCGAGCGGGCTGGGGAAGGGGGAATGGCCGACGTGTGGCGCGCGGTCACCCGCGGCGCGGCCGGTTTCATCCGCCCCGTCGGGGTCAAGCGCATCAAGGCGTCGCTGTCCCACAGCCCCGAGTTCGTCCAGATGTTCGTCGAGGAGGCCCGGGTCGGCGCCACCCTCGATCACCCCAACGTGGTGCAGCTGCACGACTTCGGGGTCGACGACTGGGGCAGCCACTACCTGGTGATGGAGTGGGTCGAGGGCGTCGACCTCGGGCGTTGGTCGAAGTCCTTCCAGGACGCGGGCTGGCACACGCCCTGGCACCTCACGGCGGCCATCGGCATCGAGGCGCTGCGCGGGCTGCACGCCGCGCACGGCCGCACCGACCCGTGGGGCAAGCCAGCGCCCGCCTATCACCGAGACGTCACGCCGGGGAACGTGCTCATCGGCCTCAACGGGATCGTGAAGCTCGCCGACTTCGGCCTCGCCCGGGCCATGGACCGCGCCAAGATCACGCGTCCGGAGATGGTGAAGGGCAAGGTCGCCTATCTCCCGCCCGAGATGGTCGACGACTCGAAGACCGAGCCCACGCCGCAGTCGGATCTCTTCTCCCTCGGCATCGTGCTCTGGGAGATCCTGGCCGGGCGGCGCCTGTTCAAGCAGAAGACCGACCTCGAGACGCTGAAGAGCGTGATGGCCTGCGAGGTCCCGCCCCTGGAGTCGACCCGTCCGGATCTCCCGGCCGAGCTGACGCGCACGGTGCACCGCGCCCTCGAGCGCGATCCGCAGAAGCGCTTCAGGACCGCCCAGCAGATGGCGCGCGCGCTCGCGCGGGTGCTCCGGCGCGTGGCC
The DNA here is from genome assembly GCA_004213565.1 of Sandaracinaceae bacterium. Lineage (GTDB taxonomy): Bacteria > Myxococcota_A > Polyangia > Polyangiales > Sandaracinaceae > JAVJQK01. The sequence goes on from SHBB01000005.1 coordinate 37,365, forward strand.
GAGCCCACCGACGCCGAGCCGCTCGGAGAGAGCGTGGCCCTCGCGCGCGAGCGGCTGAAGCTCCCGCCCCGGGACCTGCCGCCGTCCCAGCTGGTGCCGCTGCGCCGCAGCCGACCGGGCGACCTGCTGGGCGAAGGCGACGACGACCTCCGCGAGAGTGTCGAGATCCCCGCCTTCCCTAGCGCGAAGGACTGACGGACGACGACGCGAGCTTCGCGTCGATGGTGGCCCAGAGCTCCGGGAACGCCACCAGGTCGTCGTGGATCTCGATCCGCTCCCCTCTGGGCCCATGCAGCACGTGCGAGACGTGCTCGTTCACCACGAAGGTCTCGACGCGCTGGACCTCCTCCCAGCGCAGCTCCGTCAGCGCGCCGCGCGTCTCGGCGCGAACTCCGTCTCGGTCCAGCGTGATCCGGGTGCGCAGGCGCTGGACCAGATCCCACACGAGCACGGCCGCGCCGAGCCCGAACACGAGCGTCGCGCCCGCCCCGACCAGCTCGACCTCGCCGCGATCGATCATCACGGCGAGGCACGCGGCCGTCACCGCGGCGCAGAAGAGCGCCGCGCCGAGGGCGCTGAACACCCGACGAAAGCGAAGGCGGTGCACGCTCCGCGCGCTGCGTTCCCCGCGGTAGGGCCCTCGCACGGTCAGCAGCTGCGGCCCTCGGTGACCGGCTGCAGGCCGTCGTCGCCGGGGCACCGCATGCGACAGCTCGCGTCCGCCGCGCAGCTCATCGAGCAGCTCTCCCCCTCGCAGGTGAAGTCGCAGCTCGAGCCGCTCTGACACGACAGCGAGCAGCTGTTGCCCTGGCAGGTCACGTCGCAGTCGGCGCCCTCCGTGCACACGACGGAGCTGCTGTCCCCGGTGAGGAGCGTGCAGTCGGTCGCGTCGCAGGAGAGGTTGCAGCTGTCGGCGCAGGTGCCGGCGCAGCTCGCGCTCGCCTCGCACTCGAGGTTGCAGCTGTTGCCGCCCGCGCTGCAGCTCGCCACGCGGGAGAAGCCGCCGCAGGCCGAGTCGTCCGGGCAGCGGAAGTCCGCGCCGCCGAACGCGCAGTCCGACGGGTCGCAGGGCGCGTCGCTGCCGCAGGCGCCGAGGAGGAGGAGGAAAGGGACGGAGAGACAGAGGAGGGCGCGTCGCGGTGAAATCATGAGAACGAAGATACGCCCTCCGCGCCTCTTCGCCTCCCTCGGGAGGCCGCCTGCCCTTGCGAAAAGCGCCGCCGGGCTTCAAGAGGAGCCGTGACGCGCCGCGTCATCCTGCCTCAGCCTGCGTCATGAACGACTGGACAGGCTGCCCTGCTCGCAGCAGGAAGCGTGCAGCCGAGGAGCCTCCGTGCAGATCCTGATTCCGAGAGAACGAGAGCCGGGCGAGACCCGGGTGGCGGCGAGCCCGGAGACGGTGGGCCGCCTGACCGACGCCGGCCACTCCGTCCGGGTCGAGACCGGCGCGGGCGTCCGCGCCAGCTTCCCCGACGACTCGTACACCGACGCGGGCGCCGAGCTGGTCGAGGAGCTGGGCGAGGCCTGGGCCAACGCCGAGGTGGTCGCGAAGGTGGCGCCACCGAGCGCGGAGGAGGTCGCGGCGATGAGCGCCGAGGGCATCCTCGTCGGCTTCTGCGCGCCCCACCGCGCCGTCGAGAGCGTCGCCGCGCTGCGGGACCGACAGGTCTCCGCGCTCGCGATGGAGCTGCTGCCGCGCATCACGCGGGCCCAGTCGATGGACGCGCTCTCGAGCCAGGCCTCGATCGCCGGCTATCGCGCCGCGCTCGTCGCGAGCGTGCACCTGGACAAGCTCTTCCCGCTGATGATGACCGCGGCCGGCACCATCCAGCCCGCCAAGGTGGTCGTGATGGGCGCCGGCGTCGCCGGGCTGCAGGCCCTCGCCACGTGCCGGCGGCTCGGCGCGACGGTCGAGGTCAGCGACATCCGGCCCGAGGTGAAAGAGCAGGTGGCCTCGCTCGGCGGGCGCTTCATCGATCTGCCGCTCGAGGAGAGCGGCGCGGGCGAGGGCGGCTACGCGAAGGAGATGGGCGAGGACTTCCTGAAGAAGCAGCGCGCCCTCGTCGCCGAGCGCATCGCGCAGGCCGACGCGGTCATCACCACCGCGAACATCCCCGGCCGGCCCGCGCCGCGCCTCATCGAAGAGGACGTCGTCGCGCGCATGCGCCCCGGGGCGGTCATCGTCGATCTCGCGGTCGAGACGGGCGGCAACTGCGCGCTCAGCGTCGCGGGCGAGACGGTCGAGCGCCACGGCGTCATCATCGTCGGCCCCGTCAACGTGCCTGCCTCCGTCCCGCGCGACGCGAGCCTGATGTACGCGCGCAACGTGCTCGCGCTCCTGACGCACCTCGAGCACGAGGGCGCGCCTCGCCTCGACCTCGAGGACGAGATCCTCGGCGCGATGCTCCTCACCCACGCGGGCGAGGTGAGACACGCCCCGACCCGCGCGCTCCTCGAAGGAGATCCCTCATGACCATGGGACCGGTCCTCATCGGCCTGTACGTCTTCGTGCTGGCCATCTTCGTGGGCTTCGAGCTCATCTCGAAGGTGCCCCCCACCCTGCACACGCCCCTGATGAGCGGCGCCAACGCCATCAGCGGCATCACCATCGTCGGCGCGCTCTACGCGGCGCAGGACGCGGACCCGTCGGTGTCCAACTGGCTCGGCTTCGCCGCGATCACGCTCGCGACCATCAACGTCGTCGGCGGCTTCCTCGTCACCGACCGCATGCTCCGCATGTTCGGGAGGAAGAAATGAACCCCGAGGTCATCCGCGCGACGCTCCCTCCCCTCGCGTATCTCTTCAGCTCGTCGCTCTTCATCTACGGGCTCAAGCGCCTCGGGCGCGTCAAGACGGCGCGCGGCGGCAACGCGATCGCCGCGGTCGCCATGCTCCTCGCCGTGCTCGGCACGCTGCTGGAGCTGGGCTTCATCGACTACCGCTGGATCCTGGCGGGCGTCGTGCTCGGCGGCGTCATCGGCGGCGTGGCCGCGCTCCGGGTCGAGATGACGTCGATGCCGGAGATGGTCGCCATCTTCAACGGCTTCGGCGGCGCGGCGTCCTCGCTCGTCGCGCTGAGCGTGTTCTACAGCCGGGTCGTCGAGGCGGGCGAGGCCGGCACCGCGTGGGCCGTGCTCGGCCCGGCTGAGAGCGTGACCACCGCGCTCTCCGTGCTCATCGGCGGCGTGACCTTCACCGGGAGCGTCGTCGCCTTCCTCAAGCTCCAGGGCAAGCTCTTCAAGGGCAAGCCGCTCATGCTCCCGGGCCGCCACGTGCTCAACGCCCTGCTCGTGCTCGGCGCGGTCGCGGCCACCGTCGCGTTCAGCGGCGTCCTGAGCGGGCAAGAGCTGGTCTACAGCGTGCTCGGCCTCACCACCGTGTCGCTCCTGCTCGGCGTGCTGCTCGTCATCCCCATCGGCGGCGCGGACATGCCGGTCGTCGTCTCGCTCCTCAACAGCTACTCGGGCCTTGCCGCGAGCGCGGCCGGCTTCGTGATCGGCAACCCGGCCCTCATCATCGCGGGCGCGATGGTCGGCGCGGCCGGGCTGATCCTCACGAACATCATGTGCAAGGCGATGAACCGCTCGCTCGTGGCGGTGCTCCTCGGCGGCTTCGGGCAAGACGCCGGCCAGGCGCAGGAGGACTCCGAGTACGTCGGCGTGACGAGCTCGGGCCCGGAGGAGGCCGCGCTCGTGCTCGAGGGCGCGCGCGACGTGATCATCGTCCCGGGCTACGGCCTCGCGGTCGCGCAGGCACAGCACGCGGTCAAGGAGCTCGCCGGGGAGCTGCAGAAGCGGGGCGCGCAGGTCCGCTACTGCATCCACCCCGTCGCGGGCCGCATGCCCGGCCACATGAACGTGCTCCTCGCCGAGGCCGACGTGCCCTACGAGGAGCTCTTCGAGCTCGACGTGATCAACAGCGACTTCGCGAACGCCGACGTGGCCATCGTGCTGGGCGCCAACGACGTCGCGAACCCGGCCGCGATCGACGACGAGAAGAGCCCCATCTACGGCATGCCGATCTGCAACGTGCACGACGCGGGCACGGTGTTCGTGGTCAAGCGCTCGCTGAGCCCGGGCTACGCCGGCATCAAGAACCCGCTCTTCGAGCGCCCGAACGCCTCGATGCTCTTCGGCGACGCCAAGAAGATGATGCAAGACATCTTGAAAGAGCTGCGCGAGCTGTAGACTGCGCCTCGTGAAGGGCGAGGTCCGACGCTGGCTGCCCTGGGCCGTGTGGGCGAGCTGCGGTGCGTGGTCGGCGTGGTTCGGCTGGGCCCACTCCCTGAGCCTCCCGCTCCTCGACGAGGTCCACGTCCCGCTCACCGGGATCGGGGACCTGCTCGCGCCGCACTACGGCCACCGCGTCCCCTTGCCGAAGGCGGCGCTCGGGGTCCTGTTCCACCTCGGCGGGCTCGGCGCGATGCGGCTCGCGTCGTGGCTGTGCGCCTGGGTCGGCGGCGCCGTGGCCATCCACCTGGCGAAGCGCTTGCGCGGGCGCGCCGCGTGGGTCGACGCGGCCTTCCCTCTGCTGCTCTCGGGGCCGGCCTACGCGTTGTCGATCGTGCACGCCTACGACCTCTGCTTCACCCTGCCCGCCCTCCTGGCGCTGATGGCGGCGTGCCTCCTGACGCATCGCCGGGAGCGGTGGGCCGCCCTCTGCGTCGTGGCTTGCCTGGGCTGCGGCGTGAACGGGATCGCGCTCGCGGTGAGCCTCGCCGCGTGCTGGCCGCTCCGGGGGGACTGGCGGCGCGGCGCGCTGTTCGCAATCGGCACGCTCGCCTTCGGC
>SHBB01000050.1 GCA_004213565.1 Sandaracinaceae bacterium
GCCATCGGCGCGCGAATCAAGGAACGACGACGAGGAATACCTCGAGTATTTCGAGGAGGAGTGACGCCGAGTCGCGCGTCGAGGGCCGAGGGGTTTTGTCATGAATCGCTGTTCCGGGTGACTCTACGGAAGACAGAGCTGCATGGATCGGTCGGCGCCCTCGACCGCGGTGCACGCGAGGCCCGCGTAGCAGTCCGCCGAGGCGGCGCAGCGATCGGCGCAGAAGAAGCGCCGCTCGGGGTCGCCGTCGAGCGCGACGCAGGCGCCGTCCTCGGGGCAGTCGGCGTCCGACGCGCACTCCAGGCTGCAGAACGATCCGTCGGCCTCGCTCCCGTCGGTCCGGGTGAAGAGGACGCGGTAGCAGGCGTCGGGCGCGCTGGCGCAGTCGAGATCGTCGGTGCACCCGGCGTAGGTCGGCGCGTTGGCGCCGCAGGCCCCGAGGAGGGCCACGAGCCACACGAGCGCGAGGGAGACGAGAGCGCGCGTCACCGGCGCATCGAGCCGCGGGCCGCGGTGGTCACGAAGGTGCCGTGAGGCCAGTGACGGTAGTGCTCGGCCTGGATCACCGGGCCCGTCTCCTCGTTGCCCGCGTCCATCACGTGCCCGTAGACCTTCACCAGCGAGCCGACCCAGAGCCGCTCGGGCCCGTCGTGGAGGTCCTCCGCGCGCACGGTGAGCAGCACCTCGAACGGCCCGATCGGGCGCTCGGCCACCGTGACCCGGCACGATCCGGCCGTCTCGTCGCTGCAGAGGTGCCGGTCCTGGTGGGGCCGCAGCTGGAGCCGGAGGCGCGCCTCGCCGGTCTCCCGGTTCAGATCGACGATCTCCTGCACCGTGCCGAACCAGCCGAGCAGGTCCTCGGCGTGGCGATCCGGGAAGCGGCGCACGTCCTCGTAGGACAGCTCCACCTGCTGCTCGAAGTAGCGGCCCTCCTCGCCGTAGGTCGAATAGGTCCGGTCGTAGCCGTATCGGCCACCGCCGCAGCCGAGGGCGAGGAGGAAGGAGGCGCAGAGGAGCATCGTCCGCATGGCGACGCAGACTACTGCGGAGGGGTTTCAGATCAACGCCCAAATCGAGCCGGGAAGCCGCACATGCCTCCCTTGCGCCCATCGAGAGCGCCCCCTACGGTTCGCGCCGCGGTGACCCCATGTCTTCGGGGTCCCCCAAGGAGGTCACGAGCATGCCGGGCAGCGTCACACCGGGTTTCGCCTTCGACGAGCCGCTCATCTTCGAGCGCGGCACGCCAGGCCGCGATGGATCGTCCAGCCCGTCGCTCGACGTGCCGGCGGCCGACCCCGCCGCGCTCTTCGGCGACCTGCACCGCACCGAGACCGCCCACCTCCCCGAGGTGAGCGAGCCCGAGGCCTTCCGCCACTACGTGCGCCTGAGCCAGTCGAACTACGCCATCGACAACGTGATGTACCCGCTCGGGTCCTGCACGATGAAGTACAACCCGAAGGTCAACGAGTGGGCGGCCCGCCTGCCCGGCTTCGCGCGGCTTCACCCCTACGCCCCGGAGCGCATGTGGCAGGGCGCCCTCGAGCTGATGTACCGGCTCGAGCGCGGGCTCGCCGAGGTGGTCGGGCTCGATCGCGTCACGCTCCAGCCCGCCGCGGGCGCGCAGGGCGAGCTGACCGGCCTGATGATGATCCGCAAGTGGCACGAGGCCCAGGGCCGCAGCCCCAAGAAGGTCCTCATCCCCGAGACCGCGCACGGCACCAACCCGGCGTCCTGCGCGCTCAACGGCCTCAAGGCGGTGCCCTTCCCGGCCGGCGAGGACGGCGTCGTGCACGCGGAGCAGCTCGCCTCGCACGTCGACGACGACGTCGCGGCCATCATGCTCACCAACCCGAACACGGTCGGGCTGTTCGAGCGGGAGCTGCCGCAGATCGCCCAGATGCTCCACGACAAGGGGGCGCTGGTCTACGGCGACGGCGCGAACCTCAACGCGCTGATGGGGCGCGCCCGCCCGGGCGACCTCGGCATCGACGTGATGCAGTTCAACCTGCACAAGACCTTCACCACCCCCCACGGCGGCGGCGGCCCCGGGTGTGGCCCGGTCGCCTACAAGAAGACCCTCGCCCCCTTCGCGCCCTCGCCCACGGTCGAGCGCAAGGACGACGGCACCTACTTCCTCGACTACGAGCGGCCGCAGACCATCGGGCGCCTCCGCTCGTTCTACGGCAACTTCGGCATGATGGTCCGCGCCTACGCGTACCTCCGCGAGATGGGCGCCGAGGGGCTCCAGCGGGCGACCGAGCTGGCGGTGCTCAACGCCAACTACCTCCGCGCGGAGCTCGGCGAGACCTGGCACGTGGCCTTCGACCAGGTCTGCATGCACGAGGTCATCATCAGCGACAAGCACCTCAAGGAGACGGGCGTGACGACGATGGACGTCGCCAAGCGCCTCGTCGACCACGGCTTCCACGCGCCGACCGTCTACTTCCCGCTCGTGGTGAAGGGCGCGATGCTCGTCGAGCCCACCGAGACCGAGACCAAGGAGACGCTCGATCGCTTCGTCCAGGCGATGAAGGAGATCAGCGACGAGGCCCAGTCGGACCCCGAGAAGGTCAAGACGGCTCCGCACGTGACCCGGCACCGCCGCCTGGACGAGACCCGGGCCGCCCGCAAGCCCGTGCTCCGCTGGCAGCCCGCCTCGAAGGAGTGAATCGAGGCGCGCGCGCGTACGTCAGCCGAAGGATAGCCCCTACCCTCCCGGCGCCTCCCGCCGTACCCTCGGACACGACGATGCGACACGCCCAGGCACTCTCGAGCTCCGCGCCCCTCACCCTCGGCCTCGCGGCGGGGATCGCCGCGATGGGCGCGATCTTCTTCGCCCAGCCGACAGCGGGGCAGAACCCGCAGCCGAACGCGGCCCTCAACGGCACCTGGCAGCTCGAGGGCTCCCTGCAGGAGAACCAGCAGCGGGTGCAGCAGACCGTCGAGCAGGCGATCTCCACGCTGACGCCGGACATCCAGCGGCTCGCGCGGGCGCGCATCGCGGAGTCGACGCAGGTCCCGACCGCCATCACGATCCAGGCCGCGCCGAGCCAGATCCGGGTCGAGTTCGGCGGCGAGGGCGGCCGGACCTTCGAGACGCCGCCGGGGCAGGCGCAGAACGTCTTCAGTCACAGCGGCGTGCGCGCCCGCATGACGCAGCTCTTTCGACCCGACGGCGGCATCGAGCAGCAGTTCCGGGCCACCGACGGGATGCAGTACAACTTCCTCATCCCCCAGCCCGACGGTCAGCACCTCAACCTCGACGTGCTGATGCAGAGCCCGCGCCTGCCCTCGGACCTGCGCTTCCGGGTCAGCTACCGGAAGGTTCGCTGAGGAGAGGCGCCCTCCCGGCCCCCTCGGCGTCGATCACGACGGCGCGCGTCGCGTCGCCGCTCGCGAACACCAGCACCGCGCCGCCGCGGTGAGGCAGGAGCAGCGGCTCGCCGACCGGCGCGTCGACGAGCAGGTGCAGCGCGCCCTCGCCCACGCGCGCGAAGGTGGGCAGCCCCTCGCCATGGAAGACGTGCAGCAGCGACGTCCCCAGATCGATCGAGCGCGTCTGCCACGGGCCCTCCCACGGCGGGGCCGGCCTGGCCTGCGTCGCCTCGCATCCGGCCGCGTCGCAGCGCGTCACCGTCACCTCCCCGTCGGATTCGTCCAGGAAAGAGACCGCGCCCGGCAGGCAACGCGGCCGCGTCCCCGCCGCCTCGACCCGATGGCGCGCGTGGTCGACCCCGGTCCAGACGTCGACCACCGCGGCCCCGGCTTCGTCGCTCACGAGCGCGCTCGCGTCTCCGAGCGTGCACGCGGCGCGGAGGAGCCCGACCGCCTCGAGCGCTCGCGGCGCCCCGGGGAAGTCACCGGTCCACGGGTACGCGAGCACGAGCGCGCGCTTGCCCGGCTCCTCCCAGCGCACCGCGCTGAACCCGGGCGCCATCAGCGCGTCGACCGGCCCGGCGCCGACGAAGGGCGCGTCGAGCTCGCGCGTGTCCTCCGCGTCGCCGCGGAGCCGCACCGCGAGGAGCGGCTTGCCCACCTGCTGGAGCCGCCAGCCGACCACGGCGTCCGGCCGGACGAGGGCCGGGCGCAGCGTGTCCGAGACGCTCTCACCGGACGCGTCGCGCAGGGTCCCCGCGTCGGTCCCGTCGGCCGCGGAGAGCAGGTCGAAGACGCGGACCGGCGCGCCCGCCTCGCGAGGGAGGGGCCGGAGCGACGCGCGACCTTCGATGCGGAACGGGGCGCCGCAGGCCAGGTCGGGGCCCGAGTCGGCGAGGGCGCAGATCTGCGCCGCGGTGGTCTCGGCTTCGGGGGTGCCCAGCACGAAGGAGACCGCTGGCGCGTCCTCGAACGCGCGCTCGGTGGCGGGCTCGAGGCGAGGCAGAGCGTCGAGCGTCGGCGCCGCGAAGGGCGCCGGCGGGGGCGTGACGTCGCCGGCCTCCGACGCGGGCAGCTCGAGCGCGCGGGCCGCGTCGAGCGCGCGGCGGAGCGGGGCGCGCCACCCGTCCTCGCCCCACGCGATCGGGATCGCGGCGTCGAAGGCGGTCGCGTCCAGCTTCGCCTCCGCCAGCGCGCCACGGAGGCTCTGTCGATGCGGCTCGCAGCGCGCAGGCCAGTCGCTCGGCGTCGCCGCCTCGCGGAGCGCGCTCCCGGTCGCGCGCGCGAGCCCCTCGTCCGCCGTGAGCCCCACTTCGCCGAGCCAGCAGAGCTCGAGCCGCGCGAGGTGCCCGGCCGCCTCTGCACGCGCGAGGCCCTCCGCTCGCGGACCGTGCCACCACCACCAGCCCGCCGCGGCGAGACCGCCGAAGACGACCAGGGTGACGAAGTAGAGCGTGGAGCGACGCGCGGAGGCCATGGGAGGCGAGCTTATCGGACCGCGCGTGACATGGGATCCGACCGCGGCGTCAGGATTGCAGTGCCGTGGCACATGCCCCTCCCCTGCGTGCTCCGGCCGCGAGATCATTCAGCTTCTCTCCCCACTCCCGAAGTGGCGCTTCGCCCCGCTCGTCGCGCCTTGCCGCAGGCGGCGTGCCTCCTGTTCGTGTGCCTGCTCTCCGCGGGCACCACGACCGGGTGCGCCGTGCCGCTGGGCGAGGCGGCCGAGATGGCCGCGCAGGGTGGCGAGACGAGGCTGCAGCCGCAGATGCGGCCCATTCGAGGCGGCGAGCGGGTCTTGATCATCGCGCTCGACGGGGTGGGCGATGGAGCGCTGCACGCCGCGCTCGCGGCCGGGCGGCTGCCGAGCCTCGCCCGCCTCCTCGGTCCGGCGACGGGGGCGCGCACCTACCGTCACGGCTACGCGCCGCCCGACGTGCTCACCACCCTCCCCTCCACCACGATGGCCGCGTGGGCCACCGTGGTCACGGGCGCGCCGCCGGCGGAGACCGGCGTGCCGGGCAACGAGTGGTTCGACCGCACCGAGCGCCGCTTCCACGCGCCGGCGCCCGTGTCGGTGACGGGGGCGACCCACACCTTGCAGAGCTTCACCGAGGGCTGGCTCGGTCGCCAGGTGCAGGTGGCCACGCTCTTCGAGCGCGCTGATGTACGTTCACACGTGTCGTTGCTGCCGATCCATCGCGGGGCCGATCTGCTCACCACCCCGAACGGCCTCGACCTGTTTCAGGTGCTGAGCGTCATCCCCGAGGGCCTCTTCGGCGGCGCGGGCTTCTCGGCCGAGGCGTACATCGAGATGGACGAGGAGTCGGTGGGCCCCATCCTCGGCGGCTTCGCGGCGCACGGCATCCCGGACGTACAGCTCGCGTACTTCCCGGGCGTCGATCTCATCACGCACGCCTCCGACCCGCCCCTCGAGGTCCAGCAGCGACACCTCGAGGAGGTCATCGCGCCCGGCCTCGCGCGGATCTTCGAGGCCTACCGTCGCGAGGGCTTGCTCGACGACACCTGGATCGTCGTCATCGCCGACCACGGCCACACCCCGGTTCAGCACGACGACGAGCACGCGCTGGGCACCGACCCGGAGACCGACCCGCCCGCCGTGCTCGACGCCGTCGGCTTCCGCGTGCGCGCGCCGCAGCTCACCGTGAGCGAGGACGACTACTCGGCCGTGCTCGCCTACCAGGGTGCGTTCGCGTACGTCTACCTCGCGGACCGGAGCACCTGCCCCGAGCCCGGCGATCGCTGCGACTGGAGCGCGCCGCCGCGCTTCGAAGAGGACGTGCTCCCCGTCGCGAACGCCTACCTCACGTCGAGCCGACACGGCCGGCCGGTCGCGGCCCTCGAGGACCGGCTCGATCTCGTGCTCGCCCGACGCCCGGTCGAGGTGGGGGAGATCCCCGAGCCCTTCTCCGTGCTCGACGGCGGCTCGCTGGTGCCCGTCGAGGACTGGCTCCGCGATCACCCGCGCCCCGACTGGCTGCGCTTCGCCGAGCGCCTCCGCGGGCTCGCGGTCGGCCCACACGGCCACCTCGCGGGCGACGTGTTGCTCGTGTCGCGGCTCTCGCCCACGGACCCGATCGAGCGGCGCAGCTACTTCTCCGGGCCCTACCACTCCTGGCACGGCAGCCCGACCGAGCTCGACTCGGTGGTGCCGATGATGGTCCTCCGACCGGGCGGCGACGGTGACGCGATCCAGCGGCGCGTCGAGCGCGTGATCGGTCAGGACCGGTCGACCGAGCGCTTCGTGCCGCTCGTGCTCGATCTTCTTCAGATCGCGTCGAGGTAGGCGAGCACCGCGCAGGTGGTGGCGCGCGGATCCTCGTCGCCCAGCAACCCGAAGCCGTGCCCCGCGCCCGCTTGCACGAGGTGCGCGTGCGGCGCGTCCGAGAGCTGCTCCAGCGCGTGTTCGGTGACCGCGCGAGGCACGATCGCGTCGTCCTCGGCGCTGATCACGAGCAGCGGCGCATCCTTCGGATCGCTCGCGCTGACGGGGCTCGCCAAGGTCGCCAGCGCGCGCGCCTCCTCGCGCGGCTTGCCCAGGAACCGCGTGAAGAGGCGGTCCGCGCTCGCGTCCCACGGGACCTCCGGGCGCAGATCGAGCGGCGCGTAGAAGGCGACCGCGCCTCGCACGTCGGGCGGTCCCCCGTGGAGACACGCGCCGTCGAGCCGACCGTCGTCGGCCTGGAGCGCCAGCGCGGCGGCCAGGTGCCCTCCTGCGCTGAAGCCGATGGCCACCACGCGCTCGGGATCGATCCCGAGATCGGCCGCCTCCGCGCGGAGGTAGCGCACCGCGCAGCGCGCGTCGGAGACCGGCGCGGGGAAGTCGGGGTGTTCGCGCCCGGCCAGCCGGTACTCGATCCGCGCCGCCGCCCACCCCGCCGCGGCCAGGTCGCGCGCGAGGCCCGCGAGGTGGTCCTCGTCACCGCCGTGGAAGCCCCCGCCGTGGAAGAGCGCCGCGACGGGGTGCGGGCCCTCGCCTTCGGGACGCGTCAGGTCGAGGTGCAATCGTTTGGATTCCGACTCGGCGTAGATGAGCGGGCCTCGCGTCGTCGCGTCGTCGGATCCGCGCGGGAGCTCGCAGCGACCGTCCGCGAAGGCCTCACGCGCGGCCGTCAGCGGATCTCGCTCCGGCTCGGCGTCGGCTCGTGCGGCTGGCTCCGCGGGAGACGGCTCGGCGGGAGAGGCGCCGCAGCCGGCGAGCAGACAGAGGATGGCGAGGGTTCTCATGGGCGGAGGTCGCTTCAGGCGGCGTGCCACCGGGGTCGTGGGCGGACACCGCGACGCCTGCGTCGGCCTTCGCCTCCCTGTGCGGGGGCGCACGACACGAAAGGCGGGAGACAGGCGCCGCTCCCCTTCGATACCCTCGGCGCGTGCCGGCGGACATCGCGATCGTGCTGAGCGGCGGTGGGGCCCGCGGCGCCTACGAGGCGGGGGTCGTGGCGGGCATCGTCGACGTGCTGGCCGAGCGCAAGCCGAAGCGCGCGCCGTTCTCGATCTTCACCGGGACGTCGGTCGGCGCGATCAACGCCGCGTGGCTGGCCGCGCACGCGGATCGGCCGGACATGGACGTCGAGGGGCTGCTCGGCCACTGGCGCGAGCTCCAGCTGGGCCGGCACCTCTCGCTCGACCCGCTCCGGTTCCTCGCGGGGCCGAGGCTCGGGCGGCGGCTCGCGCGATGGCGCGGCGAAGGGGACGAGCGCTGGGGTCGCTCGCTGCTCGACCCGAGGGCGCTCGAGGAGCTCGTCGAGACCTCCGTCCCCTACGATCGCCTGCACGCCAACGTCGCCCGCGGGCACGTGCGCGCGTTGATGGTGGCGGCGCTCGAGATCAGCACCGCGCGCACGACCGTCTTCGCGGAGCTGGGCCCGGGGGCGCGCTACGTGCCCTCGAAGGATCCGCGCCGCATCGGGAGGGAGGCGCGCATCGACGCGAGGCACGTGCTCGCCTCGGCCGCCATCCCGCTGCTCTTCCCGTCCCGCAAGATCGACGACCGCTACTACGCCGACGGAGGCGTTCGCTCGAACACGCCCATCGCGCCCGCCATCCGCGGCGGCGCCGACAAGCTGGTCGTCATCTCGCTGCTCTACCCGATGGCGAGCTACGCCGCGCCCGACACGCCCGAAGCCGCGGCGCACGTGGCCGCGTACCCGAGCCCCGTCTTCCTGCTCGGCAAGGTGCTCAACGCGCTCCTGCTCGATCCGGTCGCCTACGACCTCCAGGTGCTGGAGCGGCTGAACACCCTGCTCCGCACGCTCGAGGAGACGCTCCAGCCCGACGAGATGGAGCGCGTGCGGGGCGTGCTGACGGAGACCCGAGGGGTGCCCTATCGCGAGCTGTCGACCCTCGTGTTCCGACCGTCCCAGAACATCGGCCGGCTCGCCCACGAGCACGCCGTGGGCGCGCCCGCGCGAAACCTCTCGACCTTCCTCGTCCGCCAGCTGGCCGATCTGGGCGCCGACATCGACGCCGACCTGCTCTCGTTCATCCTCTTCGACGGACGCTTCGCGGCCGCTCTGAGCGAGCTCGGGAGAGGGGACGCGCACGCCCGCGCGGCCGAGATCGACGCCTTCTTCACGTCATCGACGTGACGTGAGTGACACATCGCCCCAGCCCCGATCTGGGACATTCGATCACGGATCTCGGGGCCCCTCGACCATCTCGCCACGGGTCGATGTCTGAATGTCGATAACTTTTGTGCGATTCCGGGCAACTCTTCGAGATCACTCAGAATTACCCAAACCCACAGCTTGTGCACAAGCTGTGTGCAAAGGATGCGCACAGCCTGTGCCGAGCTGTCGGAGGATGTAGGACAGATCGTCCAGATCTTGCGACGTTACCGCTGGTCTCCCGTTGCGGGGACGTCACAGGTCCGGGGCGCCCCGGGGCAAGGAGACTCAGTCTCTCACTCCGCGGGAGGCGCGGGCGCGTCGTCCTTCCGGCGGAGCGGGACCAGCTCGTCGCCCTGGAGCCGCTGGGCCTCCTCGGGCGGCGCCGCGTCGCTGTGGCAGGCGGCCTTCGCGCCCACGCTCGCGCCCATGCGCCCCCGCGTCTTGCTGGCCAGCTTGTGCAGGACCTCGGGCGGGAGGTTGCCGCGCTGCTCGAGGATGGCGCGCTGCTCGGGGGTCAGCGCGGGGCTCTTCATGACCTTCTCGCGCTGGAAGCCCTCGGCCTTGCCGCTCTCGAGCTCCATGATCTCCTTGCTGATGCGGACCGAGCACCAGTCGTGCCCGCACATCGCGCAGAAGTCCGTGTCGACGTCGAGGTCCTCGTCGTGCATCGCCCGGGCGTAGTCCCCGTCGAAGCTCAGCTCGAAGTGCTTCTCCCAGTTGAGCGCGGCGCGCGCCTTGGTCAGGTCGTCGTCCCAGTCGCGGCTGCCCGGGATGCCGAGCGCGACGTCCGCCGCGTGAGCCGCGATCTTGTAGGCGACGCAGCCCTGCTTCACGTCGTCGCGCTTGGGCAGGCCGACGTGCTCCTTGGGGGTCACGTAGCAGAGCATGCTCGCGCCGTGATAGGCGGCGGCGGTCGCGCCGATGCAGCTCGTGATGTGGTCGTAGCCCGGGAAGACGTCGGTCACGAGCGGACCGAGCACGTAGAAGGGCGCGCCGTGACAGAGCGTGCGCTGCAGCTTCATGTTGAACTCGATCTGATCGAAGGGGACGTGGCCCGGCCCCTCGACCATGACCTGGCAGCCCTTGCGCCACGCGCGCTCGGTCAGCTCGCCGAGCACGGCCAGCTCCGCCAGCTGCGCCCGGTCGGACGCGTCCGCGAGCCCGCCCGGCCGCAGCCCGTCACCGAGCGAGAAGCTCACGTCGTAGCGACGCATCACGTCGCAGATCTGATCGAAGAGGGTGTAGGTCGGGTTCTGCTTGCCGTGGACGAGCATCCACTTGGCGAGCAGCGAGCCGCCGCGGCTGACGATCCCGATGAGGCGCTTCTTCACGAAGGCGAGGTGCTCGCGCAGCACGCCCGCGTGGATGGTGAAGTAGTCGACGCCCTGCTTCGCCTGATGCTCGAGCGTCTCGAGGATGACCTGCTCGTCGAGCGTCTCGATCGAGCGATCGATGATCATCGAGTAGATCGGCACCGTCCCGATCGGCACGGTGCTGTTGCGGATGATGGCGTCGCGGCAGGCGTCGAGATCGCCGCCGGTCGAGAGATCCATGACCGTGTCGGCGCCCCAGCGGGTCGCCCAGCGCATCTTCTCGACCTCTTCGTCGGTGCCGCTCGAGACGGGTGAGGCGCCGAGGTTGGCGTTGACCTTGGTCAAGCTCGCGCGGCCGATCGCCATCGCGTCGAGCTGGTAGCCGAGGTGGACCTTGTTGGCCGGGATGATCATGCGGCCGGCCGCGACCTCGTCGCGCACCTGGGCGGCGGTGAGGTGCTTCTCCTTCTCCGCCACGCGCGCCATCTCGGGCGTGATCACGCCGAGCCGCGCGTGCTCGAGCTGCGTGATCGGCTCGAAGCCGTCGGGCGCGACCGCGAAGCCGGTCTCGGCGTCACGGGTCCAGCCGTCGGGGAGGAAGTCCCACGCGGTCTTCTCGCTCGGCGCCGGCATGCCGGGCGTGTCGGGCGAGGAGAACGACAGCGGGCCGCCGACGTCCGCGCGGCGCGCGAAGGATCCGGGGCTGGTGCCGTCGGCGCGGCTGGAGGGGTTCTGGGCGCCGTGGAGCGGCAGGGTATACGGGAGTTTCTCGGTCATGGGCGAATCCTCGTGTTTCTGGATTTGCCCGGCGGGACAGGACAGCTTCGCTTCCCTACGCCGGCGTTATCCGGATCAGGTTCCACGGGTGCTTCTCAGCGGTCGAACCGCGCCCCGAGCGAACGGCCGTGGACCCTAGCCTCTTTGTCGACCGAGATCACGCGAGAGTTGGGCTCGGCGGGTCGGAGCCCCCCTTCCACGAAGATCTGGCCATCTCGCAGGGGCTGCTATGCTCCCGTCCCCCATGAGCATCTCGATCCTGCCGTACGACCGGGAGCACGACGTCGTCATCATCGGGAGCGGTCCCGGTGGCGAAGGCGCGGCCATGCGCAGCGCCAAAGAAGGCAAGTCGGTCGTCATCGTCGAACGACACAGCCAGGTCGGTGGCGGCTGCACCCACTGGGCGACCATTCCGTCCAAGGCGCTGAAGCACTCGGTGCAGACCGTCACGGAATTCCGGCGGAGCAGCCTCTTCGCCGAGATCAGCGACCGCGTGCGCTTCACGTTCCCCCAGCTCCTGCGCGCCGCCGACCGCGTGATCCGGAAGCAGGTCGCGATGCGTCGCGACTTCTACCTCCGGAACCACGTCTCCGTGGTGCACGGGTTCGCGCGCTTCGTCGGCCCGAACACCATCGAGGTCGACGCGGGCGAGGGCCTCAAGCGCAAGATCCACGGCAAGCACTTCGTCATCGCGACCGGCGCGCGGCCCTACCACCCGCCCGACATCGACTTCGCCCACCCCCGCATCCGGGACAGCGACACCATCCTCGAGCTGGACCACACGCCGGACTCGATCACCATCTACGGCGCCGGCGTGATCGGCTGCGAGTACGCGTCCATCTTCCGCAACCTCGGCGTGAAGGTGAACCTCATCAACAGCCGTGACAAGCTGCTGAGCTTCCTCGATGACGAGATCATCGACGCCCTCGCCTATCACCTGCGCGACCAGGGCGTCGTCATCCGACACAACGAGGAGTACGCGAAGGTCGAGCCCGTCGCCGACGGCGTCATCACGCACCTCGCGAGCGGCAAGAAGATCAAGAGCGACGTCGTCCTCTGGGCGCAGGGTCGCACCGGGAACACCGACGGCATGAGCCTCGAGACGCTCGGCATCACGCCCAACTCGCGCGGGCAGCTCGACATCGACGAGCACTTCCGCGTCGCCGGCGCCGAGCGGATCTACGCGGTGGGCGACGTCGTCGGCTACCCGAGCCTCGCGAGCGCGAGCTACGACCAGGGCCGGTTCGCGGCCGCGCACATCGTCGAGGAGAGCTCGAGCAAGCGGCTCGTCGAGGACATCCCCACGGGCATCTACACCGCGCCGGAGATCAGCAGCGTCGGGCGCACCGAGCGCGAGCTGACCGCGGAGGGCGTCCCCTACGAGGTCGGCCACTCGCTCTTCCGCAGCCTCGCCCGCGCCCAGATCACCGGCAACACGGTCGGCATGCTCAAGGTCCTCTTCCATCGGGAGACCCTCGAGATCCTCGGCATCCACTGCTTCGGCGATCAGGCAGCCGAGATCGTGCACATCGGCCAGGCCATCATGGCGCAGCCGGGCAAAGCCAACACGATCGAATACTTCGTGGACACGACGTTCAACTACCCGACCATGGCCGAGGCCTACCGGGTCGCCGCCCTCAACGGCCTCAACCGGCTCTGCTGACCCGCGGGGTCGCCGCGGGGGCGAGGCGAGTGGTAGCTTGGGCGGGGGTCCCGTCGGCGCGCTGCCCGAGGGGGTAGTGGCCGCGCAGAGGCCCTCCGGGAAAGTGGGAGGGGCGCGATGGGGAATCGAACGGGGAACGCGGGCCTGTACGCGCTGCTGGGGCTCGGGGTGGCGATGGTCATCGGGGGCGCGCTGGTCGAGGCGCTGCCGGACGCGCCGCGGAGCCCGTCGATCGTAGAGGAGGCGACGCCCGAGCCGCCCCCGGCCACCTCACCGACCACCGAGCCCGCGACGCCGCCCGTCCATCCGCCCACGCCGGCCGCGACGCCGCACGACGAGGAGGTGACCCTCGTCTGGAACGCCGAGGTGACGGGCGGAGACCGCTTCGAATCGACGCCCGTCCCGTGCGTGCTCGCGCTCAGGGTCGCGCGGCGCCTGGCCGGACCGGAGGCGCTGCGGGCGATCGTGGAGTGCGACGCGGAGCGCGTGTTCGACGGCAACGTGGTGACGCAGCAGCTCTGGGAGGTCCCGCTCGATGGGCAGTCCTTCGCGCACCGGGCGGACCTGACCGCGGTGCGCATGACCAACGCGGGCCGGGCCACGCTGACCGCGTCGACGGGCGAGCACCGGGTCACGGTGGTGGACGCGCGAGGCATGGTGGAGCTCTACGTCCAGGATCTGTCCGCGCCGCGGGTGATGGATCCGCTCTGGTCGGCGAACCAAGGTCAGTTCGGCCGCGTGCAGCGATCGCTGCGGCGGCTGGCGTTCCCGGTCTCGATCGAGGGCGACGCGCCGGCCGCGGTTCGGGAGGCGCAGCGCGCCGGTCGCCGCCCGGGCTTCGACGCGACGACCTGCGAGCTGTTCGTCTCGCCCGTCCCCAACGAACGCACGTTCAATTGCAGGCTCGTGGTGCGCTGCGGCGACACGCTGCTCTACGGCCTCGGGACCAGCGGCTACAACCGCTGCGTCCTGGCCGGCGGCGGCGTCGTCTCGGCGCGGGACGAGGGCACGACCGTGGTCGACAGCGACGCGGAGATCGAGCTCGACGTGGTGGCCCAGACCCTGCGCCTGCATGACCAGATCGACGACGCGGCGGGGAGCCGGGCCTACACGATCGACTTCGAGCTCGCGCAGGACCCGCGCTGCGGGCTCGCCGGCCAGTGGACCGGCGCCGCGATCGCGCGGGACGGCGCGTCCCTGACGTGGCGCATGCCGATCGACGGAGCCGAAGCGCCGGAGTCCGCCGCGCTGGTGACCACGGGCGGCGGCGTCGCGAACGGCACGCGCGAGGTCGGCGTCCGGCTCGACTGCGACGCGGGGCGCGTGCACCTCGACACCCGCTCCGCCGACCTTCCCGAGCTGTCCCTCGCCGCCTACGCGCTCGACTTCGGCCCGGGCTGGCGCGGGCTCGCGGGCGCCTGGCGGGCGGGCCCGGACGACGCCGGCGCGCTCTGGGGTCAGCGGCGCTGAGCGATCGTGGGCAGCCCGTCCGCGATCGCGCTGCGGAAGAACTCCACGTATCGATCGCGCGCGTCGTCGAGCGCGTAGATCGCGAAGTGGCCGACGCCCGACCACTGCATCAGGCCGCCCGTCACGGGCGCGCCGCTCGGGGTCATCAGGTTCCCCATCGCGGGCGGGGTCACCGTGGGTCGGCCCACCAGCTCGAACGGATCGGTCGCCTGCACGAGCGGCGCGACGATCGGGAGGCCGATGGCCACCGCGAGGGCCTCGATGGTGCGCGGCGGCGTCGACGTGTCCTCCGTCCCCTCGGTCATCGCGACGCTCAGCGGCGCCCAGTCCTCGGGGCGCTCGCGCACGAAGCGGTGCGCGAAGCTCAACGGATCGGCGGGGTCGAGCAGCGGCTGGATGATGAGCGAGAGCGCGGGGTGGTCCTCGGTCAGCACCTCGCAGGGCTCGCTCAGCACGCCGGCGACGAGGCAACTCAGGGGCTGTCCGCTCGCGATCTCGCGCTCGAGGATGGTGATGACGCCGCCGCCGCCGCCCGCGCTGAGGAAGGCTGACTGCACCGTGGGCTCGACGCCCAGCAGCAGCCCCGCCTCCTGCGCCCCCTGGCTGTGACCCATGTAGAGCACGGGCTCGGGCGCGAACCGCAGCGGCTCGCCGCCCGTCACGCTCGCGGGCAGGTCGAACGCGCCGGCCGCGAGCATGCGGTAGAGGAGCATCATGTCGACCACGGTCTGCCGCACCGTCTCGCGCGCCGCGATCGGGTTGGCGACGACCAGCGTGCCCACGTCGAAGCCGCCCGGGTTGCGCGCGCCGTGCAGCGCCGCCTCGAAGCCGAGCGCGGCGGCGCCGATGGAGGCCAGCTCGTCTCCTTCGTGGCGGAAATGGGTCTGGTGATCGCCACCCGTGCCGTGTCCGTAGAGCACGACGGGGTGCCCCTCGGGCGCCGCGGGCGTGGTGGGCACCGAGAGCCCGACGCGGACCGGGCGACGCGCGACCGTCGCGGGCGTCCCGTCGGGCGCGAAGCGGATGGTGCCGGAGCCGAACTCCATGAACGGAGGCGCGCCGTCCATCAGATCGTAGGTCTCGAACGTCGCCTCGTAGCGGGTGACGTTCGGGAGGCTCGCGAGCACCCGCCAGCCCGTCACCTCGGGCAGCGGCTGCGCGTGCACGAAGACCCGCGCCTGATCCATCTCGATCGCCGGATCGCTGATCGTGAAGGCCGTAGCCGCCCGCACCTCGGCGCGTGGGATGCCCAGGCCCTCGAGCGTCTCGAAGAGCGCCGCGTAGTGCGCCCCGACCTCGCCGCCGCCGCCCTCCTTCAGCGCCTCGAACGCGGGGGCGGCCGGAGCGGGCTGGCCGTCCGCGCCGCGCAGCCCCTCGCGAACGACCACCGCGTAGCGACGCCCCGGGTGATAGCCGATCCCGGGCACGGGCCGCACCACCAGGGTGTTCGACGCCCAGAAGCGCGTGGCCTGCGCCTGGAAGCGCACGTAGCCCGGGAGCCGCCGCCCCTGCTCGGGGCTGTCCGGGTCGATGTCGAGGAGCAGCACGGGGCACTCCGGATCGTCCCGCGGCGCGGCCGGATCGGTGGGCAGACGCTCCGCATCGAGCGGCCCGGAGAAGCGGAAGTAGGCGCCCGTGATGGGGCTGAAGCCCGGCCGCTCGGCCTCCACGATCGCGATCGCGTCGGCGATGAGGCCGCGCGCGCGAGGGAAGCCGGAGAGGTCGGGGTGGCCGCGCGCGTCGGTGCGCAGGTCGCTGGGGAACGGGAAGTCGTAGAAGCGTCCGGGCTCGTCGAGCGCCTCGGGCGCGAACACGAACCCGGCTGGCGACAGCCCTGCGTCCGCGGGTCCCGCGTCCACTCCCGCGTCGGCGCGCGGCCCCGCGTCTCCCTCGAGCGTGGCCACGCCGCACGCAGGGAGGCAGACGCTCAGGCACGCGCCCAGCGCGGCGGCTCGGAGCGCGCGCATTCAGCCGATGCTCGAGCGCGTGCGCATCGCTTCGAAGTCGAAGACCGGGTTGAGCGCCTTCGCGTAGCGAACGACGGGCACCGCGCGCTCTCCGAACGGATCCCAGCGGCGCGCCCCGTCGAGCTTCATGCCCGCGCGCTCGTAGAAGCGGCGGGCGCGCTCGTTCTTCGAGAGCACCCAGACGACGCTCCAGTGGCAGCGGTGGCGCGCCAGCTCCGACAGCGCGCTCGCGAGCAGCTCGTTGCCGAGGCCGCGTCCCACGAGGTCGGGCGCGAGGTAGAGCATGTAGACCTCGCCCGCGTATCCGAGCCAGCTCGGCTCCTCGCGCAGCGGGCCGAAGGTCACGAAGCCGCGCACCCGCCCGTCGAGCTCGAGCACCCGGATGGACTCCTCCATCTCCCCCGCGGCGAGTCGACGCCACCAGCGCGCGGCGAGCTCGTCCTCGCGCAGGCGAGCGAGGTAGGACTCGGGGAGCAAGCCGGTGTACGCCCAGCGCCAGCTCTCGAGGTGCACCCTCGCCAGCGCGTCGGCGTCACCGCCATGAGCCGCTCTCACCCTCGCGTCCACGCCCCAAAGCGTGGCACGTGTTCCGGGACGGAAAAAGGTCGCGACGTCGATCCGTCCTCAGCGGGAATCGGTCAGCGTACGAACGACCACGCTCGCCGCGGCCAACCCGAACGCGCCCGTGACGAACGAGGCGGAGCCGTCGATCCGCGCGCGCTTGTCGCAGGTGTGCATGCCGTTGTTCTTGTTCGGGCAGACGCAGACGAAGCCCTGGCCCTCGTCGTAGGAGACCGGCGCGGGCTCCCGCGGCGTCTCGGTGCTGAAGACCGCGGGCACGCCCACCGGCCGTCCCGGCAGCATCTCGAGGCCGTGCTCCCTGCGGAGGATCTTGCGCAGCGCCTTGGCGAACGGATCGCGCTGGGTGTTCGCGAGATCGGCGACGCGGATCAGCGTCGGGTCCATGCGCGCCGCCGCGCCCATGCTCGAGACGAGCGGGATGCCGCGCCGGAGACAGGTGGCGACCAGGTGCGCCTTGGCGGTGAGGTTGTCGATGGCGTCCACCACGAAGTCCACGCGCCCGTCGAGGAGGTCCTCGCTCGCGCTCGCCTCGTAGAAGCGGGGCACCGCGGTGACGCGGGCGGCGGGGTTCACCAGGCGCAGCCGCTCGGCCATCACCTCCACCTTGGACTTGCCGATGTTCCCCCGGAGCGCGTGGAGCTGCCGGTTCGCGTTGGTCACGCACACGTCGTCGAAGTCGATCAGGACGAGCTCTCCCACCGCCGAGCGCGAGAGCGACTCCGCGGCGAACGAGCCGACGCCGCCCACGCCGACCACGAGCACACGCGCCTCCATCAGCCGGTGCAGGCCCGGCTCGGTGAAGAGGCGCGCCGCGCGGTCGAAGCGGCGATGGGTGCGGTAGCGAGCGCTGACCTGGGGCTGCTCCGAGGCGGCCTCCTCGGCGATCATCGGCAAGGGCATGGCGGGGGATAGCACCGCTCAGGCGGTCGCGCCGATCGGCCAGGGCAGCCCGCGCGCGAGGAAGACCTCGCGCAGCAGGTCGGGGCGGTCGGTCATCACGCCGTCCACGCCGAGGTCGAGCAGCCGATGCATCTCCTCGGGCGCGTCGATGGTCCAGACGTGCACGTGCAGCCCGTGCGCGTGGGCCGCCTCGACGAACGCGCGATCGACCACGGTGAGCCCCGCGTGGCCGACCGGCACCTGGAGCGCGGAGAACGGGTAGCGGTCGAAGCGCCCCAGCCCCGAGCGCACGCCGAGCCAGAAGCGCAGCACGCCCCGCACGCCCGGCGACGTGGGCAGCTGGCGTCGGCGGAGCTTCCGGAACCGGTCGACCAGCGGATCGTGCTCGGCCGCGACCAGCACCCGCTCGTGCGCGTCGAGGCGGTCGAGCGCGTCCCACAGCGCGGCCTCCATGGCCGGGGTCCGCTGCTTGATCTCGATGTTCAGGCGCAGCTCGGGGTGGAGCGCGAGGGCCTCCTCCAGCGTCGGCACCTCGCACCCGGGCGCGCCGCGGAACGGGAAGGTCACGCCGTCCCGCGTGAAGCTCCAGCCCGCGTCGAGCGCCTTGATCTCCGCGAGGGTCTTGTCCCAGACGCGCCCGATTCCGTCCGTCGTGCGCTCGAGCGTCGGGTCGTGGAAGCAGACGATGTGGCCGTCGGCCGTGCGGTGCAGGTCGGTCTCGATGTACCGGAAGCCGAGCCCGATCGCGCCGCGGAAGGACGTCAGCGTGTTCTCGGGCCAGAGCGCCGCGCCGCCGCGATGGGCGAAGGCGATCGGTGACGGGTCGAGGTAGCCCACGGCGGCGCGAGGATGCCACGCCCCCGATCCCGCCGCGACCGGGGTAGCCTCGGCCGATGGGAGAACCGGTGTCCGAGGCCGCGCCCTGCCGCTGGGCCGGCGACGATCCTCAGTATCGCGCCTATCACGACGACGAGTGGGGTCGGCCGGTCGGCGAGGACCGCCGGCTCTACGAGAAGCTCTGCCTCGAGGGCTTCCAGAGCGGCCTGAGCTGGCTGACGATCCTGCGCAAGCGCGAGGCCTTCCGGCGCGCCTTCGCCCACTTCGACCCCGAGGCCGTCTCCCGCTTCGGCGAGGCCGACGTCGCGCGCTTGCTCCAAGACGCGTCCATCGTGCGCCACCGCGGCAAGATCGAGGCGGCGATCCACAACGCCGCGCGCGTCCGCGAGGTGCAGGCCGAGCTGGGCTCCTTCGCCGCGCTGATCTGGCAGTTCGAGCCCGACCCCACCGAGCGCCCCGACGAGCTGACCTGGGAGGTCCTGAAGACCATCTCGACCACCCCCGCGTCGACGCGCCTCGCGAAGGCCCTCAAGGCCCGCGGCTTCCGCTTCGTCGGCCCGACCACCGCCTACGCCTTCATGCAGTCGATGGGCCTGGTGAACGACCACGTCGAGGGCTGCCCCCAGCGCGCCGTGGTGGAGCGCGAGCGCGCCGCCTTCACGCGCCCGTCAGAGGGGTTTGCGCGAGCCTGACGCCGGATGTTTCCATGGCTTCCACGACGACGTGGAGGGCACGTCACCCGAGAGCGAAGAGGTTGCAGGCGTTCTCGAAGGAGCGCGACGCCAGCGCGTCGAGGTCCTCCCCCCTCGCGTCGGCGACGGCGCGCGCGACCCTCAGCACGTCGGCCGGCTCCGGGGCCTGGTCGGGCGCGTCGGTCTCGATGAGGAGCTGGTCCGCGGGGACGGCGCGCGCGGCCTCGCGTGGCTTCCTCGCGCTCTCGCGGAGGATGCTCGGCCCGATCGACACGTGCAGGCCCAGCGCGGCGTAGCGCGCGACGAGCTCCGCGGAGCCGCTGTAGGCGTGCACGACGCCGCTGAGGCTTCCGTGGCGCGCGAGGCGCTCGATCGCGTGACCGTGCGCGCCGACGACGTGCAGGATGACGGGTAGGTCGAGCTGACGGGCGAGCTCGATCTGGGCGTCCGCCACCCCATCCTGGGTGTCGCGCGACGCCTCGACACCCGCGTCCCAGCCGAGCTCGCCGATGGCGACCGCGCCCGCCGCCGCGGCGGAGAGGCCGTCCACGTCGAGCGGCTCGTGCGCGGCCAGCGGGTGCACGCCGACGGCGTGGGAGATCGCGATCCCCTCCACGGGCGGTGTGACCGGCGCGCCACGCACGCCCGGGACGAGGACGCGCTCGACGCCGGCCTCGCGCGCGCGCCGGGCGACGCCGGCGAGGTCCGCGTGCAGCGCGTCGAATCCGAGGTGACAGTGGCTGTCGAACAGCCGCGTCAGACGGTGGCCTCTTCGGCCGGCTCCGTGGGCTCGGCCCGGCGGAGCGGCTCGTGGCTGTCCGTGTCGGGCGCGTCGATGTTGCCGTCCTCGTGGAAGCGAGAGACCTCCTTCGACACGCGACGGAGCCACGCCTGCTTGACGTGGAACGGCAGGAACGCCGCCTTGAAGCCGTTGAGCACGATGCGCTTGATCTCGTCGAGGCTCAGGCCGACCTGGGTGTGCGTGAGCCAGAGCTCGTTGCTCACCGTGGTGTCGGTGATCAGGCGGTTGTCGGTGTTCACCGTCACCCGCAGGCCGAGGTCGTGATAGAGCTTGATCGGGTGGCTCGCGAGGTCGCGGACGGCGCCGGTCTGCACGTTGGAGCTCGGGCAGCACTCGAGCGCGATGCGGTGATCGTTGACGTAGTGGAGCAGGTCCCCGTCCTCGCGGAGCCGGCAGCCGTGGCCGATGCGGTGCGCGCCGCAGTCGTGGATGGCCTGCTGGATGGACTCGGGCCCGTAGGCCTCGCCCGCGTGAATCGTGACGTTGATGTTGTTCTGGCGGACCAGCTGGAACGCCGGCAGATGGTGCTTGGCCGGGTGGTCGTACTCGGCGCCCGCGAGGTCGAAGGCGACGACGCCGCGCCCCTTGTACGCCACGGCGAGCTGCGCCATCTCGAGCGAGCTCTCCGGGGAGATGTTGCGGATGCCGCAGATGATGACGTTCGACTCGATGCCGTGCGTCTCCTTCGCCTGCCAGAGCCCCTCGAGCACGGCCTCGACCACGGTGGTCAACCGCAGGCCCTGGCGCGTGTGGAGCATCGGCGCGTAGCGGACCTCCATGTAGCGGACGTTCTCCGCCGCCGCGTCCTCGGCCAGCTCGCGGGCCGCGCGGATGAGCGAGTCCTCGGTCTGCAGGACCTTGAGGGTGGTCTCGAACGCCTTGAGGTACTCGACGAGCGAGCCGGTGTTCTCTCCGAGGTGGAGCTTGCGGCGGAGCTCGAGCGGGTCGGTGCTCGGGAGCTCTACGCCCTGCTCCTCTGCCAGCTCGATCAGGGTGGCCAGCCGGAGCGAGCCGTCGAGGTGGACGTGGAGATCGGTCTTGGGGAGCTTCTCGAAAAAGCTGATGGGTAGCGCCATCGACAGAGGTTAGTGGGGGGTCCCCTACCTTTCAAGCGACAGGCGCTCGGACGACGCGCGACGCGAGCTCGATCAACCGGCGCTCGCTCCCCGGAGGCCCGAGCCACTGGAGCCCTCGAGGCAGCCCTCCAGGGAAGTGGCCGAAGGGCACGGTGAGAGCGGTGGCGTCCGAGACGTTGCCCATCTTCGCGAAGCTCGCCATGCCGCGGAGGCCGAGGGCCCGACCGTGCGGGGGCGCGGGGTAGCCGCTCGTAGGGCTGACGAGGACGAAGCCCGCCGCCCAGAGCGCCTCGAAGCGCGCCCGGAGCGAGAGCGCGTCGCGCATCGCGCCCGCCCGGTCTCGATGGCGGAGCAGACGCAGCGCGGCCAGCTCGAGGGTCACGCGCGCCGCCTGCGGGTGCATGCGCCGGTCTCCCAGGAGGCGACCGATGGTCAGCGCGCTCAGCACCGGGCCGAGCCGAGGGCCACGCCCGCGCAGCAGCTCCTTCGCGTGGCTGGCGATGAGCGCGACGAAGACGCGATCCATCTGCGCGGGGCGGGGCAGCGGCGCGGGCCACGAGGGGAGCCCGGCTCGGTCGAGCGCCGCGCGGATCTCGCGCGCGAAGCCCGGCCACTCTCCCGCGGAGAAGGCGTCGGGCGCGACGACGAGCACCCCGGCGAAGCGCGGCTGAGGCGGCTCCGCGACGCGCAGGGAGGGGACGGCGTCGAGGACCCGGCGGCAGGTCTCGAGGTCGCGCGTGATCGGCCCCATCGCGGACAGCCACGCGATGTGCGGGAGCGGCGGCAGCCAGCCCTCGGGCGGCGAGGGCCAGGTGGAGCGGCTGAGCCGCAGACCCACGAGGCCACACCACGCCGCGGGGAGGCGGATGCTGCCCCCGTAGTCGCTGCCCCAGTCGAAGGCGGACATGCCCGCCGCGACCGCCGCCGCCGCGCCGCCCGAGGAGCCGCCGGCGGTGCGGCTCGGGTCGAGCGGGTTCCTGGTCACGCCGCCCACGTAGCTCTGGCTCTCCGGGGTGATGCCGAGGTCGCCGAGGTTGGTCTTGCCGATCAGGACGGCGCCCGCCGCCTCGAACGCGCGGTGCACGGCGCCGCTCGAGGCGGGTACGCGCTCGGCCCACGGCGCGTGCCCGCGGGTGGTGGGCAGGCCCTCGACGTCCCAGACGTCCTTCAGGGTGTAGGGCACACCACACAGCGGCCCCGGGCGGGGCGCCTCGCGCAGCGCCTCGTCGTACCGAGGTGTGCAGATCGCCGCGAGCCGCGGGTTGTCGGCCCGGGCGTTCGCGACCGCGCGGGCGACGTCCAGCTCAGGCATCGCCCTTGACGAAGAGGCGGTCCTCGAGGAGGAGCGCGTCGATGCCGGAGCTGAAGAAGACCGCGATGGCGTCCTCGACCGCGTGCACGATCGGCTTGCCCATCACGTTGAACGAGGTGTTGAGCACGATCGGCACGCCGGTCTTCGCGTGGAAGCGCTCGATCAGCCGCGCGTAGGCGGGGTTGTCCCGCTCGCGCACGCTCTGGAGCCGGCCGGTTCCGTCGACGTGCACCACGCCCGGGACGCGCTCGCGCACCTCCGGGCGGAAGCGGAGCGCGCGCTCCATGTGCGGGGTGAAGGCGTAGCCCTCGAACCACGCGTCGCCGTGCGCGTGCAGGATGGACGGCGCGAACGGGCGGAACTCCTCGCGAAATTTCACGCGGGCGTTCAGCCGCTCCTTCACGTCCGGGTCCCGCGGGTCGGCGAGGATGCTGCGGTTGCCGAGCGCGCGCGGACCGTACTCGGCGCGACCCCGCGCGACCGCGACGATCTTCCCGTCCGCGAGGAGCGCCGCGGCGGCGTCGTCCACGTCGTCCACGCGCTCCGCGCGCAGCCCTCCGAGCGCCTCCACCCGCCGGATGGCCTCCGGGTCGAGCGCGCTGCCGAGGTAGGGCGAGAGCGGGCCCCGGGCGGGCCGGCCGCCGTCTTCGACCAGGGCGAGCCAGGCCGCGCCGACCGCGTTGCCGTCGTCGGCGGGCGCGCTGGGCACGAAGACCTCGCGGAAGGGGGTCCGCTCGGTGATCTGCCCGTTGTAGGCCGAGTTGAGCGCGCAGCCGCCGCCGAGGACCAGCCGATCGCGCGGCGCCTCGCGGTGGAGCACCGTCAACAGCTCGCTCATCACGTCCGAGAAGACCTCCTGGCCGGTGTGCGCGACGTCGGCCCACTCGATCGCGGGGCGCCCCTCCGGCCGCCGCATCGCGTGGAGGGCGGCGACGTTCTTCCAGTTGTTGCCGCGCACCGCGAGCCCGTCGACGCGGAGCATGGCGCGCATCGTCCGGTACAGCTCGACATCGGTCTTGCCATAGGGCGCGAGGCCCATGACCTTCCACTCCTCGCCCTTGAGCGGGTCGAAGCCGCACGCGACGCAGAGCGCGGCGTAGAACGCGCCCAGGCTCCCGTTCCGCGCGAAGGAGCGCCGCGCCTTCGGGCCGAGCGGGGTCAGCGATCTGGATGCCGCCGCGTCGAAGGCGAAGAACGACATGCTCGAGCGCTCGCCGTTGGCGTCGACGATGGCGCAGGTCGCCGCGTCCCAGCCGCTCCCGAAGCACGCGGTGGCGGCGTGGGTGGTGTGGTGATCGAAGTGTCGCCAGTCGATCGGCGCGTGGCTCGGGTCCCGCTCGAAGAGGCGCAGGGCGAGGTTCTTGCCCGCGAGGTCGAAGCTGTTCATCTGCCCGAGCAGGGTCGGGGCCAGCAGGGGCGAGACGCGCCTCTCGACCGCCGCGAAGCCGGCGCGGAAGAGCGGAGACTTCAAGCGCCGCCGCTCCCAGCTCTGCGCCACCACCAGCTCCACGTCGGGCTCGACGTGCTCGCGCAGCAGCGCGCCGGTCCGCATCGGCTCGTCGGGCACGCAGTGCCAGGCGCGCTTGTACTGGAGGCTCCGCTCGGTCGCCTCGGCGAAGCGGACCTCCCCGTCCGCGCCCACGATGGCGAGCGCAGGGTCGTGCACGGTGGAGGCGAGGCCGACGTAGGCGCGGCGCTTCACGGCCCCGGCCCCTATCCCCGCGAGAGCGCGCGGGGGTCGACGCCGAGCGCCTCGAGCACCTTCGGCAGCCGCTTCTTCGGCACGCTCACGCGGGTGGGCATGCCTCCCTCGAGCCCGAAGAGGTCGAGCAGGTTCACGCCGCTGTCGAAGCGGGCCGCGGCGGTGACCGTGGACTTGTCGTGCACGACCGCGATGCGCGCGCGCTCCTGCCCGATGAGCAGCAGGAGCGTCTTGTCGTAGGGGCCTCGGTGGCCGCTCGCGTCGACGACCGCGACGTCTCCCACCACCTCGTAGTCGTCCGCGAGCCGGCGTGCCTCCCGCTCGGAGACCTCGAACACCTTGGCCGCCTCGGCGATCGGGCTCCACAGGGCCGCGTCCGCGGTCACGAGGTAGCGCACGACCAGCCCCTTGAGCCCGTCGTCGCGCGGCTTGGCCCGCAGGGCCTTGTCGATGGTGGCCGCCTTCGGGCTCGGCTCGCCCATGCGCGTGTCGATGGCGCGGGCGTCCGCGTCGGCCCCCGGGTAGGGCTCCTCGCCGCCGCGGATCCACTTGGCCGCGGCGCAGAGTCCGTCGAAGTCGATGTGACAGCAGATGGTGTCCACCACGCCAGCCCGGGCCACCCGCTCGGGCGTGACCATCTCCGGGCAGGCCGGGTGCTCGGCCTTGGTCGAGAGCACGAAGCGCGGGTCGTCGGCGTAGAGCACGTGACGCGCGTGGTCGTGGTGGTCGATCCACATCGCGAGGCGATCACCGAGGCCCTCGATGAACTTCCCCGTGACCTTCTCGAAGCTCACCCCGCCCGTCTCGGCGGCGAACGCGATGTCGAGCACGACGACCCGACCCGGCAGGTCACTCGCCTTCGGCAGCTTGCGAGGCGTGCCGTAGGCAATCTGTGGAAAACCCATCTCGCGGGAGGATGGGGTTCGGCGACCGCGGACGCAAGCCTGCCGCGACTACGGCGTGCGGGGCGCGCCGGTCGGTCGGATGGGCGCGCCCGGCGCGGGCAGACCGCCCCAGCCGGGCAGCCCGGTGCGGCCACGCCGCGCGGTGATCCGGATCGCGAGCGCCCCGCCGCCCGTGGCGGAGCGCGGGGGGATCAGGATGCCGAGGGTGAGATCCGCCGGATCCGTGGGCAGCACCTCGAGGCTGCCGCGCCCCTCGCGCAGGACCCTCCCGCGGTTGGTCAGGAGGCCCACCGAGAGCCCCGAGGACACCTCGACCCGCAGCGGCCGGTCGGCCGGGAGCTCGTAGTAGTGCATCTCGGGTCGGTCGAAGGCCCCGCCGTCGCCGACCGCCTCGTCCTCGTACTCCTGGTTCAGCGGCAGGGTCGGCACGCCCGTGATCTCGACGTCCTCGACGCCGCGGCGCATGGAGGTGAGCCACTCGTCCGGGATGCGCTCCACGGGCCGGGCGAGCTCGATCGGCTCGAGCGTGCCCCGCCCCGACAGCACGGCGGTCGGGACGGCCACCAGGCGGCCCCGTCGGTCGAGCAGCATGCCGCCGCTGTTGCCGGGGTTGAACTCGGCGTCGGTCCGGATCCAGGCGACCTCGTCGCGGCTGTTCATCTGGAAGCCGCTCATCTCGCCGCTCGTGACGTTGATGGTGCGCACGCCGAGCGGGAAGCCGAAGGCGAACAGCCGGCTGCCCGGGCGGAGCTGGCGCGTGTCGGCCAGCGGGATGCTCGGGAAGCGACGCTGCCGCGGGACCGCGTTGCCGTGGTTGTCGCTCACGATGCGCACCAGGGCGAGGTCGAGGCGGATGTCCGCGCGGACCAC
Source organism: Sandaracinaceae bacterium (assembly GCA_004213565.1). Classification (GTDB taxonomy): domain Bacteria; phylum Myxococcota_A; class Polyangia; order Polyangiales; family Sandaracinaceae; genus JAVJQK01. The sequence continues at coordinate 25,871 of SHBB01000050.1, forward strand.
CCGGCCCACGTACCGCTCCTGCGCGGTCTCGCGGGGGTTGCTGACCATCGAGATCCGCACCTCGTTGGTGGGGTTGAACAGGCTGCCCGGCGCCCCGTCCCCCGGGTGCGTGTGCCCGACCACGTGGAAGTTGGTCAGCACGTAGCCGCGCGGATCGATGATGCTGCCCGAGCCCGTCGCGCCCTGACCGTTCGGCCCCTCGCTCGTGATCTTCACCGCGGCCCGGACGGCGCGGCGGGTGATGGAGGAGGAGAGGTCCTGCGCCTTCGCCGCTGGAGCCACGCTCCAGACGATGAGGAGCGCGACCAGCGTGGCGAAGGGCGAACGGGGGCTCATGCGATCAAACCTCGTGTGTCCAGGCGTCCGGCGCAAGGGTTTCCGGCCAGGATCGTACGAACGGCGGGCCCTGACGCTTCCGTCAGACCCCGGTCGAGGGCGAGGCTTGGCCCGCAACGACGAAGGGGCGCGGGACTAGCAGGCCGTTGAAGTACCGAGCCCGAAGGATCTCGGAGCGCGACGGCCCGGTTCTCGGTTCGGGGCGACGAGGAAATGCTTCAGCATTTTCGAGGAGACACGGGCCGAGAGACGGGTC
>SHBB01000500.1 GCA_004213565.1 Sandaracinaceae bacterium
CGAGATGGACGCGCTCGACGAGGACGGAGAGCCGCGGGAGCACCTGCTCGTCCGCGCGCCCGACGAGCGCATCTTCTACCGCGGCTACTGGTATCGCGGCCTCTACCCGACCGTCGGCGCGAGCGCGCACGACCTCGCGCAGCGCGACCGCTTCGAGCGCATCGTCGAGCGCTGGCTCGCCTTCCGGGACGCGCGAGGCCGGCGCGCGTTCGCGCTGCCCACGCGCCTCGGCTCGGACGACGCCGAGGTGCTCGCGCTCGATCGCATCAGCGCGGCCGAGTGGTGCCGACGCCACGGCTTCACCTCGCGGCGGCTGCTCTGGTGGCTCGAGTACGGCACGCGCGACGACTACGGCCTGACGCTGGCGGACGCGAGCGCGTGGTCGCTGCTCTTCTATCACTGCGCGCGCGCCGAAGAGGGCATGGACAGCGCGGACTTCCTGACCTGGCCCGCGGGCAACGGCGCCCTCGTGCGTCACCTCGCGGAGGGCCGCACGGTTCACACCGGCCACCTCGCCGCGCGCGTCGGCCGCGACGGCACGGTGGACCTCATCGAGGCGTCGACCCGGCGGCCCCTCCGCGTGCAGGCGGAGCGCGTGATCTGCGCCGTGCCGCGCTTCGTCGCGTCGCGGCTCGTCGAGGGCGCGCCCAGCGCGGAGGACGGGCACTGGGGCGCGTGGATGGTGGCCAACCTCCACCTCGCGGACCGGCCCGGCGAGCGCGGCTTCCCGCCCGCGTGGGACAACGTGATCTACGACAGCCCGAGCCTCGGCTACGTCACCGCGACCCACCAGCGCGGGCGAGACTTCGGCCCGACGGTCTGGACGTACTACTTTCCCCTCGTGGACTCCGATCCCCGCGACGCGCGCCGCCGCCTGCTCGACCACGGCTGGTCGGCCTGGACCGACGCCATCACGGCGGATCTGTCGCGCGCGCACCCCGATCTCCGCCAGCAGCTCCGCCGGGTGGACGTCTGGCGCTGGGGGCACGCGATGGCCCAGCCGCGGGTCGGCGTGCGCGCGAGCGAGGCGCGCCGCGCCGCCGCGGCGCCGGTCGGACAGGTCCACTTCGCCCACAGCGATCTGAGCGGCCTGGCCCTGTTCGAGGAGGCCTTCGACCACGGGCTGCGCGCGGCGAACGAGGTGGCCGACGCGCTGACGGAGGCGACGTGAGCGCCGCGGTGCGCGCCATCTTCGCCCCGAAGAGCGAGGGCCCGTGGCTCTTCGGCAAGCGCACCGATCTCTGGGTCTTCGGCGGCAGCGCGCTCGCCGCCGTCGCGCTCCTCTTCGTCGGCGCCGCCTTCGGCCTGCTCGAGGGCAGCGCGCCCGGCTGGGCCTGGATCGTGTGTGTGCTCGCGATCGACGTCGCGCACGTCTGGTCGACGATGTTCCGCGTCTACCTCGACGGCGCCGAGGTCCGCCGCCGCCCGCTCCTCTACCTCGGCACGCCGCTCCTCTGCTGGGGGCTCGGGGTGCTGGCCTACGCCTTCAGCCCGCTGACCTTCTGGCGCGTCCTCGCCTACGCCGCCGTCTTCCACTTCGTCCGGCAGCAGTGGGGCTGGGTCGCTCTCTATCGCCGCCGCGCGGGCGAGCAGGGTCGGCTGGATCTCCACCTCGATCGCGCGGCGACCTACGCGGCGACGATCTACCCCCTGATCTGGTGGCACGCGCACCTGCCGCGCGGCTTCGTCTGGTTTCTGCAAGACGACTTCGTGGTCGGCCTCGCGGAGCCCGTCGCGGCGCTCCTCGCCCCCGTCTACTGGGGCGTGATGATCGCGTTCGTGGGCCGGCAGCTCTGGCGCTGGCGCGACGGCACCCTCAACGCCGGCAAGGCGCTCGTCGTGTTCACGACGTGGCTCTGCTGGTGGCTCGGCATCATGGTCTTCGACGGCGACTTCGCCTTCACGGTGACCAACGTGATCATTCACGGCGTGCCGTACCTGGCGTTGACCTACCGATACGGACGCGCCCGCGCCGCGCAGCGACCGACGAGCCTGCTGGCCCGCGTGCTGCGCGGCGGCGTCTGGGCGTTCCTCGCCTTCATCGTGATCGTCGCCTTCGCCGAGGAGACCCTCTGGGACCGGCTCGTGTGGCACGACCGCCCCTGGCTCTTCGGCGAAGGCGTCGACAGCTCGGACGCGCTGCTGCTCTTCCTCGTGCCGCTGCTCGCGGTGCCCCAGGCGACGCACTACGCGCTCGACGGCTTCATCTGGAAGGTCCGCCGCGGCAACCCCGAGCTCGCGGCCGAGCTCAGAGCGGGTTCGCGTTGAGCACGAAGTCGCCGCCGCCGCTGCCGAAGCCGTCGACGACCAGCACGATCGTCTGTCCAGCGGACAGCTCGAGCGTGATCTCGGAGCTGAAGCCCGACTCGCCGTCGTCGTTGCAGGCGAGCTCCGCCCCGCCGCACGAGGTCAGCGCGTAGAGCACCGTGTCGAGCTCGCTGCCGACCGTGTCGATGACCCAGGTCCCGGCGCTCGGCGCGGTCCAGGTGAAGGCGAGGTCCGACGCGCTGCTCCCGCCGCAGCTGCCCGAGAGATCCGCGCCCTGTCCGACGGTGGTGCCAGAGGCGATCAGCCCGCTGCCCTCGACGGTGGCGTCCGGACACATGCCGGGCGGCGCGCTGGCGCGACACTCCTCGGCGATCTGGTTCGCGCGCGCCAGCGCGGCCTCGGGGGGAGGCGGGCAGGCGTCGGACGCGGCCTCCCGGTCTTCGCCGCAGCGAGCCACCGTGGCGTCGTCGCAACGGGCGCCCCGGGCGCAGGCCAGGTAGGCGTCGTTGGCGTCGAGAAGGCAGTCGAAGCTGGCGTGAATCTCGGGCACCTGGTCGTACGCGCGCTGCACGCACGGGTCGAGCGGCTCGAGGCGCTCGAGCTGCTCGTTCACGCACGCCGACTCGGAGTCGTAGCCGGCGTCCATCCAATCACAGCTGCAGGCGATCCGGACGCCGTCCTCCGTCTGGGATCGCGCGCGCTCGAACACGCCTCCGCCGTTGCAGCCCATCAGGGCGACCCCCGTCAGCGCGACCCAACAAGTCTCTCGAAGCATTCGCCCCCTCCTCCGTGAAGATTCGCGGGCGCCGAATGCAGTGACCGTGCCGCCTGCCCACGGTGGGCCGCCGTGCCGGGCATGGGATCAGGGGCGTGACCGCTGGTTCACGCGGAGGGCAGAGACTTCACGATCGCGGCGAGATCCGCGGCGAACCGCGTCGCGCGCGCCGCGTCGTCCACCCACGCCTGCGACGCCTCGATCTCGAGCCCGAGGTATCGCTCCTCCGGGAGCTGGGCGCGGAGCCAGCTCGTGAGCCCCTCCGGGGTCCCCGCGTACGGCTCGTTGTGCCGGGTCTCCCACCCGCGCGCGCTCAGGCCGTCGATGATCGCCGTGGCGATCCGGCACTCGAAGGCGCGCTCGGTGTCGTAGAGCACGCCCGCGTCGTAGGTCCGCTTCACCGGATCGACCGAGGGCGCGAAGCTGTGCATCGAGAGGTGCAGACACACCCCCTCGCTCGCCATGCGATGCGCGTGCCCCCGGGCCGCGCTCCGGTGCGGTCGGTGATAGCGGGCGAGCCGCGCCTCGCGGTCGGCCTCGGTCAGCCCCTCGTTGCCGATCACGCGGTGGCCGTAGGTCTCCGCGAGCATGACCGCGGGGTTGTCCTCCATCCGGTTGAGATCGACGACCAGCCGCGACCACTCGCCGAGGAGCAGCGGCGCCTCGAGCGCGGCCGCGAGCGACTCCGCGATGGCCTTCGCCCCGCGATCGGTGGAGACGTGGCTCGCGAGGATCTCGGCGCTCAGGCCGAGATCGATCCCCTCGGGCACCGCGCCGCTCGCGTGCTCACAGGTGATGAGCGTCTGCATGGGGCAGCGTCGTACCATGAGGGCCGCCGATCGGCGGGGCGGTCATCCTCGGGGCGCTCATCCGGGGGACGGTGACGGTCGTGCAGTGGACCGCGCCCGCGAGGCTCATCACGCCGTCGGCGTAGAGGCCCACGACCCGGCGGGTGGGGAACGCGCGCCGGAACGCCCGCAGCGCCTGGCGCTCGAAGCGCCGGTCCCGCCGGAAGATGGGCACGACCACGGTGTGATCGGTGACGAGCACGTTGGTGTGCGTGCGGAAGACGACGCGACCCTCGTGGTCGGGCATGCGGATGCGCGTGACCTCCCAGCCCGCCGCCCGGAGCCGCGCCGCGGCCTGGTTGAGGCGATGGGCGTTGTAGGGGTCCTCTTCGGCGAGGTAGCGCCCGACGACGATCCGGCTCGGCCCCGTCACGTAGGCGAAGACGTCCAGGTGCCCCGTCTCCTCCCCGTGCACGGCCGGCACGATCGTCACGTCGTGGCAGCCGAGGTACTGGTCGAGCAGCCGCCGCACATCGGACTCCTGATAGAGGAAGCCCTCGTTGCGCACGAGCACGTCGTCGGTGATCACGCAGCGCCCGGTGCCGTCCGTCTGGATGTGGCCGCCTTCGAGCTCCATCGCGGGCCGGCTGATGGGCAGCGACACCCGGTGGGCGAAGTCGAGCGGGTACTGATCGTCGCGCCAGCGATCGCCGTGGTACGGCAGGTCCACCACGCGCAGCCCGCCGTCTCGCGTCCGCGCGAAGACCGGGCCGTAATCGCGGATCCACATCGAGTCGAGCGGGTGCACCGCGAAGTCCAGCCGCGAGACGTCGACGCCCGCGTCGTAGAGCGCCTGGCGGAGCAGCACCTCCTCCTCGGGGTCCTCCACCGCGACCAGCGCCGACACGTCCGGGGTGACGATCTTCAGCAGGTCCGCGAAGAAGTCGAGGTACTCCCAGTTGCCGCCGTGCCAGCCGAGCAGGACCCGCTCGACCGGCTCGAACTCCGCCGCCATGCGCTCCACGTCGTCGGGCGGATCGGTGAAAGGGTCCTCCCAGATCCGGACCTTGGACGGCTCCTCGGCCGGCGAGATCGACGCCTCTCCGCCCGCGGTGAGCTGGGCCGACGGATGCGCCTCGGCGAGCGCGCTCGGACCCCGAGGGGCGCCACACGAGGAGAGGACAGCGAAGAGCGCCGGGGACAGCCACCGGCAAACGGACGCATGCAACGCGTGATACTCCCGGTCGCCGCTCCGTCAGCAATCGACGTGCCCCGCGCTTCCTCCCCGAATCGGTGACCCCCGGCCCCAGCCGCGCACCTCTTGCACAGGGTCGCGAGCAGGAGGTGCACGGGGCTGATGGGGGCGCGGAGGCGGGACGAGAACCCGAGGCCTCGTGGGGGGCCCGAACCATCGTCGGAGTCCGAGGCCGAGGCCGAGGCCGAGGCCGAGGCCGAGTCCGAGTCCGAGTCCGAGTCCGAGTCCGAGTCCGAGTCCGAGTCCGAGTCCGAGTCCGAGTCCGAGTCCGAGGCCGAGGCCGAGTCCGAGTCCGAGGCCGAGGCCGAGGCCGAGGCCGGGTCCGCTTCCGCGACCGAGTCCGAGTCCGGGTCCGCTGCCGCTTCGGAGACCGCGTCCGCTTCCGAAACCGCGTCCGCGTCCGCGTCCGAAACCGCGTCCGCGTCCGCGTCCGAAACCGCGTCCGCGTCCGAAACCGCGTCCGAAACCGCGTCCGCGTCCGAAACCGCGTCCGCGTCCGAAACCGCGTCCGCGTCCGCTTCCGCTTCCGCGACCGCTTCCGCTGCCGCTGCCGCTGCCGCTGCCGCGACGGCTTCCGCGGCTGGGCGCGAGCTCAGGCTCCGCGGGGTCGGGTGCAGGCGAGCTGGGCCCGCGTGGCGTCGCACCCCGGAGGGGCCGCGGCCGTCGGCGCGGCGCGCCGGACTACGCGGAGCGGCCAGGCCAGAGGCGGTTCTCGACCAGACAGTCGCAGAGCTCGAGCCAGACCGCGCGCGCCTCTTCACGGAGCGCCGCCGGGTCGTCCGCGTGGGGGCGAAGTCGGGAGGCCATGCGCTCGGAGAGCGTGCCCTCGCGGCGGATGCGATCGACGATCTCGAGGTACGGCTGCTCCGCGCGCTTGAGCCGGCGCGACGCGCGCGTCTGCATGTGGGCGATCACGTCCTTGACCGCCGCGCGGCCTTCCGCGTCGCGATCGACCCCCGGCACGTGCGGCGCCCAGACCCTGGCCTGGCTGCCCGCGTGCACGCAGGCGTGAAGGTCCTCGACCAGGAGGCGGTGCTCGGGGAGCGGGATGCGGCCCTTCACGAGGTCGGCGCTGAGGTCGTGGAGCGCGCCCCTCACGAGCGCCGCGATGGCGACATCTGCCTTGACACACTCCTGCAGGTCGATGACCCGGACCTCCATCGAGCGGCGCGAGAGCTTGAAGACCGCGCCGCGCGCGTTGAGCCACTCGTGGCGGATGGAGCGCGCGTCGTCGAGGGCGTCGACCGCCTGGTAGATCGGCCGCAGGACGTCGCGCTTGTAGCCGGCCATGCTCTCGCAGTACTCGGGCACGAGCTGGCCCTGCGTCTCCGGCATCTTGAGCTGGTGCTGCAGGATGAAGGCGAGCCGGTTGTCGACGCCGGGCTGGAGCTTCCCGTCGTACATCGGGGAGCTGGCCGCGATGGCCGGCAGGTAGGGGACGAGGAGCGCGGACGCGTTCATCATCGCCACCGCCTCGTGCGCGCGACCGAGCGGCAGGTTCACCTGACAGCTCTGCACGTTGGCCCAGCCGTGCGTCGAGGTGTCGAAGAGGCGCGCGTAGGTCTCGTAGATGCGTTTGCCCGACCGTGACCAGCGCCGCGCCTTGCTCGGATCGATCCACGGGTGCATCGACGTCGGCATCGGCCGCGCGCCGAAGCGCTCCTCGAGGGTCGACGAGAGGCGCGCGATGCCCTCGGCCAGGGCGCGCTCGCTCTCCACCAGGCCGCTCAGCGGCACGTGCGTCTTGATCTCGACCAGGTGGTCGAAGAACTCGTTCGAGAACGCGACCACGCCGAGCTCCACCTCGGAGGTGGGACGGCCGCCGAGCCAGGCGAGCGTCGGCTCGGCCAGCTGCTGCGGCTCCATCTTCGCGTCGACGAGCGCGTACTCCATCTCGAGGCCGACGACCTCGTAGGCGCGGTACTCGCGCCGGGGCACGCGCGGCAGCCGGCCGATCGGGCGGCGGATCGGCTCGTCGTCCTCCTGCGTCGGCGGCTCCGACGACTTCAGCGGCGACGCCACCTCCTCGTCGATGCGCTTGACGAACCACGCGACGAGCTCCTCGTAGACCCAGTCGCCCTCGGCCTGGTCCTCGTAGTCGAGGTGGATGTCGGGGTTGTCGTTGACCTCGATCACCACCGCGCTTCCGTCGACCTCCTTGGCGTCGATGCCGTAGAGACCGTCGCCGATGAGGCGCGCCGCGCGGCAGGCCACGCGCTTGACCGCGGCCGGCACGCTCTCGAGCGGGACGCCCTCGACGCGCCCGTCCTTCACCGCGCCCGCCGCGTTCTGGGCCGCGCGACGGATCTGCCAGTGGCCGGGCACCATCCAGTATCGGCACGCGTAGAGCGGCCGGCCGTCGAGCACGCCGATGCGCCAGTCGAAGTCGGTCGGCGTCCAGGCCTGCGCGATCAAGAGCGGTGAGCCCGCGAGCAGCCCCGGGACGGTGCGGTCCCACGCGGCCTGGGTCGGGATCTTGAAGACGGCGGTGGAGAACGAGCCGTCCGGCACCTTCAGCACGAAGGGCGAGCCGACCTCCGCCACCACCTCGTCGTA
>SHBB01000501.1 GCA_004213565.1 Sandaracinaceae bacterium
ACCATGGTGGCAACGGCGCCGATCGTGGTCTGGCTCTTCGGCGACCTGCCCCCGCTCGATCTCGCCCAGGGCGTCGCGCTGACGATCGGCTGCGTGCTCCTGCTGGCGTGCTCGACCTGGACGCGGCGGCTCGTGGTCTGCGCGGCCCTCTGCCTGACGCTGGGCGGGGCGGAGCTTCATCTTCGGCATCGCGAGCGCCCGGAGGGGATCCTGCGCGTGACCTACCTCGACGTCGGTCAGGGCGACGGAGCGCTGGTTGATCTCCCGGACGGGCGGCTGATGGTCGTGGACGCAGGGGGCGCGGCCGGAGGTGGGCCGGACCCGGGCGCGCGCGTGCTGGTGCCGCTGCTGCGGGCGCGGCGCCGCTCGAGGGTCGACGTGCTCGTGCTCTCGCACCCCCACCCCGACCACTACGGGGGCATGCACGCGCTGCTCGAGGAGGTGGAGATCGGGGAGATCTGGGACAGCGGGCAGGCCGACGTCGAGCAGCCCGAGGGCGCGGCGGCGGGTCTCTTGGCCGGGCGGCGCGTGCGTCATCCCCCCGAGCTCTGCCAGGGTCCACGCGCGTTCGGCCGCGCCGTCGTGCGCGTGCGCTGGCCGTGCCCCGACTTCGACGCGGGCTGGGGCCCGAACGACAACTCGCTCGTGCTCGAGATCGCGCACGGCGAGCACCGCTTCCTCTTCACGGGCGACATCGAAGCGCACGGCGAGGCGGGGGTCCTCCCCGAGGCCCGGCCGGTGGATGTGCTCAAGGTCGCCCACCACGGCTCGCGGACGTCGAGCGACGAGGCGCTGCTGCGACGGCTGCGCCCGCGCGTCGCGGTGGTGAGCGCCGGGCGTCAGAACCGCTTCGGCCACCCGCACCCGGAGGTGTGGGAGCGCCTGACGCGGCTGGTGCCGAGGGTGTTCCGGACCGACCGGGACGGCGGCGTCACGGTGGTGAGCGACGGCCGGACGCTGGAGGTCTCGACCGCGCGAGCTCTCGATCGATGACTGCGCTCAATCGATGACGGCGCTCAATCGATGACTGCGCTCAATCGATGACAGTGCAGCCGACGAGGTCGAGCTCCACCGAGACCGTCGCCGTGTTGCCGTCCACGTCCTGGACCGCGCAGTCGCCGGTGAGCCCGACCATGCCGCCGTCGTCCACGGCGTAGGGGACGTCGACCTGGCAGGTGGCGCCCGCGGCCGGGCTGTAGAGGGTCGTGCCCAGCTCCGCCTCGACCCGGCCCGCAGAGGGGTCGGCGTCGGTGCGCTGCATGATGGTGACGCTCGAGAGGCCCAGATCGTCGACCGTCGCGCCGCGGCGAATGGTCACCACGAGGCCCCAAGCGTCCTCCCCGACCTTGGCCATCTCGCACTCCCCCGTGACCAGCCCGGCCGCGCCGTCGCCGGCCACGTCGAGGCGCGTGTCGTCGGGGAACGCGAAGCCCGTGCTCCGCCCGTCGGCGTCCGCGGTCACGGAGCCCCGGGCCGTGAGGCCGTGGTCCCCGCCGCAGGCGACGAGGAGGAGCGAGGCGAAGAGGGACACGAGGAGGGTTCGTCGGATCATCACGTCAGGCAGTATGAGCGAGATGCGTGCCAAGGCGGTTCGAATGCGCTTCCCGCGGGATCCCCCGTCGGCTGCGCCCCCCGGTTCACAGGGTCGACCCGACGGGGCGTGAACGCCCGGCTACGCCGGCCCCCTCCGCTCGGCCTCAGAACGGCTTGATCTTGGCCAGGATGAGGACCAGCAGCGCCCCGACGGCGAGGCCGATCGCCACGCCATCCAGCAGCTTCGGGGACGCAGGCTTGGTCCCCGCAGCCGCCTTGCGAAGCCGCCCCGAGGCGATCCCGGTGAAGGCGCTCAGGACGAGCAGCAGGGTGAGCTTCGCGTGCATCCAGCCCGCCCTCGCGTAGATCTCCGCGAAGTCCGGGATCAGCACGGTCAGCCCGCCGATCCAGGCGAGCAGCATGCCGGGCGTCGCCCAGTAGAGCATCGCCTTGCGGGCGGCCACGAGCGCGCCCTGGTTGTCCTCACGCGCCGCGTACCCGGCGACGCTCAGCGCCGCCACGCTCCCGCCGATCCAGAAGATCAGGCCTAGAAAATGCGCGACCAGCGCAAGCTCTCGCGGCTCCATCATGCGCTCAGCCCCCGCTCGTAGACCCGGTACTTCTTGTAGATCTTCGCGCCCATGGAGCGGATGCCGAGGTTGACCGGCGCGTTGTCTTCGAGGGTCCAGCTCAGCTCGCCCCAGCGATAGCCGGCCGCCTCGCCGCGGCGCGCGATCTCGACGTAGAGCGCGTGGCTCAGGCCGCCGTACTTCTTGCTGCCGCGGAGCTTGGAGCGGATGCCGAGCATCATCAGGCGCGCGCTCTTGGGCCGCTTCACCTTCAGGCGCCAGAGCATCTTGCCGATCTGGACCGGGCCGAGCTTGCCGTCGAAGTCGCGGATCACCTCGTTGAGGTTGGGCAGCGCGATGCACATCGCGACGGGCTCGTGGTCGACCTCGGCGATGAACGCCAGGTCGCGGTCGAGTATCATGCGGAGCTCCTCGCCGGTCTTCTTCACCTCCGCCTCGGTGGCCGGGACCCAGCCCCAGTTCTCCTTCCAGGCGTCGTTGAAGATCTCCATGATGATCGCGAGCTCGCGATCCATCTTGCGGGGCTCCACCGTGCGCAGCTTCACCTCGGGCAGACCCTGGACCTTCTCCCACGCGCGCTCGGCGCGCTTCGGGATCTTCCCGGTCTCGAAGCGCCACGCGAACAGATCCTTCGCCTTCTCGAGGCCCGAGGCGCCCGCGACGCGATCCTGCCACGCGCGCGAGTGACCCATCAGGATGACGGGCGGGTGCTCGTGGCCCTCGATGAGCACGCCGACCTCTTCGTTCATGTTGAGCGAGAGGGGGCCGCGCATCTTCTTCATGCCCCGACGCTGGAGCCACTCGGCCGCGGCGTCGATCAGCGCCTTGCCGACCTCGTCGTCGTCGATGGTGTCGAAGAAGCCGAAGAAGCCGGTCTCGTCGCCGTGCAGGCGCAGGTGCTCGTGGTCGATCTGCGCGGACGTGCGCCCGACCAGGCGGCCGTCCTTCCACGCCGTGAAGAGGGTGACCTCGCCGCGCTGGAAGAAGGGGTTCTTCGCGGGGGTGAGGCGCGCGCGGAGGTCGAACTCGAGGGGCGCGACCCAGGCCGGATCGCCCTCGAACACCACCCGACCCGCGCGGATGAAGTCGTCGATGTCCTCACCGGGCGTGTGCTCGCGGATCTCGATGCTCATGACGCGCCGCAGTAGCACGGGCGGCAGAGGCCTCCAAGCGCTCGGGACCGCTCTGTTCGAGGCGCGCGAGCAGGGCTACGATGCCTCCGTGTCACGTCTTCGCCTCTTCGCCTCGGCCCTCTCTCTCTTGCTGCTCTCCTGCGACGGGACCGAGCCTCCGCCCGACGCGCAGGTCATCCCCGACACGGGCCCGCCACCCACGTGCGAGGCGCTGCCCGACTTCGAGACCGGCGACGACGGCGCCGCCAGCCCGCTCGACGTGCCGGCCGGTCAATCGCGCGCGGGTCGTGTGGGCGCGGCGCAGCTGCCCGAGGACCGGCTGAACCTCGCGGTGTGGGCGGAGGAGGACTTCGTGCTCACCAACGGCGAGGTCGCGCTGTTGATCGAGGACACGGGGCTGTCGGACATGTACGACCGCCACGGCGGGCGCCCGGTCGGCGTCGCGCGGGTCGAAGGCGACCGGCTGGTCGACGCGGGTGACTTCAACGAGATCCTGTTCGGCTTCGGCGCCTTCCTCGTCGAGACCGAAGCGGTGACCGTGCTGAACGACGGCAGCGACGGCGAGGCCGCGGTGATCCGCGCGACCGGCCCGCTCGGGCGCCTCGAGTTCGCCGGCGACCTGCTCGCCGATCTCCTGCCGGGCGAGGACTACAGCGGGCTGCCCGGCGCGATGGACTACGTGATGGCGCCCGGCTCGAACGCGGTCGACATCGTGCTCCACGTGGGCCAGCCGGGCACGCGTCCGGCGCGGGTGCCGTTCCTGGTGGCCGCGTTCTTCCAGCACTACCGCATGCCGCTCTGGACCGACGAGGGCGGCTTCGTGCGGCCCGACGGCGAGGTGCCGATGGTCTCGTTCGTGGACGACGCCGCGACGAGCTACGCGTACTTCGCGCCCGAGGGCTCGACGCTCGCCCCCATCTTCGAGCAGAGCGGCGTGATGGTCTTCAGCCTCGGCCGCTCGATCGTGCCCGGCTGCTCGGTGGCGGAGATCCCGTTGGCCACCCTGGTGCTCGGCGGGCCGGGGCTCGGGGGCCTCCAGACGGCGCTCGGCGAGTACCGCGGCGAGACGCTCCGCACCGTCACGGGCCGGGTCGAGAACGCCGACGGCAGCCCCGCGCCCGACGCGCGCGTGCACGTGCGGCGCGCCGATGGGCGGCACTTCTCCCGCGCCCTCCCCGCCGAGGACGGCACCTTCAGCCTCGACGTGCCGGACGAGGGCGTGAGCTTCTACGCGCATCGGCTGGGCACGCCCGTGCACGGCCCGGTCGAGGTCGACGCGGCCGCCGACACGGTCACGCTCACCCTCCCCGCCCAGGGCGTGCTCGAGGTCTCCGTGACCGACGGGGACTCGCTCGCCTCGATCCCGGCGCGCGTGCAGGTCGTGCCCGTCGGCGGCGCGCCCGAGGTCCCGGCGGACTTCGGCGAGCGCAACATCCGGAACGGACGCGCGCACGTCGCGTTCACCACGAGCGGCGCCGTCTCGCTGCCTGTCGCGCCCGGGGAGCACGACGTCTACGTGTCCCGCGGCTTCGAGTGGGAGCTGTTCACCGACCGCGTCACCGCGGTGGCGGGCGAGACGACGCGCGTCGACGTGACCCTCAGCCGCGTCGTCGACACGACGGGCGTGATGTGCGCCGACTATCACATCCACACCCACCGCAGCCCGGACTCGCCCGACTCGCCGGAGCTCAAGCTCGCGGGCCTCATCGCGGACGGGCTCGAGATCCCGATCCGCGCCGATCACGAGTGGGTCAACGACTTCCAGCCGGTCATCGAGCGCATGGGGCTGGCGGACTACGCGTTCGGGATCGGCGGCGAGGAGCTGACCACCTTCGCGTGGGGGCACTTCGGGGTCTTCCCGCTGGTCGAGGATCGGTCGATGCAGAGCGGCAGCGCCATCTCGTGGATCGGTCGGCTCCCCCCGGCGGTCTTCGCCGACGTGCGCGCCCGGCCCGAGAACCCCGCGCTGATCATCCATCACCCCCGCAGCGGCGGCACCTTCGGCGGCTACTTCAACGCGGCCGGCTTCGACCGGGACACCGCCACCGCGGTCAACGCCGATCACTGGGACGAGGACTTCACGCTCCTCGAGGTCTTCAACGACGACTCCTTCGATCAGGCGCGGGACAGCGAGGTCGCCGACTGGTTCGCGCTGCTCAACAGCGGGCGGCGCGTGTTCGCGGTCGGCTCCTCCGACAGCCACGACATCTACGGCTCGCCCGTGGGGTACCCGCGCACCTGCCTCGATCTCGGCGTCGACGACCCCCGCGCGCTCGACGCGGACACGGTGCGCGACGTGACCAACGCGGGCGACTCCGTGATCAGCGGCGGCATCTACCTCGACGTGGTCGGCCCGGGCGGCGCGGGCCCGGGCGAGGAGGTCTCGGGCGCGGGCGACACGGCGAGCTTCGAGCTGACCGTGCAGGCGGCGTCCTGGATCCGCGGCGCCATGCAGGTCGAGGTGATCGTCGACGGCGTGACCACGGAGACCATCCCGATCCCCGACATGGGCCCCGATCCGCTCAACCCGGTCCTGCGGCTGCAGACGAGCGGCATCGAGGCGCCCGTGGCCGCGGAGGGCTCGTGGGTCGTCTTCCACGTCTCGGCCGAGGGCGACCTCGCCCCGGTGCACCCGGGCCGCCGGCCGTTCGCGGTGAGCAACCCGATCTTCCTGACGCGCTGACGCTCAGACCTGGAAGCGCTGCACGAGGCCGCCCAGGCGCTCGGCGAGGTGCGAGAGATCGCGCGCGGCCTGCAGCGTCTGGTTCGTCCCCGCGCTCGTCTGGGTCGCGGCGCTCGCGATGTCGTTCATCGCCCGCGTGACCTCCTCGGTGCTGCGCTCCTGGTCGCGGGTCACGGCGCTGATCCGGTGCGCGGCCTCGGTCGTGTCGGCGGCGATCCGGGTGGCGCCCGCCGTGGCCTCGGTGGTGGCGCGCGTCGCCCCGCGGATGTCGTCGGTGAGCGTCTTGACGTCGCGCACGCTGGCCATGACGTCCTCGGCGAGCCGCTGCATGCGCGCCGCGACGAGCGAGAAGCCGCGCCCCGCCTCCTCGGCCTTGGCCCCCTCGAGCGCGGCGTTCAGCGCGAGCAGCTCCGACTTGTTGGCGATGTCCTTGATGACGTCGAGGATCTCCGCGATGCGATCGGTGTGTCGGCGCAGGCCGTCGAGGCTCTCGTCGATGGTGCGCGCGTTGTCGAGCGTGGCCTCGGCGTTCTCGGCCACGCCGCGCGCGGAGCTGGCGATCTCCCGCGAGCTGCCGAGCATCGCCTCGATGGTGCGGCGCGTCTCCTCGACCGCGCTCGACTGCTCGACCGCGCTCTCCTCCTGCTGGCGCGCCATCGCGCCGATCTCCTGGGTGGCCGACGCGAGCTGGGCCGAGGTCTCCTGGATCTGGCCGACCATCTCGCGGAGGTTCGTCAGCATCGAGCGGACCGTCTTGGGCACGTCGCCCTCCCCGTCCACGTCGCCCGTCAGGTCCCCGGCCGCGATGCGGCGCGCGCGCTCCATCACCACCTCGATGTCGTCGAGCCGCATGCGCAGCAGCCCGAGGTTCTCGTCCGAGTGCCGCACGAAGACGACGCCCATCGCCGCCACCGCGGCGAGCAGGATGGACGTGCCCATGCCCATCGGGCCCGCGTCGGCCCAGGCGACCTCCCCCACGGCGAGGCCCTTCGCGAACGCGCCGAGCACGACGAGCATCGCCGCGAGCACCGTGCCGATGGTGTAGGCGCGCGGGAGGAGGAACGGCGCGAGGAACGCGACGAGGAAGAGCGTCTGCAGGGTGCCCACCGCGAACGCGCCGCCGACCCCGCGGAAGAGGGTGACCGCGGCGCTGCCCACCAGCCCGGCGAGCAGCACGCGCGCGCCCAGGTCCGCCCGGCCGCCGAAGGACAGCATGAGGGTCACGAGGCAGGTCACCGTCGTCACGGCGACGGTCGCGATGGAGCCCCCCTCCGCGCCGACGGTGGCGTAGACGAGCACGCCCGTGAGGCCGAAGAGGAGGAGCACCCCGGCGATGACCATGACGAAGCGTCTCCGGAAGGCCTCGGTGCGACGCTCGAGGCTCGCGCTCACGTGGGGATCGGTGGCGTCCATGACTTGTCTCCAGGCTCGGGGAAGGCGCGCCGGGCGAGCAGCACGCGCGCGCGGTCGGGGTCGAGATCGAGGCCGGCGAGGCCCGTGACGTTCGAGGCGAGTCGGCGCGGTGGGCGACGCTCGAGGGCGGCGCGGGCCGCGTCGATCGCGGCGCCGGCGCGTGCGGTGAGCCCGAGCGCGTCGTGCAAGCCCGCCAGCGCCCACCACGCCTGCCAGAGATCGGCGTCGAGGAAGGTGGCCTCGCGGAGCGCGCCGACC
>SHBB01000502.1 GCA_004213565.1 Sandaracinaceae bacterium
CGCCGGATACCTGATGGCGACCAAGCCGCTGCGCGAGCGCCGCGAGGACATCCTGCCGCTGCTGCGCACCTTCCTCGGCCCGGAGATGCCGCCGCCCTCGGCGGACCTCGTCGAGGCGCTGCTGCTGCATCCGTTCCGATTCAACGTGCGCGAGCTGAAGGAGATCGCGACCCAGCTCCGCATCGACGGCGCCGGGCTCGAGGAGCTCCCGCTCTCCCTGATCGAGCTGCGCCTCGAGCACAGCCGCCCCGAGATCCACGTGCCGCCGGACCTGGGCCGCGGCCGCGTCTCGAGCCGCCCGCCCCCGAGCCGGAGCAAGTCCCCGCCCCCCGAGCGCGCCGAGGTGGAGCGGCTCCTCGAGGCACACGACGGCAACGTCTCTCGCGTCGCGCGCGCCCTCGGCCGCTCCCGGCGCCAGGTCTACCGCTACATCGAGCAGTACGGCATCGACGTCCCGCCCCGCGAGTGATCAGCCGCACCGGTCCAGCAGCACGCGCACCGCGTCCTCCACCTCGCGGTGACTCTCGTGGTGGTCGTCGCAGACCCGAAAGGAGACGTTCCGGAGGAGCGAGGTCCGCTCGTAGGCCGGGACACGAGTGCGCAGGTTGACGGTCACGCGCAGGTCCGTCAGGGAGCGGACGTCGTCGGTGTCGCACATGGCGGGCTCGGCGTGCAGCGCCGCGCGCTGGATCGCGTCGAGTAGACGCTCGCGCTCGTCGGCCGAGATCTCGAGCGCGCAGAGCGGCGTCGGTTCGTCGCCGTCGCTGGAGAACGCCTCATACCCTTCGATACGGAGGAGCCGCGCGCCGGAGCGGAGCTCGAGCCTCAGCGCCGAGAAGCCCGTATACGAGTCCCGCACAGCGATCGACGGAGTGGTCGCGTCCACCCAGAGCACGAGCTCCGTCTCCTCGGGTGAGAGCGGAGGCGAAGGGCAGGCGTCGAAGTCGGTCTCCGCCCAGACGCGCTCGGCGAAGGCTCGGTAGGGCTCGAGCGCGGGCGCCAAGGTGCCCCGGACGTCGTTCGCGAGCCCTCCCTCGCTCACCAGCCGCACGGAGACCAGCTCACAGTGGTGGCAGTCTCTACCCAGCCAGGGCGGGAGCTCGAACTGCTGCGTCTCGCGGATCAGCGCCTCCGCCTCGGAGAGGAGCGAAGGGTCGAGCGTCCCGGTGCACACGCGCAGCTCGAAGCGGTCGGCGGCGTCGAAGCTCCCGTCGGGGAAGACGCGCACGACGCCTGCATACCAACGGCCCCCGCCCGTCGAGGCGAGTCGCACCTCGAGCGTCACGCCGGTCCCGTCGGGCGCGGCCTCTTCCCAGCGAGCGTGGTGTCCCCAGCAGCCCACGCCCAGGGTCGCCGCGATGATGCACAGTGCAACCCTCACTTCACGAGCGTGAGCCACCACTCATTCGGTGTCCAGACGCGGGCGGCCGAGGGCGAGGTAGGTCATCGCGAAGAGGCCGGCCATCGCGGCACTCACGACGAAGGCGCGCGGGCCGAGCGAGGCGAGCACGGAGCGCGCGACGGCGAGCGGGTGGAGGATCGCGTCCCAGCTGTTGAGGCGCTCGAAGCGGCCCAGGTAGATGCCGAGGCCGCTCGCGGGGAGCGCGAGCGCGACGAGGGCCCAGCCGGCGCGCGCGCCGCAGCGAGTCGTGACGGCGTCCTGCATGCGGCGTAGCGCGAACGCGCCGGCGAAGAGGCCCGTGGTCGCCGCGGTGCCGAGCAGGATCGCGTCGTACCAGAGCGGGGTCGGGGGGTGGCGCCGGAGGTGCATCAGATCGGTGACCACGTAGGGCGCGTTGGGCAAGAGGAGCAGCCAACCCACGCCCAGAAGGAGCAGGAGCAGGTCCCGGCGGCGCGCCGCGGCGCGCTCGGCGAAGGCCGACAGCAGCCAGGGCAGCCACGCCAAGAAGAGGTTCCAGACGAGGAAGCCGTAGCGCAGCTCCCCCGCATAGGTGACGCGCGCCACGAGCGCGACGCCGAAGAGCGCCATGCCCAACCCGATCGGAAACAGCCCCCGCCCGCGCTCGCGGGCCCACCATCGATGCATGCCCCGAGCATGGAGGCCCGCGGTCGCGCTGGCGCGGAGGCGGTGAGGAGCTGGGGAGGCCGAGTCGTGGCGAAGTCGTGGCGGCGCGTCTATTCGGCGGCTGCGTCTTCGGGGGTCCAGCGGTTGTTCGACACCGCCTCGGCGAGCAGGTCCTTCAGCTCGTCGCCCTCGAGCTGCTCGGCGTCGAGCAGCCGCCTCGTCATGGTGTCGAGGGTGTCGCGGTTGTCCGCGAGCAGCGCCTTCGCCTCCTCGAGCGCGCGCGAGACGATGGACCGGATCTCCTGGTCGACCTCGTCCGCGACCCGGTCGCCGTGCTCACCACCCTGGAGGCCGGGGCCCTCCCCGAGGAAGACGGGGCGCCGCTCGCGGGCGAGGTGCACCGGGCCGAGCCGCTCGCTCATGCCGTACTCGGTCACCATGGCGCGCGCGATGTCGGTCGCCTTCTGCAGGTCGTTCTGCGCCCCCGTGGACGGCTCGCCGAAGACGACCTCCTCGGCCGCGCGTCCGCCCAGCAGCCCGCGCAAGCGCACGCGGATCTGCGCCTCGGTCATCAGGTACTTCTCCTGATCGGGCAGCTGCATGGTGTAGCCGAGGGCGGCCATGCCGCGCGGCACGATGGAGATCTTGTGCACGCGGTCCTCGCTGCCCGAGAGCGTCGCGGCGAGCGCGTGCCCGACCTCGTGGTAGGCGATGCGCTCGCGCTCGGTCTCGTCCATCAGGCGGTTCTTCTTCTCGAGCCCGGCGACGACGCGGTCGATGGCGGAGGAGAAGTGCTTCATGGTCACCGCGGTCGCGTCGTGGCGCGCGGCCAGGAGCGCGGCCTCGTTGACGAGGTTGGCGAGGTCCGCCCCGGCGAACCCGGGAGTGCGCTTGGCCAGCTCCTCGAGGTCGACGTCGTCCGAGAGGCTCACGCCCTTGACGTGCACGCGCAGGATGGCCTCGCGCCCGTTGCGGTCCGGGCGGTCGACGAGCACCTGCCGGTCGAAGCGGCCCGGGCGCAGGAGCGCGGTGTCGAGGACCTCGGGCCGGTTGGTGGCCGCCATGAGGATGACCGCCTCGTGCGGCTCGAAGCCGTCCATCTCGACGAGGAGCTGGTTGAGCGTCGACTCGCGCTCCTCGTTGCCGCCCATCACCTGACCGCCGCTCCGCGAGCGACCGAGCGCGTCCAGCTCGTCGATGAACACGATGCAGGGCGCGCTCTTGGCCGCCTGCTCGAAGAGGTCACGCACCCGCGCCGCGCCCACGCCGACGAACATCTCGACGAACTCGGAGCCGCTGATGGAGATGAAGGGCACCCCCGCCTCGCCCGCCACCGCGCGCGCCATCAGCGTCTTGCCCGTGCCGGGCGGGCCGACCAGGAGCACGCCCTTCGGGATCTTCGCCCCGATGCGCCGGAACTTCTCCGGGCGTTTGAGGAACTCGATGATCTCGGTCAGCTCTTGTTTCGCTTCGTCTGCCCCCGCGACGTCGTCGAAGGTGACGTCGACGTCCGCCTCCTGGATCACCTTGCCGCGGCTCTTGCCGAACGAGAGCACCCCGCCCGCGCCCTGGCCCATGCGACGGAACATGGTGCGCCACAGGAAGACCATCAGGAGGATGGTCACGCCGATGTAGAGGAGGGTCGGCCAGCTCTCCGCCCACGGGGACTGCGTCTCGCCTCGGAAGGCCACCTGCGCTTCCTCGAGCTGCGGCACGAGCCGCTCGTCGTCGACCCGCGGGGTGATGAAGCTCTTGCCCCGCTCGCCGTCCTCGTCGGCTCGCTCGCCTTCGCGCGGCGGGATGCGATCCTCGTGGAAGGCGCCGCGGATCTGGGCGTCGCCGAGCGACACCCAGTCGATGCGGTCCTCGCGGAGGTAGCGCTTGAACTGGTCGTAGCGGATCGGCTCCGAGGCGGGGCGCGCGAAGAAGACTTGCGCGAGCCCGAACGCCAGCAGCATCAGGAAGAGCGCGAGCAGCAGGCCGCCGCGCGGCCGCCCTTCGGGGGCGTCGCCTGCGTCCTCGCCAGGACGCCTCGGATCTCGCGGTTTGGGGGGTGGCGCCATGTGAGCCGCAATCTAGTGCTGTGCTGCCGCGAACGACAGGGGTCGACGCGGACAGTCCCCAAACAGGTAGACACTCGGCCGCGCTGGACAACCGAGGCGCGCGGTGGCTACAGCTGGGGGCATGAGCGACTGGACGACCGCGGATCTCTACGACGCCCACGAGGGCGAGGTGCAGGTGGCGGAGGGGCGGTTCCTGTCCTTCGGCAAGCGCGCCCGGTTCTGCGGGCCCATCCGCACGCTCAAGGTGTTCGAGGACAACCCGATGGTGAAGGCCGCGGTGAAGTCCCCGGGCGAGGGTCACGTCCTGGTCGTCGACGGCGGGGGCTCGCTCCGGAGCGCGCTGGTCGGCGATCGGCTGGCTGGCTTCGCGGCCGACAACGGCTGGGCCGGGCTCGTGATCTGGGGCTGCGTGCGAGACAGCGCGGTCATCGACACCCTCGACATCGGCGTCCGCTGTCTGGGCACGACCCCGCGTCGGAGCGCCAAGCACGGCTTCGGCGAGGAGGGCGGGAGCGTGCGCTTCGCGGGGGTCCGCTTCGGCCCGGGCATGCACCTGTACGCGGACGAGGACGGGCTCCTCGTGGCCACGCACGCGCTGCACGACTGAGAGCGGCGCGTCAGTCGAGCAGCGACGCGAGGGCGCGCATGGTCGCGCCGAGCTCCGCGTGGATCAGCACCTCCGCCAGCTCGTCGTAGGGGCTCGGCTCGCGGTTGACGATGGCGAGGCGCGCGCCGTGCCGATGCGCGAGCGCGACCAGCCCGGCCACGGGGTGCACCTGCAGCGAGGAGCCGAGGACCAGAAAAACGTCGGCCAGCTCGGTCAGGCGCTCGGCCTCCCGGAACAGCGGCGGCAGGTCTTCACCGAAGAGCACCACGTCGGGCTTCACGAGCTCGCCGCACGCGTCGCAGAACGGCAGGCGGCCCGCCTTCACGCGCGCCTCCATGTCCGCGAGCGGGTAGACGGCGCGGCAGCCCACGCAGCGCGCCTGCCGGTAGCTGCCGTGCACCTCGAGCACCGTCTCGCTGCCGGCGTCGTGGTGGAGCCCGTCGATGTTCTGGGTGACCACGCCGCGCAGCCGCCCCTGCCGCTCGAGCCGGGCGAGGACGTGGTGCGTGACGTTGGGCTGCGCGCCGGCCAGGGCGCCGAAGCGCTCGCCCCAGAACGCGTAGAAGGCGCGCGGCTCGCGGCGAAAGCCCTCGAGCGAGGCGATCTCCATCGGGTCGTGCTCTTTCCAGAGGCCGCTGTCGGGGCTCCGGAAGTCGGGGATGCCGGACTCGGTGGAGACCCCCGCGCCGGTCAGCGCGACGCCGCGCTTCGCGCCTTTCAGCAGCGCGGCCAGGCGCTCGACGTCCCCCACCGCGCTCACTCCGCGGCCGCGAGGTGCGTGCGCAGGAAGGTCGCGACGCGAGGCAGGCTGTCGGGCGCGCTCTCGAACATGCCGACGCCGTGCGCGTCGCCTTCGACCAGCAGCAGCTCGCCGCCCCCCGCGATGCGGGCCATGTCCTGCGCGGCCTCGGCGCTCGGCGCCTCTCCGCGGCTGGCGACGGCGAGGAACGGCCGCTCGCCCAGGGCCGGGAGCGGGGTGATCGCGTCGAGCCCGCGGTAGGCGCGGCCGGGCGAGAGCGCGACGACCACGTCGACGCTCTCGTCCTCGGACGCGGCGCGGATCACGGCGCTCGAGCCGATGCTCGAGCCGATGAGCGCGACGCGCGTGGGCTGCAGCCCCTCCTCCTCGCGCAGGTGGCCGAGCGCGGCGCGAAGGTCGGCGTCGACGGCCTCCCAGTCGCGGGTCTCGAAGCGCTGCCAGTCGAGGGCCGCGCCGCGCTCACGCTCGGTGGAGGCACGCTCCGTAGAAGCACCGTGCCCACGCATGTCCAGCGCGAACGTGCTCAGCGCCGGGTCCGCGCCCAGGTGGCGGAGCAGCGGCTCCCACTCCGCGCGGGTCGAGGAGAGCTGATGGACCAGGACCACGAGCGGCGCCGCGACGGAGTCCCCGACCCGGAGATCGCCGACCAGCGTGGCTCCCTCGCTCGGGATCCGGATCTCACGCGCCTCGCGCAGCGGCGGCGGCTCCGCCGGCGGCTCCGGCTCCGTCGGCGCCGCCGGCTCCTCGGAGACGACCGGCGCGGGCTCGGGCGTGGACGCGGGGCGCTCCTCGTCGCCACAGCCGGAGAGGACCGAGACGAGCCCGAGGAGACAGGAGAGAGAGAAGAAACGAGCGTTCATTCGACGCGCACCACCTGTTCGTCGTCCAGAGCGGCTCGGCACGCCTCGAGACACGCGCCCACGGCGGCGGCGTCGAGCCCATCGAAGGTCAGCTTCACGCGGTAGTCGTCATCGCGCCAGCGGGGGTAGCTCCCGATCTCGACCGCGGGGTGATGCCGGCCGAGGTCCTCGAGGAGCTGCGCGATCGAGCCCTCGTCGCAGGTCGTGTAGAGCGCACGCGACACGAACGGGGTATCGCTGCCGATCTTCTCGCGGAGCATGCGCAGCTTGAGGCGGAAGATCTCCGGCACGCCGGGCAGCACGCACACGTTGTCGATCGTCACGACCGGCCACGGCACCTCGGGGTTGCTGAGCAGGTCGGCGCCCTCGGGCACGTCGGCCATGCGCAGATGGCCAGGCGTGACCTTGTCCTTCCAGTAGCCGCGGATGAGGCCCTCGATGGTCTCGGAGCGGACGAGCGGGCGGTCGAACGACTTGGCGACCGCGGGGAGCGTGACGTCGTCGGGGGTGGGCCCGACCCCGCCGCTCGTGAACACGAGATCGTGGCTGCGTCGGAGCGCGCGGAGGTCGTCGGCGATCACGTCGATGTCGTCGGGGCAGATGATCACCCGGTCGAGCACGATGCCGAGCAGCCGCAGCTCCTTGGCGAGCACGTGCACGTTCTCGTCCCGGATCTTCCCGGTGAGGATCTCGTTCCCGATCACGAGGGCGGCGGCGCGACGAGCCATCGGGCGGAGGATACTCCAGACCGGCCGTGGGGGCAGGCGCCGGTTCGGCGTCCTCCCCGAGCGGGCGGATCTACGGGGGGACGGGCCGGAGCGAGAGGCGTATGGTGGTCAGCCCGCTCGGGAGATCCACCTCGACGTCGTGCGGGAAGTGGCCATCCGCCGTCACGGTGAAGTGACGACGGCCGGGCGGGAACTCCTGCGGGCGTCGGGCGAGCACGCGCGCGGCCCCGACGAAGCGGTCCTCGACATAGACCCGCGCGGTCTGCGGCTCGATGACGAAGCGGACCTGCGCGGGCGGAGCCGCGCGCTGCGGGCCACCGCACGCGGCCGCGAAGAGCAGCGCCGCGACGAACGGGAGGAGGCGCTTCACCATGGCAAGCCCTCGCGCGGGCAAGCGTCGCGGAGCGCGGCGCGCGGGACGCGGACCACCACGACGGCGCCGGCGTCC
This sequence comes from Sandaracinaceae bacterium, assembly GCA_004213565.1. Lineage (GTDB taxonomy): Bacteria > Myxococcota_A > Polyangia > Polyangiales > Sandaracinaceae > JAVJQK01. The sequence continues at coordinate 7,493 of SHBB01000502.1, forward strand.
ACGAGCGGGCGCGTGCCCTGGACCTCGGCGCTGGCGTCGACGGCGGCGTGGGCGGCCGCGGCTTCGCGAGGCGTCGCGCGGACCCGCGCCAGGGCGTCGTCGACGAAGGCGTGGAGTC
>SHBB01000503.1 GCA_004213565.1 Sandaracinaceae bacterium
TGGCCGAGGCGCGGGAGCGCGCGGCGCTCGAGCTGGAGGTGCTGACCAACACGCTCGACGAGCTCGAGGCGGGGCTCGAGGTCGTCGAGAAGGACGGCGTAGTGATCTGGCGGAACAAGCGCGCCGAGCAGCTCGCGCCCGCCATCCCCGAGGGCCACGATCACTGGGCGTGCCCGGGCGACGTGCGCGCGTGCGAGCAGGACGTGACCGGGGTCTGCCCCGTGCGCAACGCGCTCGACGAGGGCGAGCCCGGCCACTGCCGGTTCGCGGTCAAGCTCGAGGGCGAGGAGCGCATCTACGAGATGCAGGTCTTCCCGCTCGGCGCCGATCACGACGGCCAGCGGGTGATGAACCTGTACGTGGATCGCACCGCGGGGCTCGTGAACGAGCGGCGCCTCATCCTCGCCGAGCGCCTGGCGAGCCTGGGGCGGGTCACGCAGGGCGTCGCGCACGAGCTGAACACGCCGCTGGCCACCATCCGGACGCTGGCCGCGGACATGGTGGCCGCGCTCAAGCAGTCGGGAGGCGATCCGCAGCAGCCGATGCTCGACGATCTCCTCGACGATCTCTCCGAGTCCGCCGCGCTGGTACACGACGAGACGCGGCGCCTCGGTCGCATCACGCAGGGACTGTTGACGGGCCGAGACCTGACGGCGAGCGAGATCGACGGGGCGGTGCCGCTCGGCGCGGTGGTCGAGCGGGCCCGCGCGCTGGTCTTCGCCGGGGCGCGAAAGAACGTGCCCGTGGCGGTCGGCGCGGAGCTCTCCGCGCACACCGTGGCCGCCGACCCGGACCACCTCGTCCAGGTGATGGTGAACCTGCTGCAGAACGCCTACGACGCGGTGCGCGAGGGCACGCGGGGCGGGGTGCGGGTGAGCGCGCGGCGCGACGGGCCGCGGGTGGAGATCGTGATCGACGACGACGGGCCGGGTGTGCCGACGGAGATCGAGGGGCGGCTCTTCGAGCCCTTCGCCACGACGAAGCCGCCCGGCAAGGGCACGGGGCTGGGCCTCTACACCTCGTACATGCTGGTGACCTCGATGAACGGGACGATGAGCCTCGAGAACCGCGAAGGCGGCGGCGCGCGCGCGGTGGTCGCGCTCCCGGCCGCGGGGGAGCGTGGGGAGCGGCTGGTCCAGATCGGCCGGAGCCCGGAGGCGGCGGAGTGAGCGAGGCGACCGAGCGAGCGCCCGGCGGGACCGTCCTCGTCATCGACGACGACGACAGCTTCCGTTTCGCGATGAAGAAGGCGCTGCGCCGCCTCGGCTACGACGTCGACGAGGCGCCGGGGGGCGAGCCCGCGCTCGGGCGGCTCAACGCGGCGGACCCTCCCGACGCGGCGCTGCTCGATCTGCGCATGGGAGATCTCGACGGGCTCGACGTGCTGCGGCGCTCGAGCGGCACCACCACGCGCGTCGTGGTGCTCACCGGGCACGGCACCGTGGCCGCCGCGGTCGAGGCGATGAAGCTCGGGGCGTTCTCGTTCCTGGAGAAGCCGGTCGACGCCGACCTGCTCGCGCCGCTCCTCAACCAGGCCATCGCCGAGTCGCGCGGGCAGCGCAGCGGCGACACGGAGTTCGCGCCGCCGCTCGTCGGGGTGAGCGACGCGATGGAGGAGGTGCGCGGCTTCATCGCGCAGGTGGGTCCGACCGACGCGACCGTCGCCGTGTACGGCGAGACGGGGACCGGCAAGGAGGTCGTCGCGCGGCGCGTGCACCTCGCGAGCCCGCGCTGCACGGCGCCGTTCGTGGCGTTGAACGCCGCGTGCGTCCCGCGCGAGCTCTTCGAGAGCGAGCTGTTCGGGCACAAGAAGGGCGCGTTCACCGGCGCGACCGGGGATCGCAACGGGCTCTTCCGCGACGCGGACGGCGGCACCCTCTTCATCGACGAGCTGGCGGAGCTGCCGCTCGAGAGCCAGGCCAAGCTCCTGCGCGCGCTCGAGACCAAGAACATCCGGCCCATCGGCGGCACGAGCGAGATCTCGGTCGACGTGCGAATCATCGCCGCGACCAACCGGGATCTCTGGACCGAGGTGCGTGAGGGGCGCTTCCGCGAGGACCTCTACTTCCGCCTGCAGGTCTTCCCGATCGTGCTGCCGCCCATGCGCGACCGGCCCGAGGACGTGGTGCCGCTCGCCAACCACCTGCTGTCGAGGCTCGGCGGCCCCGCGCACGAGCTGTCGAGCGACGCCAAGGAGGCGCTGATGGCGCACGACTGGCCGGGGAACGTGCGGGAGCTGCTCAACGTCTTGCGGCGCGCGTCGCTCTTCGCGGCGGGGCGGACCATCGACGGCCCACTCGTGCGGCGCATGCTCGCCGCGAGCGTCTTCGCGCAGCCAGGGGGACGCCCGCGCCGCAGCGAGCGCCCGCCCGCGCCCTCGCGCCCCCCGGTCGGGTCCGACGCGGATCTCAGCCTCGCCGAGGTGGAGCGAAAGCACATCGAGCGCACCCTCGAGCGCCTCGACGGCAACATCACCAAGGCCGCGTCGAGCCTCGGCATCGATCGGCGAACCTTGCAGCGCAAGCTGCGCTCCTATGGCATCACGGCGGACGAATGAGACCCGACCTCGACCGCCCCCTCCGCCGCGTGCTGCTCCTGAGCGCGCTCCTCCTCGCTGGCTGCGGCGCCGCGACCCCGCCCGCCGAGGAGCCCGAGGAGGAGGCGGAGGCGCCGCCGTCGAGCTACGCCATCGCGCTGCGCTTCGCGGACGCGGGCACCGACGAGAACGAGACCCCGCACACCCGGGTCCTGCTCGTGCGGATCGCGCCCGACGGCGAGCGCGTGGCCCGCGACCTCGGCACCGAGACCGGCGCCTGCTACCACCAGGACCCCGCGGACGCCCTGATCCAGGCGCGCTGCTGGTGGGCCGGGGCCGGCGCCCGCTACGAAGTGCGCCGCGAAGGCGACGCCGTGATCGCCCTCCGCGCCGACGTCGACGAGATGACCGAAGACGCCGCGCTCGAAGAGACGGCCCGCGTCGAGGTCCCCCGCGCCGCCCGCCTCCAGGTCCTCGCCCCCGGCGCCGCCCCCGACGCCGAGTAGCCCCAAACCGAGACCCCGCTCTGGGGGACAGGGGACGGTGTTTACTTGTTGACTTGTGGTACGCAATCCTTGCGTACCCACGAGCGCGGACCCTCACTCCTCGTCGAGCCCGAGCCGCCGCGCGAGCGCTCTCAGGTCCTCTGGCAGCGGCGCCTCGAACACCGCCCCGAGGGCCGCGACGCGCGCCGCGTGCAGCGCGTGCCGAGGGTGCAGCTCGCAAGGAGGCGTGCGGTAGCGCCGCTCTCCGACCAGCGGGTGGCCCACGTGCGCGAGGTGCACGCGCGCCTGGTGCGTGCGCCCGGTGTGCAAGGTGACATGCACACGCATCGCGTCGGCGCCGACCGACACGACCTCCACCGTCGAGCGCGCCGGCTTCCCTCCCTCGCGCACCACCCATCGCCGCGCGCCGCGATCGTAGGCCACGGGCGCGTCGATCGTGCGCGGCTCGAACGCCTCGCTCCCGTGCCCCTCACGTCCGTGCACGAGCGCGACGTAGCGCTTGTCGCCCCTGGCCAGCGCCTCCTGCCAGCGCGCGACGAGCGACCTCTTGCGGACGAAGATCAGCACCCCGCTCGTGTCGCGGTCGAGCTGGTGCACGGCCCAGACGGGCCGCCGCAGCTGGACCGCGAGGTGATGCTGGACCCCGCCCGGATCGTCGGGCGTGCGGCCGGTCGCCTCGAGCCCGGGCGGCTTGTCGACCACCACCACTCCGTCCGCGTCGTGGAGGATCGAGAGTCGGGTCACCCTTCGGCGGCCTCGTCGCTCGAGAAGCGATGGACGAGGTCTCGCACCGTGGCGAGGTCGAGCGGCTTGGCCACCGTGGGCACGGAGCGCTGCGCGAGCGCGTGCACGCTGGCCTCCGTGAAGACGCCGCCCGTGCAGAACACGAAGCGGGGCGCGAGATCGGGGTGCAGCCGCTCGATCGCCTCGAGCACCGACGGGCCATCCATCTCCGGCATCTCCACGTCGCAGAGCACGAGGTCGAAGCGCTCATCGCGCGCCAGGAGCGCCAGCGCGTCCGGCCCGCTCGCGGCGGTCTCGATCTCGAAGCGCCGGCCGAGCATGCGGCGGTAGCCGCGGCGCACGAGCTCCTCGTCGTCGATGAGCAGGATGCGCCCCCCTCGGACGCGCGCCCGGGTCCCGCTGTGGGTCGGCGCGGGCCGCTCCGCCTCGAGCCCGGTGGCCCTGGGCAACCGCAGCGTGACGCGCGTGCCCTGCGCCAGCTGCGAGTCGAGGGCGAGCGTGCCCCCGTGTCGGTCCGCGATCTCGGCGCACACGCTCAAGCCGAGCCCCATGCCGCCGCGGCTGCCCTTGGTGGTGAAGAACGGCGTGAACACGCGCTGGCGCGTCTCCTCGCTCATGCCGGGCCCGTCGTCCTCGACGATCAGGCAGACGCCCGCTTCGTCCTCGGTCGTCCGCACCGTCACCGTGCCGCCGCTCTCCTCGAGGGCGTCGAGCGCGTTGGCGACCAGGTTGCTCGCCACCTGGATGAGGCGCCCCTCGAAGGCCGAGATGGGGGCGACCTCCGGCAGCTCCATCTGCACCTTCGCGCGCGACTTGCGCACGCGGCTCGACAGCAGGTTCAGCGCCGCGCGCGCCACCACGTCCAGGTGCACGCGGGTCACCGCCTCGTCCCGCACGCGCGCGAAGGTCTGCAGATCGCTGACGATCGACGCGACGCGCTGGGACCCCGTCAATGCGTCGTCCAGCATCTCGTCCGCGTCGCGGTCCCACTGCGAGCCGGCGCGCATCGCGCGCTGCAGGGTCTGGAGGTTCGCGAGCACGTACGCGATGGGGTTGTTGATCTCGTGCGACACGCTCGCGGCCATCTGCCCGAGCGCGAGCAGACGCTCTCCGCGCACCAGCCGCCGCTCCGCCTCTTCGGTCTCGCGTCGCGACTCCGCGTCTCGCAGCGACGCGTACCAGACGGGCGCCCCGCGAAAACGGGTGCGGGTCGCGCGCAGCGCCAGGTCCCGCTTGTCGCCGCCGTTGACGTTCGCCTGAACCTCGACCTCCCCGGACCGGGCTCGCTCCAACATCGACGCGGTCAGCGGTCGCCGGCCGAGGATCGACGTCTCGGCCTCGGCGCGGAACAGGGCCCGCGCGGCCTCGTTCGCCCAGACGATCCGCAGCGATGCGACGTCCAGGAGCAGCAGGGCGTCGGCCGCCACCTCGAGCACGCCCTCGAGCTCCTCGGCCGAGCGCGCCGCGTCGTCCGCCCGCGACTCGAGCTGCTCGCGCAGCTGCTGCCGCTCGAGCGCGAAGGCGATGGCGCGCGCGAGACGGAGCGGGTCGATCTCGTCCTTCGACAGGAAGTCCTGCGCTCCCTCGGCCAGCGCGTCGAGCGCGACGTCGAGCTCGCCCCCGGTGAGCACCACCACGGGGAGCTGCGGGTGACGCTCGCGCAGCCGGATCAGCCCCTCGAGCCCGTACGCGTCCGGGAGGTGCAGATCGAGCAGGACGACGTCGGCCTCCTCCGCGTCGAGCAGCGCGAGCGCGTCCTGGAGCTTCGCGACCGCGCGCACCGTCGCGAAGTTCTCCATCGCGTCGAGCAGGAGGCGCCGGTCGCTGGCGCTGTCCTCGACGAGCAGGACCGAGGTCCGCTCCGAGCCGGCGTCGCGAAGGAGCCGCTTGGCGCGCTCGTTCACAGGAGGTGTTCTCTCAGGCTGTCGGCGAGCGCCAGGTATCCGTCGGGCAGGTTCGGCTTGACGAAGAAGTCCGTCGCGCCGAGCGCGCGGCAGCGGCGCTCCTCCCGAGGGTTGGGCGTGCCCGTGAGCACGACGACCCGGAGCGCAGCCGTCGCCGCCTGCGCCCGCACGCGGGTGAGCACCTCGTCGCCTCGCATCCCGGGCAGCGACAGGTCGAGCACCATCAGATCCGGCAGCGCGCCCTCGAGCGCGGCGAGCGCGCTCGGGCCGTCCTTCGCCCGCGTCACGTCCCATTCGATCCCGCGCTCCTCGAGCGCGTCGCGGAGCATCATCGCGTCGGACTGGCTGTCTTCGACGAGCAGGACTTGGGGTTGCATGGGAGACCGTCTCGGAGGGCGTCAAATATACATACGGCGGGCGGGGCCGTTCAACGAACCCTCCGTTGGGGGATGCGGACGACGAAGGTCGCGCCTCGTCCGGGCGTGTCCTCCACGCGGATCTCTCCGCCCAGGCGCTCGACGATCCGGCGGCAGATGGCCAGGCCGACCCCGGAGCCTTCGATCTCCTCGCGGGTGTGAAGACGCTGGAACATCTCGAAGACGCGGGCGCGGTGCTCCGCCGGGACGCCGAGGCCGTGGTCGATCACGCGCAGCTCCAGCCATTCGTCGGCCGCCTCGGCTTCCACCCGGATCCGCGGCGGCGCGTCACCCGCGTACTTGATCGCGTTGCTGAGGAGGTTGGTCAACAGCTGATGCAGGTGCGTGAAGCTCGCCTCGACGACGGGCAGCGGCGCGGCGACCTCGATCTCCGCGCCCGTGTCCTCGATGGGGGCCGAGAGATCGGCGAGGACCGCCTGCAGCACCTCGTCGATCGAGATCGACTCCTCGTCGAGGCTCTCCTTGTCGAGCCGCGCGTAGTCCACGAGGTCGCGCAGCATGTTCTGCATGCGCACCGCGCCGTCGCGGGCGAGCGAGACGTACTCGCGGCCGCGCTCGTCGAGCGCGTCTCCGTAGCGCCGATCGAGCTGCGCGGTGAAGTTCGAGACGGCCCGGAGCGGCTCGCGGAGGTCGTGCGAGACCACGTGCACGAACTCCCGGAGGTCCACGTTCGCCCGCTCCAGCTCCCGCGTCCTCGCGGTGACGCGCTGCTCCAGCCGATCGGCCAGGTCTCGCGCCTCGGCCTCGGCCGCGCGCCGCTCGGCGACCTCTCGCCGGAGGTCGGCCGGGCTCGGCAGCGCGAGGGCCTTCGGCATCAGCGGCACGAGCACGGCCGCGGTCGTCACGCTCACCAGGGCGGTCGCCGCCTTGATCCAGCCCTCGACCCGGTACTCGGGCACCCAGGTCGTGTAGATGTCGAACGCGTGCGTCGTCCCGCAGAGCAGGATGAACGCCCCGAAGAGCACGAAGATCCAGGGGAAGGCGAGGTCGCTCCGCCGCCGCACGAAGAAGAACAAGATCAGCGGGATCGTGAAGTAGGCGAGCGCGATCGCTCCGTCCGCGACCACGTTCGTCCAGAGCACGTCGGGCGTCCAGAAGTAGCAGTGCCCGTGCGGCATGAAATCGCCGTGGTCCATGAATCTCCCCATCCCGCGGGCGTCGTTCTCGGGCCCGCTCGGCCCGGAACGGTATACTCGCTTCACATGCGGCTCGCGACATCCAGCGCGGCCATCTTGGCTTGCATCCTACTCCCCCTCTCCCTCGCCCACGCGCAAGACGCGGCGGCGACGGAGGCGCGCGCGGCGTTCGAGGCGGGGCAGGCGGCCTACGAGGCGGGGCGCTTCGACGCCGCGCTCTCCTACTTCGAGCGCGCCTACGAGCTCACCTCCGAGCCGGACGTGCTCTACAACATCGCGACGGTCCACGACCGGCTGCGACACGATCGCGAG
>SHBB01000504.1 GCA_004213565.1 Sandaracinaceae bacterium
CCTCGCCTTTGACGTGTGGCGGACCTCACGGAGACCCACGCGTTGGACACCATCGTCTACTTCGGGCCGTCCTTCGACGCCCTCTCCCTCGAGCGGTTGGAGGGCGCCCGGGCGTCCGAGGATGGCTCGGTCCACTACCTCGGCCGCGACGCGTCCGGCGTCGGCGCCCGCCGCCGCGTGGTGGGCATCGCCGATCTCCCGCGCGCCGTCAGCTACGTGCGGCACCGCCCCGTGGACTCGCTGGTGGTCGACGCGCGCGGCCCCCACCTGGAGCGGGCCGAGCGCCTGCTCGAGGTGCTCTTCCCGCACGGCCGCATGGGCGGCCCGCTGCTGCGCCGCCGGGTCCTCGCGCTCGTGGACGGCATCGACGCGGCGCACCGCCTCGGCCAGCACGGCGTGGGCGGGGTGCTCTCCGACGCGCTGTCCCTCCCCGAGCACCTCGAGGCCCTCTTCGCGAGCCGCGGCCACGGGAAGATCGCGATCTGCCTCGCGGGCGGCGGCATCGAGGGGCTCCTCTACGAGCTGGGCGTGCTGCGCGCGCTCGACAGCTTCCTCGAGGACCGCGCGGTGGTCGACGTGGATCTCTTCTGCGGCATCAGCGCGGGCGCCATCGTGGCCGCGCTCCTCGCCAACGGCGTCAGCCCCGAGGAGATCTTCAAGTCGCTCGACGGGGAAGGGCACCGCCTCGACCCGATCGACCGCTACACGCTCTTCGAGCCGAACCTCGCCGAGGTGGGCGAGCGACTCTGGACGCTCACGAAGGAGCTCGCCCGCGGCGGAAATGGCCCGCGCGGCCTGATCAGCTCGCTCACCCGCGCGGTGCCGAGCGCGGCCTTCAGCGGCCGCCGCCTCGGCCAGTGGATGGAGGCGCAGCTCGCTCGGCCCGGCCTGAGCGACGACTTCCGCACCCTCCGGCGCCCGCTCTACGTGGGCGCGACCGACCAGGACACCTCCCGCGCGGTGCTCTTCGGTGACGAGCAGCACGACCACGTCCCCGTGCACCGCGCCGTCCGCGCCTCGTGCGCGCTCGTCCCGTTCTACCCGCCGGTCGAGGTCGACGGCCGCCGCTACATCGACGGCGCCTTCTCGCGCACCACCAACATGCGCGAGGCGGCCAAGCGCGGCGCGACGCTCTGCGTGCTGATCGATCCGCTCGTCCCGGTCCGGAGCGCCGAGCCCGGCTACGTGCACGCGCGCGGCGGGATCTTCGGCGTCGCCCAGGGCCTCAAGGCGCTCATCAACGGCCGCTTCGACAAGGCCAACCACGCGATCGCGGAGATGCACCCCGACGTGGCCTTCCACCTCTTCCGGCCCGAGGCGGACGAGATGCGCATCCTCGGTGGCTCGCCCATGAAGTACTTCTATCGGCGCGAGATCGAGGAGATCGCGTACGAGACCACCTGCGAGAAGATCCGCGCCGCCCTCCCGCAGCTCGAGCGCGACTTCGCCCTGCACGGTGTGTCCTTCCGCGATCCCGACGCCCGCAACAGCCACCTCCCCCCGCCGATCCCCTCGCTCCAGCCGGGCGCGTTGGGGCTCTGAAGAGCGCCGTGTCCGTCGACGCGCTCGGCCGACCCCTCACGCTGGCCGCGCCGCCGCGCCGGGTGGTAAGCCTGGTGCCGAGCGAGACGGAGAGCGTCGTGGCGCTGGCCGGCCTCGAGCGCCTCGTGGGGCGCACGGAGTACTGCGAGGAGCCCGCGGGGCAGATCGAGCGCGTGCCGACGGTGGGCGGGACGAAGAACGTCGACGTCGCGGCGGTCATCGCGCTGCGCCCCGACCTCGTGCTCGCGAACAAGGAGGAGAGCTCGCAGCGCGACGTGGAGCGGCTGATCGAGGCCGGGCTGCCGGTCTTTGTCAGCTTCCCGTGTACCGTCGAGGAGTCGCTCGACTACGTGGAGACCCTCGCGCGGCTCCTCCACGTCGACGCGCCGCCGCGGCCCGCGCTCGCGCGGCGACAGGGAGGGTTGCGAATCTGCGCGCCGATCTGGAAGGACCCGTGGATGACCATGGACGGGCGCACCTACGGGAGCGACCTCCTGTCTTGGCTTGGGGCTGACAACGTCTTCTCCGACCGCGCGCGCCGCTACCCGCTCGCGGCGGACGTGGCGGGCGCTCCGGCCGCCGACCCGGGCGCGCGCGACACGCGCTACCCGAGGGTCACCGCCGAGGAGATCCGCGCCCGCGGACCGGCGCTCGTGCTCCTGCCCGACGAGCCCTATCGCTTCGACGAGACACACCTCGAGGAGGTGCGCAGCTGGGGCGTGAAGGCGGCGCTCGTGTCGGGGAAAGACCTGTTCTGGTACGGCGTCCGCACCGCGGGGGCGCTCGAGCGACTCGACCGCGCGCTCGCCCCGCATCGCTGACGTTTCGCCGCAGATCGTGCGTTTCGCCCCGGCGCTCCCTGCGCCGCGAGCCGCCGACGCGCGCCTGAAAAGCGTATCGATTACGGTCGCTAGGCCGTTTGCTGACCGATTCGTCGAAGAACTGGCGTGACTGTTGCGTTGCCCCCACATCGTAAACGACGGAGCCCTCATCATGCGCAGCATCGCCAACCTCCTCCCCACCGGACCGGTCGACGACTGGACACATCGGGGCGCGCGTCGGCGCGCGACGCGTTACCCCATCCACGCCAGCGTGCGGGTGCGGGACGAGGGCCTCGCGGGCGTCGTGCTCAACGCGAGCGCGGGCGGGATGCGCGTGGCCCTCGATGGCATGGTCGCGGCGGGGGACGCGCTGGACCTCGAGCTGGAGTTCCCCGAGGCGCGGACCGGGCACGAGCGCGCCGAGGTGGTCTGGGCCCGCACCCTGCCGGACGGCTGCCTGGCCGGGCTGCGCTTCGTCTGAGCGACGGTTCGATCGACGGAACGAAGACGCCCCGACGCGAGCTGCGCCGGGGCGTCGATCGTTCAGACTCGCTCGACTACGGGCACTCGTCTCGGTTGCCGAGCCCGTCGAAGCCGGTGGTCACGTCCCACGCGGTCCCGTTCCACTCGGTCGAGGGATCCCACGCGTCCATGCTGTTCGGGTCGCCCGTGGTGATCGAGCAGTCGCGGGTGAGCCGGTGGTCCATGGTCGTGATGCCGCCGCCCATCCAGGCCACGCCCGGGTCCTCGCCCACGCGACCGATGCTGTCGACCACCATGCCGGCGCAGGCCAGCTCGTACGCGTCGTTGCCGTTGTGGTTGATGGTGCCGCTCGTCATGTCGCACGCGCCCGGCATCGCGATGCTGCCGTTGCAGATCACGAAGACGTCGCCCGCGGCCACGGTGCCCATCAGCGTGACGCTGCTGGGCGAGGTGGAGCCGTTGGTGTAGCGGCGGATCTCGCAGACCGAGAGGTCCGCCGGGCTGCCGCCGAGGTTCGCGATCTCCAGCGCCTTGTTGTTCGAGTTGCCCTCGACGTACTCGCTGAAGAAGAGCGCGGGTGGCGTCGCGATCGTCACGCTCGCGACGACCATGTCGCCCATGTACGACGCGGTCACCGTGCCCGTGTCCTCGAGCGCGCTCGCGGTGTAGGTCGCGCTCGCGCTGCGCATGCCCGCCGGCACGACGATGGTCGGCGGGCCGGTGAGGATGGTGACGGGGGCCGGGGTGATGGTCACCGCGGCGCCACCGACGGGCGCGTCCATCGGGAGCACCACCGTCAGGGTGACCGTGCTGCCCGGGGGGGTGACCACGGTGGCGGGCGAGAGGCGAAGGGCGTCGAAGCCCACGTCGAGCGCGTCACGCAGGAGAACTCGGTTATCGAGGAAGGAATACGTCAACGGGCCCTGCACGAAGCCGAACATCTCTCCGGCCGCGGGCGGTGGGTCGATCAGGAAGAGGTCCTGGTCGACGCGCAGGGTGCCGTTGACCTCGAACTGATCGAAGCCGAGGTCCGGGTTGGTTACCGTCACGCTCTCGACGCGCACCAGCACTGCCTCGAGAAGCTCCGAGCGCGGGCCGTCCGTGGCGATCTCCGCCGCGCCGACCACGAGCGGCGCCGGCTCCATGTCGCTCGCGGTCACCGTCACGGACGTGCTGACGATCTGCGCCAACCCGAAGTAGTCACCCAGCGCTCCCGCCACCTCGACCACGTCGCCCCGACTGACGGTCGGGGCCGCCCCGGTGGACACGAAGATCCCGCTGCGGTCGATGCCCGCGTAGTCGGTGGAGCCCTCGAGCTGCTGGGCGAAGAAGCCGGGATTCATGCCGCCTGGGACGAGCGCAGTGACCACGAGGTCGCTCAGGGTCACACTGCCCTCAGTGGCGCCACAACGCAGCGCGTAGACCGTCTCGTCGCCCGCCGTGATGGCGATGTCGGGGCAGCCGTCGCAGACGTCGCCGATGCCGTCCATGTCCCGGTCCGCCTGGTCGGCGTTCGGGGCGGTCGGGCAGTTGTCGGCGTCGTTGTCAATCCCGTCGCCGTCGATGTCGCTCGCGTCGACCGGGTCGTCGTCACAGGCGTCGCCCAGTCCGTCGCCGTCCGCGTCCGCCTGCGCGCCGTTGTCCAGCGGGCGGATCGGGTTGAAGACCCTCGGGCAGTTGTCCGACGCGTTGTCGATCCCATCGCCGTCCATGTCGTCGGCCGAGCTCATGCCCGTGTAGTAGTTGCTGCCGTTCACCATGGCGTCGGGGAGCGAGCCGCCCATCGAGGTGCGGGCCGGCATGCAGCTCGGCTCGCCCTCGGGCTCGCCGCAGAAGAAGAGCGGGTACTGCATCTCGCGGCGGTTGGCCTCGCTCATGAGGTCGCCGAAGGAGGTCGACAGCTCCTGCAGGCACACGCTCTTGGCGCTGCCGCAGACGTCGCCGACGGAGTCACACCCGGTGCGGACGGCGTCGACCACGTCGCTGTCGCCGAAGAGCACGTCGCCGCCGCGCATCACGAGCACGACGTCGTCGGGATCGGCGCCGAGCACCGCGCGGTGATCGCGCGCGCTCGAGGCGTCGTAGATCGCGATGTCGGCCCGGGCGCCGACCGCGAGCACGCCGATGAGGCTGTCCATACGGAAGGCGGTCGCCGTGTTTTGGGTGGCCATGAGCCACATCTGCTCGTCGGGGAAGAAGCCCGCGAGGTGGTTCGCGTTGAACTCGTCCACGCAGACCAGCTCGCGCAGCATGTTCATCGAGCCCGAGCGCACCCAGTCGGTGCCGAGGCCGATCGGCACGCCGGCGTAGGCGTACTCGGTCACGCGCGCCGTGTCGCCGTAGAGCGTGATGTTGGTGCGGGGCGACCAGACCAGCTCGACCTCCTCGAGGGCCATCTCCGCGATGTCCGACGCGAGCAGGCCCACGCCGTGGATGAAGGCGCTGACCGGCATGACGAAGTCGCGGTCGCCCTCGCGCATGCAGCGGAACTCGTTGCGCGCCTCCTCGTTGATGCCCTCGGCCACGTGGGGCACGAACGCGTGCTGGCTCGTCACGCCGCTGGTGGTGCAGCTGCGGCAGTAGGAGTAGCCGCAGCTGTCGGTGAACTGCGTCTCGTCGGCGTCGCCGAGCGGGAAGGTCTCGTAGTCCGCCTCGACGCCCAGCCCGTTCCGGCCATCGTTGTCGAGGTTGCGGAGCAGGCCGTCGGGGCCGCCGCTGCCGAAGACGCTGGTGGTGCCGCTCATCAGCTGGCGCAGCTCGTTCCAGAGCATCTCCTCGGTCGTCGCTCCGCCACCGCCATTCGGAACGCTCGTGTGAGGCGGGCTCGGGGCTCGCCGCCAGTCGTGACGGTGCTCGTAGCGCTCCTCTGTCAACAGCCCCTCGGCCGAGTAGGGAATGGCGTTGTTGAACGTGATGTGGTCGTGACCGTTGATGAGCCCGGGGCTGATCACGCTGTCGGGGCAGACCACCTGGGTCGCGCCGCTCGCGCCCGCCTCGCCGCTGCAGTCGCAGCCGACACACGCTATGTTCCCGTCGGTGCCGACGAGCACCTGGCCGCCGCGGAAGACCTCGCCGGGGGTGAGCACGTCACCGGTGAGCAGGATGTTCTCGTCGCCGGCCGTGACCTCGCAGCGCCCGGAGCTGGGCGGGGGCAGGCTGTCGCCCGGGCAGGTCGTGATGACCGGGGGCGTGAACAGATCCGAGGGCGGCATGCCCCCGTCCTCTCCGCCGTCGGGCGGGGGGACGTCGCCGTCGGTCACGCCACCGTCGGTGGGGACCATGCCGTCGACGGGCGCGGGGCCGTCGTCACAGGCGACGAGAAGAAGAGAGAGGGAGAGCGCGGTGAGGAGCGCAGCGGAAGAAGATCGATGAAGCATCGACCCTCTTATTCGTTGGCCTCCCGGGTCGGGTCAAGCGCACATTGGGTGACACCGTGCGTAAGCGCGGGGCACCCCCTGTGGCGATGTGCAGCGCTCAGAACGCTTCGATGGAGTGCACCAGCTCGGGCACGAAGTGCGCGCGGGGGCGGATCAGCGACTCGCGGCGCCGACGCTCGAGGCCGACGATGCGGAGCACGTCCGGGCCGACGGTGTCTCCCGTGACCTCGTCGTCGTCGAAGGTGAACTCCTGGTCCGTGTGAACGGCGCGGTCCTGAGCCGCGGCGACGCCTCCGAACGCGAGGGCCAAGGTCAGGGCGGCAAGGCTGGTCAGCAGAATGCGCATGGGTACCTCCAGCTGCCGCCTGACGTGCGGCGCGCGCGTTGGATCCAATTTTCTTCGCTGCTACCTTCCGGCCCGCGGCTGTACTGCTCGCAGACGGCACGCAGATCGGAGAGAGCCATGAAGCGAAGGATGTTCCTGGGGAAGATCCACCGGGCACGGATCACTCACGCCGACCTCCACTACGAGGGCAGCGTGACGATCGACGGGATCCTGCTGGACGCGGCCGGCATGCTCGAGCACGAGGAGGTGCACGTCTGGAACGTCACCCGCGGCACCCGCCTCGTCACCTACACCCTCCGCGGCCCCGAGGGCTCGGGGGTGATCTGCATCAACGGCGCCGCCGCCCACGGCAACGCGCCCGGCGACACGGTGATCCTCGCCACCTTCGGCGAGATGGACGACGCGGAGGCCCGCGCGTGGCAGCCGAAGGTCGTCTTCGTCGACGAGGACAACGCCGTCCGCGAGGTCGAGAGCGAGCGCGCCGGCCCGGCCATGCCGCGCCACCTGCCCGACGCGGCCCGCGTCCCGAGCTGAATCGCTCAGGACGCCCCGGCCTCTCCCGCGCGCTGCGCCTCGGGCAGGCCGGGCGCGGTCGGGGTGGCGTCCGGCAGCGTGCGGTCCAGCACCACCGCGGCCGTCAGATCGCCCGCGACGTTCGCGGCCGTCCGGCACATGTCGAGCAGGCGGTCGACGCCGATGATCAGCGCGACGCCCGCCGCCGGGATGCCGATGCCCGACAGCACCGTCGCGAGGATCACGATGCCGACCCCGGGCGTGGCCGGCGAGCCGATCGAGGCCGCGGTCGCGGTGACCACGACCAGCGCGAGGCCGGCCGCGGTCAGCGGCACGTCGTAGACCTGGGCGAGGAACATCGTGGCCACGCCCTGGTAGAGCGCGGTGCCGTTCATGTTCACGGTCGCGCCGAGCGGGATGAGGAAGCGCGCCACCGACGGGCGCACGCCGAGCGCGTCCTCGGCCGTCGAGATGCTGAGCGGCATCACCGC
>SHBB01000505.1 GCA_004213565.1 Sandaracinaceae bacterium
CGTTCAGCGGCTCCGGGCGCGTCGCTCCTCTTCGAAGGGGCTGAAAGCCCCTCCTTCATCGTCGCGGCGCGCCCGAAACCACTGTCCGTCGCGATCATCCGCCGACATGTGACCAAGTAGTCCCAGTCGCTCCTCCGAAATGCTCCCGCATTTCGTCGTCGGCCCGGCGGCTGGACACGCCGTCGCGCTCGGCGATCCATCGCGCGCATCTCCGCCCACCCTGCTAGGATCGCCTCCATGTCGTCCTTGCTTCGCTCCTCCTGTCGCGTCCTGCCTCTGCTGGTCCTCTTGATCGGTTGCGCCGACAACCCCGCCAACCCGGACGGCTCCGTGGACGGGATGGACGGACGGGTGACCGGCCGCGACGGAAGCGTCGGGCCGACCGGTCGCTGCGGGCGCGCCGGCGGATCGTGCTGCGTCGGGCGCGTGTGCGAGCTCGGCCTCTCGTGCGGAGCGGGCGACCTCTGCTGCATCCAGGCCGGGGGCGGGGCGGCGTGCGACGCCGCGAGCGACTGCTGCCGGGGGCTGGCGTGCCAGGGACGGAGCTGCTGCGCGCCGCGCGGCGCCGCGTGCACGGGCTCGGCTGACTGCTGCAGCGGGCTCGCGTGCAGCGACGGCGCGTGCGTGAACCCCGACGAGGATCTGCCGCCGGACGTCAGCGGCTGCGGCGGCGCGGGCTCCACCTGCTGCCCCGGCTTCACGTGCCGCTCCGGCCTCGTCTGCAACGAGGGCACCTGCGGCGCCTGCGGCGACGACGGGCAGCCCTGCTGCGACGGAACCACCTCCTGCCTCGGCTCCCTCGCCTGCGACGTCACGACCGCCACCTGCGTCAACGCGGACCCCGCGACGGCCTGCGGCGAGATCGATCGCCCCTGCTGCGCGCCGCCCGGCGGCGGCCCCGCGACGGAGTGCGCGGGTGACAGGGTCTGCGTCGGCGGCACGTGCCTCAACCCCGAGGACACGGGCTTCGAGGGCGCGCCCTGCGGCTCCCGCGGCACGTGCGATCCCGACCTCGTCTGCGATCGCCGCATGGACCCGAGCGGCCTGTGCGCGATGACCCCGGCCGACTGTGGCCGCGACGGGATGGGCTGCTGCGATCTCGGCGGCTCCGAGGGCGAGTGCGCGGGCGAGCTGCACTGCCAGTTCGGCTCCTGCACCACCTGCCGCGGGCCGAGCCTGACCTGCCTGCTCGGCGGCCTGCTCCCCGGCCAGGAGTGCTGCGCTGGCTCCGTCTGTCGCCCCGCGCCGCTCGTGCCGCGCTGCTGCATGGGCGAGGGCGGCGACTGCGAGAACTCCCTCGACTGCTGCGGGCTGATGAGCTGCGGCGGCGACGGAACCTGCAGCTGCAGCCGCGAGGGCAGCTTCTGCCTCGACAGCAGCGAGTGCTGTGACGGCTTCACCTGCCAGACCTTCATGTGCCGCCCCGAGGGCCCCGCCTGTCTCGACAGCGGCGCCGCGTGCAGCGGCTCGGCGACGTGCTGCGCGGGCCTGGCCTGCAGCGAGACCCGCTCGGAGCCCACCGCGCCGCCCGTGCGCCAGTGCTGCTCGGGCGGGAGCACCTCCTGCGACGACGACGAGGACTGCTGCGGTCGCATGGCCTGCGAGGACGGCGAGTGCGAGTGCGTCGTCATGGGCGGCCTCTGCGATCGCGACATCGAGTGTTGCGACGGTGAGACGTCCGACAACATCTGCGTGGCCGGCGCGTGCGCCAACGGCGACGGCTGCGCGCGCGAGACCCAGACGTGCAGCAGCGACGGCGTCTCGGCGCCGATGTGCTGCGGCGGCCTCCGCTGCGATCAGCCCGTGGTCGACCGCGACCGCCGCTGCTGCGCGGGGGTCGGGAACCGCTGCCGCAACGACATGGACTGCTGCGGGAACTCCACCTGCGGCGACGACGAGACCTGCCAGTGTGTCGTCGAGGGGTCCTCGTGCGAGACCGGCCTCGAGTGTTGCGCCGGGTTGAGCTGCATGGAGTCGAGCCCGGGCTCCGGCTCCTTCTCGTGCACCCGCCCGCCGGGCTGAACGGAGAGCTTCTGATGACGATCGGGCGCAAGATCGCCTTCCTCGGCGCCGGCAACATGGCCGGCGCCCTCATCGACGGCCTGCTCCGCGCGGGGGCGTGCGCGCCCTCCGAGGTGATGGCCATGGACGTGCGCGCGCCGCGGCTTGAGGAGCTGGCGAGCCGGCACGGCATCCCCACGAGCCGGGATCTCGGCGAGGCGACCGCGTGGGCCGACGTGGTGGTGCTCGCGACCAAGCCGCAGGTCTTCGACCGGGTGCTGCCGGCGGTGGGCGCGGCGGTGCGCGAGGACGCGCTGGTGGTCTCCATCGCGGCCGGCGTGTCCATCGCGGCGATCGAGGCGCGCATGCCCGCCGGGACGCGGGTGGTGCGCACCATGCCCAACACGCCCGCGCTGGTCGACGCGGGGGCGACCGCGATCGCGGCGGGCACCCACGCGGCCGAGGAGGACGTCGCGCTGGTCAAGCGCGTGTTCGACTCGGTCGGCGTCACCGTCGTGCTCGACGAGTACCTCCTCGACGCGGTGACCGGCCTGAGCGGCAGCGGCCCCGCGTACATCTTCCTCATCATCGAGGCGCTCGCCGACGCGGGCGTGAAGGTGGGCCTGCACCGCGACAGCGCGCAGCTGCTGGCGGCGCAGACGGTGCTGGGGTCGGCCAAGCTCCTGCTCGAGACCGGGGAGCACCCGGGGCGGCTGAAGGACATGGTGACGAGCCCGGGCGGCACCGCCATCGCCGGCCTGCACACCCTCGAGGCCGGGGGGCTGCGGACCACGCTCATCAACGCGGTGGAGAGCGCCGCGAAGCGGAGCCACGAGCTCGGCGTGCTGCTCGACGAGCGCCTCGCGAAGGACGAGTGACCGAGCCGGCGGCGTTCAGCGCCAGCGCAAGATCGTGACTGTCGCGTCGTCGCCGCGCTCGCGGCACGAGACGACCGAGGCCTTCACGTCGCGGCCGCCCGCGAGCTCGAGCAGGCGCTGCCAGAAGCCGCTCAGCGCCATCGCGTGGGTCAGCGTGTCGGGCACCACGTCGTGCATGACGACGCGGAAGCCGCCCGCGCTCGCCCGCTCGATCTCCGCGCGGCCCGCGGAGTGGTAGGTCCGGAACAGCTGCGGGATGCGCTCGACGGCCATGGTCGGCGTGGCGGTCTGCATGAAGAGGCGGTGCGTCGTCGTCAGCTCGCGCTCCGCCGTCGCGCGCCCGATCTGGATCGAGAGGCTGCCGTCGCCGACGCCCAGCTCGCGCTCCGCCGAACGGAGCAGCTCCGCGTAGTCGCCGAGCTCGATCCACGCCATCGGCAGCATCACGCCCGCGATGCGGGCCGCGACGTCGTCTTCGAGCCGCGCGCGCGCGCGCTCGAAGCCCGGGGCGTCGGCCTCACGCAGGTGCTCGGACGCCGCGAGCACCAGCGAGCCCTTGACCCGGGTGTGGCCCGCGGGTGTGACCCGGGGCTCGGGGCGCGAGGAGAACTGGGGAGCGTCCGAGCTCGGCGGCGCCGGGACGTAAGGCGCCTGCGGTCGCTCGCGGAGGCTCGTGGCCGGCGCCTCGCCGGGGGCGAGCTCCCAGTCGACCGACTGCGCGACGAACCGGCGCGCCGGCCCCACGATCGGGCGCGGAGAGAGGGCGAGGCCTCGCGCTCGCTGGCCCGCCGGCGACGGCGACACGTGCGGGGTGGGCCGCGCGCTCGATGTCGGCGTGGCGGATGGCTCGGCCATCGGGGCGGAGGGCGCTGTATTGGAGGGCGCCGTATTGGAGGGCGCCGTATTGGAGAGCGGAGCGGAGGGCTGCAGGGTCGTGGACGGAGCCGTGTCCGCCATGCCCGCCGTCGCCCCGAGGGGAGGCGTGCCCGGGGTCCCGGAGAGCACCGCGGTTCGGAACACCTCCGTGGGTGCCTGCATCGCCGCGGTCGATTGCGTGAAGCTCGGAAACGACATGGACGGCGGCGGCTCGCTCTCGGGGAGCGGGCCGGCGTCGATGGCGCCGTGCGGCACCAGGGCGAGCAACATCTCTCGCGCGCTCTGGAAGCGGTCGTCGGGGCTCGACGCGATGGCCTTCTCGACGATCTCCGCGAGCAGCGCGGGCAGGTCCGGGCGCAGCTCCAGCACCGGCGCGTGCTTGCCGCTCAGGATGGCCTGCAGCAGCTGGTGATAGTTCTCGCCGTCGAAGGGCAGCTGGCCCGCGAGTGACTCGTAGAGGATCACCCCCGCGCCGAACAGATCGACGCGGTGATCGAGGTTCTTCACCCCGCGCGCCTGCTCCGGGCTCATGTAGAAGGGCGTGCCGAGCATGACGCCGGTCCGCGTCAGGTCCATGCCCTGCTCCCCCTCCTCCGTCCGCATCTTGGAGATGCCGAAGTCGACGACCTTGACGAAGTCGACGTCGCCGCGTCTACGAGTGAGAAAGATGTTGTCGGGTTTCAGGTCGCGGTGCACGATGCCGCGGCGGTGGACCGCGTGCAGCGCCGCGAGCACCTGCCCGACGATGCGGCACGCCCGCCGCGGCTCGAGCTGCCCGTGCTCGTCGAGCAGCCGGCTGAGCGGCTTGCCGCGCAGGTACTCCATGACCAGGAACGGCGCGCCGTCCTCGCCGAAGCCGAGGTCGAGCACCTCCACGATGTGCTCGTGCCCCGTCGCGGCTGCCGCGCGCGCCTCACGCTGGAAGCGCGCGACCGCCTTCTCGTCTCCCGTCAGCTCGGGGTGGAGGCGCTTGAGCGCGACCTTGCGGCCGATCAGCAGGTGCTCGGCCACGTAGACCGCGCCCATCCCACCCTCGCCGAGCAGGGCGAGCACGCGGTAGCGGTTGGCGATCACCCGGCCCACGAGGGCCCGGCCCGAGGTCAGCGAGCGCCCGCTCTTGGGGCAGTGCGAGAAGGTCGTCGGATGCAGGTCACCGCAGTGGCGGCAATGCACGCGCGCGGGCGAGCTCTCCTCGGGGGCATCCATGTGAATCGAGACGGAGCGAGCCTCGATGATGGCGATTCGCGACGCATCGCGTCAAGGGAGCGCGGTCAGTCCCGGGCGGATTCTTCCGTTTGTTTCGGCGATCCGGTCATCTCTCCCGAGGACCAGCGCCGCCAGTAGTCGTCGAGCCGGTCGCGCACCTGCTTGTTGAGCAGGAGGAGCCCGAAGATGTTCGGGAACGCCATGCCCAGGATCATCAGGTCCGAGAAGTCGAGGACGCTCCCGAGCTTGAGGATGGAGCCGAGCACCACGAAGCAAACGAAGATCACGCGGTAGATGACCGAGGAGCCCGCGCCGAAGAGGAACACCCAGCAGCGCTCGCCGTAGTAGCTCCAGCTGATCATCGTCGAGAAGGCGAAGAGCAGCACGGCGGTCGCGAGCACGTGCGGGAACCAGTTGAAGACGCTGCCGAAGGCGGCCGACGTCATCAACACCCCGCGCACGTTGCTGTCGGCGCCCTCCGGCGTGTTGAGGTACTCGCCCGTCACCACCACCACGAGGCCGGTCATGGTGCAGATGATGATGGTGTCGATGAAGGGCTCGAGGAGGGCGACGAGGCCCTCCCGGATGGGCTCCTTGGTCGCCGCCGCCGAGTGCGCGATCGACGCCGAGCCGATGCCCGCCTCGTTGGAGAACGCCGCGCGCTGGAAACCCACCACCAGCACCCCGAGCAGGCCGCCGAACCCGGCCTCCATGCTCAGCGCTCCGTCGAAGATCTTTCCGAACGCGGCCGGGACGGCGTCGGCGTTCACGACCAGGATCGCGAGGCCGGCGAGCACGTAGACCAGACACATCACGGGCACGATGGCGCCCGCGACCTGGCCGATGCGCTTGATGCCGCCGATGATGACGAGGCCGACCAGGAACGCGATGACGATGCCGAAGAGCCACGACTTGTCGGCGAAGAAGGGCACGACCCGCGCGACCTGCGCATAGGCCTGGTTCGCCTGGAACATGTTGCCGCCGCCGAAGGAGCCGCCGATGCACATGACGGCGAACATCACCGCGAGCACCTTGCCGAACATCGGGTAGCCGAGCTTCTCCACGCCCACCGCGAGGTAGCGCATCGGGCCGCCGAGCACGCGCCCGTGGTCGTCCACCTGGCGGTACATCTGCCCGAGGGTGCACTCGGTGAACTTGGAGCTCATGCCGAGGAAGCCGGCCACGACCATCCAGAAGATCGCGCCGGGGCCGCCGATGCTCACCGCGATGGCCACGCCGGCGATGTTGCCCAGGCCGACGGTGGCGCTGAGGGCCGAGGCGAGCGCCTGGAAGTGCGAGACCTCGCCCTCCGCGTCCGGATCGTCGTACTTGCCGGTGGTGATCATTACCGCGTGGCCGAAGCCGCGCAGGTTGATGAAGCCCATGCGCAGGGTGAAGAAGGTCGCCCCGAGGATCAGCCACAGGACGATGAACGGCAGGCCGAGGCCCGTCTCGGGGTCGTCCCAGAAGACGAGGTCGAAGAACAGGACGGCCGCGAGCGGGCCGACGACGTAGGTCCCGAAGGCCGCGTCGATGGCGTCGAGCGCGCCCGTCTCCGCCTCGGCGGGCGGGGCCTCCTCGGGCGCCGAGACGCTCGGCCCTCCCTCGTCCTGGGCATGCACGACCAGGGGGCGGGCGGGGAGCGAGGCGAGCACGAGCCCCCCCAACAACAGCCAATGCGCGATGCTGCGACGTACCATCGCAGCGGCACTAGTACAGGTGCGCGCCGTTCAGCAAGCGGCAGTCGCCGGTTCGAGCGGCCTCGGAGGCTACGGGAGCCGGACCGCCGGGCCCTCGCCGAGCCAACCGCCCCAGGCGAGCCCGCCGTCGAACCGGGCCCACGCGCCGGTGCTCGGGCTCACGAGCAGACGCTCTCCCTCCCGCGGCGCCACGCCTTCGCCGACCTGCTGGCAGACCCCGTCGAGGCAGCCGCCGGCCACGCGCAGCTCCACGCCGTCGACCTCGACCCGGGTGAAGAGCGATCCGTCTTCGGCCCGCTCGGTCGCGCCCACCGTCGCCGCGCCTTCGCGGGTGACGCCCGCGAAGGGGGCGCGCCTCAGGGCGTCCGCGTCCTCCCAGACGACGTGCGCGCCAGGCGGCGCCCGGTGCACGACGTCGAGCGCCGCGAGCGCCTCGGCCGCGACGCTGGAGTCGTCGTCTTCGGCCAGGCGCGCCACCACGCCCAGGTCGTCGTGGAGCGGCGCGTTGGCGATCGCGCGGACCGCGGCCCGCCGCACCTCGGCCTCCGGGTCCGCCGCCGCCGCCTCGAGCAGCGCCTCGCGCTCCACCACCGGGCGACCGAGCGCCGCGTAGGCCCGCGCCGCCCGCACCGCCACGGGCGTGTCGGGCTCGTCCCCGCCCGCGCCCGGGAAGGCGAGCAGGAACACCGCGCCGCCGAACATGAGGCCGGCCGCGGAGGCGGGGTTGCGCCGCGCCTGGCCGCGGAGGCGCGCGCCGGCTTCGTTGCGCCGCCGCCAGCTCAGCCAGCCGAGCAGCCCGGCCGCGAGGGCGGCGATGACCCAGGGCAGCACGCCGCGGCCGCTCCGGCTCGAGACGCGGTTGCCGGCGCAGCCCGCGGCGGGCGCGAGCACCGCGTCCCGG
>SHBB01000506.1 GCA_004213565.1 Sandaracinaceae bacterium
GTGCGCGGCGGTCGGGATCGCGAGTCGACGGGCCTCGACGTCCTCGAGGCTCTCCAGGTTCTTCGCGAGCGCGTCGATGGCGGCCGGCGGGCCGCTGACCACCGTCATGTCGGGCGCGTTGAGCACCGCGAGGTCCAGGTCGTCGGTCATCAGCGGCTTCAGCTCGTCGGGGGGCAGGCTGACCGAGAGCATCGCGCCCTCTTCGGTCTTCTCGAAGAGCTGCCCGCGGAGCACCACGAGCCCGAGGCAGTCCTCGTAGCGCATGACGCCCGCGAGGTGCGCGGCGGTGTTCTCGCCCAGGCTGTGCCCGAGCAGAGCCTCGGGCTTCACGCCCCAGCTCTCGAGCAGCCTCGCCATCGCGACGCTGGTGATGAAGATGGCCGGCAGCTGGTTGACCATCCGGTCCAGCTCGTCCTCGACCTGCTCGTCCTCGACCTGCGCCTCCTCGCCCTTCGCGCAGAAGATCAGGGGCCGCAGGTCGATGCCGTGCTCGGACTTCAGCCGATCGAGCCCGCGGTCCATGTGCTCGCGGAACACGGGCTCTCGCTCGTAGAGGTCCGCCGCCATGCGCGGGAACTGCGCGCCGCCGCCCGGCAGGAGGAACACGACCGACGTCTTCTCGGGCGCGACGTGGCTGAAGACGCGGCGCGGGTCGGCCTCGTCGAGCAGCTGCGCCGCCTCGGCGTGGCTCGACGCCGAGAGCACCCGGCGGCGCTCGAACGCGCGGCGGCCGTGGTGCAGCGTCCACGCCACGTCGGCCAGGCTCTGCTCGGGTCGCGCGCGCAGGTGCGCCGCGAGGCGCCGGCTGCCCTCGTCGAGGCTGTGCTGGCTCTTCGCGCTCAGGGTGATCAGCTGCGCCGCGCGCTGGCTCGGCGCGGGCTCCGGCATGCCGGGGGGCTCCTGCAAGACGACGTGCGCGTTCGTGCCGCCGACGCCCAGCGAGTTGACCGCCGCGCGCCGGGGGTGCGCCTCGGGCGCGGGCCAGTCCTCGAGCCGGTCGGCCACGCGGAAGGGCGAGCTGGCGAAGTCGACCGTCGGGTTGGGCTTCTCGAAGTTGAGGGTCGGCGGGAACTTGGCGTGCTTGAGCGCGAGCACGGCCTTGATGAGGCTCGCCGCGCCGGCCGCGGTGTCGAGGTGGCCGATGTTGGACTTGATCGAGCCGATCCGGCAGAAGCCCGTGTCCTCGGTGTGGGCGCGGAAGGCCTGGGTCAGCGCCTCGACCTCGATGGGGTCGCCGAGGTACGTGCCGGTCCCGTGGCACTCGATGTACTGGATGGTGCGCGGGTCGACGTTGGCGAGCCCGTAGGCCTCGACCATGCAAGCCGCCTGGCCGTCGACGCTCGGCGCGAGGTAGTTGACCTTGGTGGAGCCGTCGTTGTTGATGGCGCTGCCGCGGATGACCGCGTGGATCACGTCGCCGTCGTCGAGCGCGTCCTCGAGCCGGCGGAGCGCCACGACGCCCGCGCCCGAGCCGAAGATGGTTCCCTGCGCGCGGTGATCGAACGCGTGGCAGTGCCCGTCCGGCGAGAGGATCTCGCCCTCCTGGTAGAAGTAGCCGCGCCGCTGGGGCAGCTCGATCGTCACGCCGCCGGCGAGCGCGAGGTCGCACTCCCGGCTCAGGAGCGACTGGATGGCGAGGTGCGTGGCGACGAGCGAGGTGGAGCAAGCGGTCTGGACGCCGAGCGCGGGGCCGCGCAGATCGAGGAGGTAGCTGACCCGCGTGGAGAGGAAGTCCTTGTCGTTGCCCGTGTGGCGCAGGAGGAACATGCCCACGTCCCGGACGAGCTCGGGGTGGGTGCAGAGGTGGAAGTAGAAGTAGCTGCCCATGCCGCAGCCGCCGAAGACGCCGATGGGCCCCTCGAAGCGCTCCGGCGGGTGCCCGGCGTGCTCGAGCGCCTCCCACGCCACCTCGAGGAACTGCCGGTGCTGCGGATCCATGATCAGCGACTCCTTCGGCGAGAAGCCGAAGAACTCACCGTCGAACATCTCGAAGCGGTCGAGGGGCGCCCCCGACTTCACGTAGTTCTTCTGCCGCAGGTTCTCGGGGCTCTCGCCCGCCGCGAGCAGCTCCTCATCGCTGAAGCGGCGGATCGATTCGACCCCGCCCTCGAGGTTGGACCACAGCTCCTCGAGCGTGTGGGCGCCCGGCACGCGGGCCGACATGCCCACGATGGCGATGTCCGATTCGAAGACCTCGTACTCGTCCGACATGTTTCCTTTTCCGGTCGCGTCCGCGCCCCCCGAGCCATCGTCCGTAGTCGCGGGACCGGAGCATGGTGGCCGGTGCACAAGTACGCAACGACCCGCTTCGTTCAATGCCGGCGGATGTTTCGCACCGGCATCTTCGGACCGTACTTAGGCGCGGAGTGCCCTCCGTACATCAGGAGCGTCAGGACGCGTCCGCGATGAGGTCGAAACGGCTCGAGGAGCTCGAGCATGCGCGCGTCGTCGCCGCGCGGCTCTCCCGTGAACGCGAAGCTCACCGTGTTGGGGATGTGGTAGTCGCCCACCGGGATCGCGTCGGGGTCACCGAACACGCCGCTGAGCACGGTGCCCGTCGTCCAGGGGCCGATGCCGCGCATCGCGAGTAGGCGGCTCTCCGCGAGCTCCGCGCCCTGCTGGGCCAGCCCCTCGATGCGCTTCGCGCGGCGCACCACGTCGAGGATCACCTGGGCGCGCTTCCGCTCGATGCCGTAGGCGTGCAGATCGTAGTAGGCGAGGCCGCGGAGTCGCTCGGGAGACGGGTCGACCCAGAGCTCGGGGGCCGGCCCGGGGGCGGGCTCTCCGTGGCGCCGCAGGATCTGCTGCCAGCTCCGGCCGGCGCCTTTGCCCGTGACTTTCTGCGACACGATGGTGGGCAGGAGGCGCTCGAGGACGCGGCCCGTTCGTCCGAAGCGGAGCCCCTCGAAGCGCCGGAGGAGCGGGGCGACGACGGGATCATCGGTCTGGAAGGACTCCGGGTCGTCTCGGCCCCCGAGGTGCTCGAAGGCGCGCTCGAGCGCGTGCTCCGCGCCGGGGCCCCACGCCTCACAGTCCACGGCGTCCGCGGCGGCCGGGCGGTACGCGATGGTCGCGGGGCCGTCGGGCGTGCGGAAGGCGCACCACATGGTCTCGCCGTCCCGCCGCATCCCGGGGTCACGCGCGAAGAGGCGAAAGCGCCTCACCGTACGGACCAGGTCCACGGGGCCCGGCAGCGAGACGCGTCGGCGCAGCGGCTCCACGTCTCCTCGCTACCACGCGGGCGTCCTCACGGGAACCCGCGCGCATTTCGCGCTATGACGCCGGCTCGGAGGTTACATGGCTTGGACTCGCGCGCTCCTCTTCGCTCTGCTCTCCCTCGCCGTCGGCTGTGACGGCGGCGGGCCCGCGGACTCGGGCATCGACAGCGGCCCGGCAGACGCCGGCGCGGACGCGGCGCCGGACGCCGAGGCGGACTCCGGGATCTGCGACGAGTTCATGCCGGAGCTCTGCCCGCGCGAGTACCCGAACACGCCCATCAACCTCCGCGACCTCTGCCAGGTGTTCGCCGACGTGTTCTGCCGCGCCAACCAGAACTGCTGCACGCGGATCGAAGACCAGTACTCGTCCTACTCCACGTGCATCATGGACCAGGAGCAGCGCTGCGAGTTCGGCGAGCGACCCTTCGAGGTGCAGGCGAGCGTGACCGCGGGCGAGGCGCTCTACAGCGGCGGCGCGGCCGGCGACACGCTCGCGCGGCTCGGTCCGATGGCCGACGCGTGCGAGCCGGTGCGGCTCGGGCCGGAGCTCGACACGGCGTACACGGGCCTCATCGCGTCCGGCGAGGCGTGCGACGCGTGGCCCGAGTGCGAAGATCGCTCCTTCTGCCTGCCCTTCGGCGCGCCGGACGCGATCTGCCGCCTGGCGCCGAACGTGGGCACCGCGTGCACCTCGCACCGCGACTGCGCCACCCGCGACTACCGCTGCGGCAGCGACGGCATGTGCGCCGAGCGCCTCGCGGACGGGGAGAGCTGCCTCGACAGCTTCGAGTGCGAGAGCCTCCTCTGCATGGACGGCACCTGCGCCGAGTTCACCGGCGACACCGCCTTCTGCGTCGACCTCGACGGCGCCGGCGACGCCTTCGGCTACTGACGGGATCGTCAGCGCGGGAAGAGCGCGTCGAGCTCGGCCTCGAGATCTTCCGGGATCTCGACGTCGAGCGCGCCCAGGTTGTCCTCGAGCTGGCCGAGCTTGGTGGCGCCCGTGATCACGCTCGAGATCGCGTCGCGCCGAAGGCACCAGGCGAGGGCGAGCTGCGCCGGGGTGCAGCCGAGCTCCCGCGCGTGGGCGCTCAGCTGGCGCAGGCGAGGGCGCGTCTCGTCGGTGAGGACGTCGTCCAGCCAGCTCGTGTCCGCGCCGCGGGTGCCCTCGGGCACTCCGTCGTCGTACTTGCCGGTGAGCGCGCCGCCCGCGAGCGGGCTCCACACCACCAGCCCCATGCCGAGCCGGCTGGCGACCGGCAGGACGCGCTTCTCGATGTCGCGCTTCAGCAGGTTGTAGCGGGGCTGCTCCACGATGGGGGCGTGGTAATTGCGCAGCCCACAGAGCGCGTGAGTCTTGAGCAGCGTCGAGGCGCCCCAGCAGCTCGTGCCCCAGTAGAGGACCTTGCCCATGCGCACGAGGTCGTCCATCGCGCGGACCGTCTCCTCGAGCGGCGTGTCGGGGTCCTCGCGGTGGCAGAAGTACAGGTCGAGGTAGTCGGTGCCGAGGCGCCGCAGGCTCGCGTCGCAGCTCTCCATGATGTGCTTGCGGCTCAGCCCGCGGTCGTTCGGGCCCTCGCCGGTCGGCCAGAAGCACTTGCTGGCGATCACCAGCGAGGAGCGGCGCACCTCGGGGAGCCACGCGCCGACCGCGCGCTCCGCGGCGCCGTCGTGACCGTAGACGTCGGCGAGATCGACGTAGTTGACGCCGCGATCGATCGCGCCGCGCAGGATCGTCTCGGTGGCGTCCTGGTCGACGCTCTCGCCCAGCGTCAGCCAGCCGCCGATGGAGATCGCGCTGACCTTCAGGCCGCTCGAGCCCAGCCGTCGGTATTGCATCCCGCGGTTATCGCACGAAGTAGGCCCGCCGCATCACCGTGCTCTGCTGCGGAGAGATGCGTCCCGCCTGCGCGGCCCAGAACATGAGCAGGTCGGCGCCCGCGCCGCGACACTCGCTCGGGAGCAGGAAGCCGTCTCCGTCGCGGTCGCGCGCGATGCGGCACTCCTCGGTGTCGGGGAACGGGTCGTTGACCTGGCCGTCGATCTCGCTCGTGTGGAAGAGGCCCATGTAGTGGCCGACCTCGTGGGCGATGACGAGCCCGATCTCGTCGAGCGGGATGAGGTCCACGCTGATCGCGACGCCGCTCGCGCCGTTGCCGGGCAGGACGTGCGGGCCGGGGATGCCGCTCGCGATGCCGAGCGCGCCCTCGATCGAGCGGACGAAGAAGATGGCGAGCCCCGGGCGGTTCTGCCCCGCCGTCAGCCGGTACATGTCGTCCAGCTCGTCCGGCACGCCGATGGGCCCGCTCGCGCCCTCGAGCACGGCGAAGTCGTCGCGCAGCGCGCCGAAGACCTCGTGCACGCGCAGCTCTCCGAGCTCGACCCCCGCGGCTCGCAAGACGGCTCCAGCGTCCGCCATCGCGCGGTTCAGCTCCGCCGGGGGACGACCTCCGCGCGCGGTCCAGTCGCCGCCGCCGACGAGGTAGGCGTCGACGTCGATCACACGGCCTTCGCCGGAGCGCTGGACGACGAAGCGCTCGAGCGGCGTGCGCGCGCCGGCGCCGAAGGAGACGGTGAAGCCGCGGCGCTCATCGGGCGTGTTGGGGCCGTTCGGGTAGAGCAGCGTGACCGTGTCGGTGATCGTCAGCGCGCCGGCTCCCCACACCGGCGCCGGCCCGTCGGCGGGGCGATCGAGCAGGTCCACCACCACCTCGCGCGGCATGCGCGTCGAGATCGAGGCCATGAACGGGGTCGTCGAGGCCTGCCCGTTCCAGACGACGAGCGCGTTGTCCCCGAGGGTCGGGAGCGTCTCGTCGATGAAGTCCATGCCGCCCGGCACGACGGGCCCCGGCTCCGGCCCGACCACGCGCACGCCCTCCGGCGCCGCGACGAGCGCGGTGCAGGCCATCAGCGGTTGCATGCTGCGGGGGGAGGTCGGCACGAACACCTCGCGGCAGCGCTCGTCCGGGGCGCAGTCCACGTGGCTCCCGCAGGGCTCCACGCAGACGCCGCTCGTCGCGCAGAGGCCGCGGTCGCACTGCTCGGCCGTGCGGCACGCCTCGCCGAGCGGGAAGCCGCCGGGGTCGGTCGCGCCGCACGCGAGCGGGAGCGGGACGAGGTCGGCTGGCGGCTCGCCGACGGCGCGTCGGCAGACCCCTCCGCCGCAGTCCGCGTCACGCTGACAGGGCCCTTCGATGACCACGCCCGAATCGACGCCCGAGTCGACCCCGGAGTCGGGAGCGGGGGCGACGCCCGAATCCTCCCCCGCGTCGCGCGCGGCCCCGGCGTCCACTTCGGGAGGGTCGACCGCGAGCACGGAGCGGGCTCCGCAGCCGCCCAGCGTCGCGCCGATCATCCACAGGAGCGAGACGAAGACGGGACGACGCATTCACGTGCATGTAGCATGCGAGGCCGTTTCGGGCTTTCGTTTCACGCGGTTTCACGCCATGCTGCGGGCAGCCGCGCGGACCCTCCGAGCGGATCGGGCCGGGTTCACCGGACCGTGAAAGGCTCCCCCATCTCGAACGAAGATCAGGCCGTGCGTGAGGCGAGTGACGACGACCGTCGCGCGCGCGCCATCGAAGGGGGCCGTGCCTGGGCAGCCAGCGTGCGTGAGACCGTGCACGCCGAGGGGCGCCCGGCCGCGGGCGGATGGCCTGGCACCGTGACGGAGGCGCGCGCGCGCGTCAGCGCCGCGGTCCCGGGCACGCTGCCTCCCGAGGTGCAGCGCGCCCTCGCGAAGCTCCTCTACTCGACCGCCCGCGACGCCTGGCTCGAGCAGCGCTAGCCGCGCGAAGAGTAGACCTCGATCCGCGCGCTCCATCGAGCGGGCACACGTGCTACCGCTACGGCATGGCGCGTCACACGCTCCAAGTGAACGGCAGCCCGGTCACCGTCGAGGTGTCGGACGACACGCCGCTCCTCTGGGTGCTGCGGGACACGCTCGGCCTGACCGGCACGAAGTACGGCTGCGGCATCTCGCAGTGCGGCGCGTGCACGGTGCACGTCGATGGCGAGCCGGTGCGCTCGTGCGTGCTGCCCATCGCGCGCGTCGACGGAGAGGTCCGCACCATCGAGGCCCTCGGAGGACAGCACCCACTGCAGCGCGCCTGGGTGGAAGAGAACGTGCCCCAGTGCGGCTACTGCCAGAGCGGCCAGATCATGAGCGCGGCCGCCCTGCTCGCGCGCACGCCGAGACCCGCGCCGCGGGACATCGACGAGGCGATGCGAGGCAACCTCTGCCGCTGCGGGACGTACGGCCGGATCCGCCGCGCGATCCTCCGAGCGGCGGGTCTCGATCCCGATCCCGATCCCGATCCCGATCCCGATCCCGATCCC
>SHBB01000507.1 GCA_004213565.1 Sandaracinaceae bacterium
CTCGTCGGCCTCGAGCTTCATGCGCGCGTACCCGCCGAGATCGCGGACGGCCGAATCCGGCGCCACCACCACGGTGCCGTGCTCGAAGAGGACCCAGCTGCGCTCGTGCTTCAGGAAGCGGGAGAGCGCGCGGACGAGGCTGTCTCGGGGAATGGTCATGCGGCAGGAGCGTGCAAGCGCGGGGCCGGGCGGCGGCGCACGGGCCTCGGAGGCGCTCGGACGTGCCAGCGGACCACGCCGGGGCAGCGCGCCTCGGTGTGCCTTCGTCCCGGCGAGCTCGACCTCACTCGGTCACCTGGCTCGCGAACCCGAGCGCCAGGTGATCGACCAGGGCGCGGACCTTGGCCGGCGCGCGTCGCCCGGGTCCGTAGAGCGCCCAGTAGCTGGCGGTGGGCAGGGTCCGCCCCCGCTCGACGCGCACGAGCCGTCCCTCGCGCAGGTCGCGCGCGACGAGCAGCTCGCTCAGGACGCCCACCGCGCGGCCGCTCAGGATCACGCGCCGCATGGCCAGGTAGTCGTTCACCCTGAAGCGACGCGAGGCCCGTGGCTCGCCCGGGAAGGCCTCGCGCACCGTCCCGTCGGGCATCGAGAAATCCACCAGCGGGATGGGGGACGAGCCGTCGAGGGCGGCCGCGCGCTCCGGTGTGGCGACCGCGACGATGCGACAACGAGCCAGCCGACGCGCGCTGAGATCCGAGTCCGGTAGCTCGCGCCCGGCCCGGATCGCCACGTCGACGTTCTCCGTCGAGAAGCGCACGAGGTCGTCGCTGAGCGCGAGCTCCACCGACACCTGAGGGTGGCGATCGAGGAACGCGCCGAGCATCTCCGCGACGCAGACCTCGCCGAGGGCGCGCGGCGCCGACACGCGCAGCGTGCCGCGAATGGTCCCGCTGGACGCCTCGACCGCCCGCTCGCCTTCGTCCAGCGCCGCCGCCGCGGCCGCCGCGAAGGCCCGATACTCGAGCCCGGCCTCCGTGAGACGCAGGGCGCGCTGATCCCGGACGAAGAGCGGAGCGCCGAGATGCACCTCGAGCCTCGCGACGGCGCGGCTCACCGTCGACTTGGTGACCTCGAGGCGATGAGCGGCTTGCCGGAACGAGCCCGCGCTCGCCACCGCGAGGAAGACGTCGACGTCAGAGAAGCGCGCCATCGCCAACGTCCTGCATACGGCTCATGTCCCGCATGCGGGCCATACTGTCCCAAACTCGTCCCTTGAGCTAGACCCCTCGGAGGCGCAGGCTCCGACTCGGCCGAAGGTGGCCGGGAAGGAGCCGACATGACGACGAGAGTCCTGGTCTCGGGCGCGACCGGAAACGTGGGAGGGGCGGCGGCGCGAAGCCTCCTCGAGCGAGGTCACGCCGTGCGCGCGCTCGTCCGAGACCCCGAGAAGCCCGGAGCGCGGGCGCTCGCAGACGCGGGCGCGGAGCTCTTCCGAGGCGACTTCTCGGATCGGGCTGCGTGCGTCGACGCGGCGCGTGACATGGACGCGGTGATCGTCGTGACGAGCCCCGCGGCCGGCGTCGACGTCGAGATCGAGCTGGGGCGCGCGATGTGCGAGTCCGCGGCGAAGGCGGGCGCGGGTCACGTCATCCTCTCCTCGGTGGCCGACGCGCAGAACGCCACGGGCATCCCGCACTTCGACAGCAAGGCGGCCATCGAGACCCACCTGCAGACCCTCGGGGTGCCCTGGACCGCGGTGGCGCCCGTGTTCTTCTACGAGAACGTGCTCTTCCCGTGGAACGTCGCGGCGCTGCGGGACGGCGAGTACCGTCAGGCGCTGGCGTCCGATGTGCCGCTGAAGATGATCGGCCTCGACACCATCGGCGCCTTCTTCGCGCACGCCGTCGAGCGGCGGCAGGCGCACGCTGGACGGCACGTCGACATCGCGGCCGACGCGCTCACCGGCCCGCAGGTCGCCGCCGCGCTGAGCCAGGCGACGGGCCGGCCGGTGCGGTACGTCGCGCAGGACCTCGAGGAGGTTCGGGACCAGTTCGAGGACGTGGCCGTGATGTACGAGTGGTTCCGCGACGTGGGCTTCAGCGCGGACATCCCCGCCCTGCGCGCGGCCTACCCCGAGCTCGCGTGGACCTCGTTCGCCGACTGGGCCCGTTCGGTGGACTGGGACGCCGCGCTGCGCCTCGGAGGCCCGTCATGATCGACATCCGCAAGGTGGATCACGTGGGCATCCGCGTCCGGGACAAGGCGCGCTCCGTCGCGTTCTACGAGGCGCTCGGCTTCGTGACCCTCGCCGACGGCGGCTTCGAGCAGGGGCACCCCATCATCATGGAGCACCCGAGCGGCGTGGTGCTCAACCTCCTCGGCCCGGCCACGGGCGAGCCCGGCCCCAACGTCCTGATGGACGTGGAGACGAAGCATCCGGGCTACACCCACGTCTCCTTCCGCGTCGGGTCGCTGGCCGCGGTCCGCGCGTTCCTGGAGGCGCGCGAGATCCCCATCACGGGTCAGTTCTCGTTCGGGGATCTGAGCGCCATCTTCATTCGCGACCCGGACGGGAGCGTGATCGAGCTCGACGAGTACGCCGGCGAGGAGCCGACGACCCGCGCGAAGCCCGACGACGACTTCGCCGCCTATCGCGACCACGAGTGACGGCGCGCTCTCTGCCGATTTCTTCGCCTCGGAGGAGCCGCCCCCTACGCTGCTCCGATGGCCCTCCTCCTCCCTCATCGCCGCCGGGGCTGCATCCGGCGTGGCTGGTCCGCGGCGTGTGAAGCGGTGCGCCTCGACGGCTTCGTGCGCGTCAGCGACCGCATCGTCGATCTGTCTCACCGCGGCGCGTCGCTCACCGCGGACGGCCTGGTGCGCGAAGGGGACGAGATCGTCCTGACGTTCCGCGCGCCGCGATCGCGCGCGTGGATCGACGCGCTGGCGGAGGTGCGCCGGGTCGAGCGCGACGGCACCTTCGGCGTCCGCTTCACCGAGCTCGAGTGGGAGGCCCGCGCCGCGCTCTTCGTCGAGCTGGCCGGGATCCCGCCTCGCGTGCCGAGGGCGCGCATCCTCCCCGACTACGCGGCCTCCGTGCGCCGCATCGCCGCCTCTTCTCGCGCGAGGCTGTGAGCGCGTCCATCATGGGCCGATGAGGTGGACGACCCCGCTGGCGTGGGCGCTCGCGCTCGCTGGCTGCGGCGCCCCGCTGGACGTCCCACCCGAGGGCGGCATGGACGGAGGCATGGACGCCTCGCGCATCGACGCCGCCGCCTGCGAGCGCGACGCGCGCTGCCTCCCGCCGCTCGGCCCTCCGCCCGTCGCGGGCTGCAACCCCGAGCTCGGCGTCGAGTGCGACGGGGACTGGACGGGCTCGGACCCGCGCACGGGCGAGCTGTATTGCGATCCCGCGTGCGCGGCGGCGGAGTGCTGCGCACCGCGAGACGGGCGGTTCCAGTGCGTGGCGCGCGGCGCCGACGGCGCGTGTCCCGCCGCGGACGTGTTCGTCGACGCCCGCGTGATCGATGGGCTCTACACCATCGAGGAGCAGACCTTCGCCGAGTCCGACTGCGCGATCGCGGAGGGGTGCGTGGGAGGCTCGCGCGGCCGGCGGCTCCTTCGCTTCGAGGTCGCGACGCCGAACCACGGGGACGCCGACGTCTTCCTCGGCGCGGCGCCCGAGCTGGGGGTGAGCACGCCCCTGTTCGAGTGGAGCGCGTGCCACGCGCATCACCACTTCCCCGGCTACGCCGACTACGAGCTGCTCACCGCCGACGGCTGCTGCGCGGTGGTGCGTGGACGAAAGCAATCTTTCTGTCTCACGGATCTCCTGCGCGATCGACCGGACATGGGCGCCGAGGAGCCCGCCTACGACTGCGGCTACCAGGGGATCCAGCGCGGCTGGCGCGACGTCTACGCGGCCGGGCTCGACTGCCAGTGGCTCGACATCACGGGCGTCCCGTCGGGCGAGTACGTGCTGCGCGTTCGGCTCAACACCGATCACGCGCTGCTCGAGTCGGACTACCAGAACAACGAGGCCCTCGTCCCCGTCACGATCCCTCGAGATCTCGCGACAGCGGGACTCAGGAGAAGAGGTCGTCGATGTCGGCCTTGGTCAGGCCCTTGAGCGGCGTCGACTCCGTGGTCAGCACGTTGCTCACCAGCTCGCGCTTCTTCGCGCTCAGCTTGAGGATCTTCTCCTCCACCGAGTCGCGCGCGATGAGCTTGTAGACCGTGACCACCCGCGTCTGCCCGATGCGGTGCGCGCGGTCCGTCGCCTGATCCTCGACCGCCGGGTTCCACCACGGATCGAAGTGCACGACCGTGTCGGCGCCCGTGAGGTTGAGGCCCGTGCCGCCCGCCTTCAGCGAGATGAGGAAGGCGTTGTAGCTCTCGTCCTCGTTGAAGCGATCGACGCGGTCCTGGCGGTCCTTGGTGGAGCCGTCGAGGTACTCGTACTTCACGCCGAGCCCGTCGAGCATCTCGCGGATGTGCCCGAGCATGGTCACGAACTGGCTGAAGATCAGCAGCCGGTGACCGCCCGCGACCGCCTCTTGCACGATCTCCTCGAGCGCCTGGAGCTTGCCGCTCGTCTCGTCGCTCCACTCGCCGCTCAGCTTGGTCAGCCGCGGATCGCAGGCCACCTGTCGCATGCGGGTCAGCGCCGCGAGAATCTGGATCTGCGCCTTGGCCACGCCCTGCTTCTGCACGGCGCTCATGACGCTGTCCCGGACCTCCTTGAGCATCTGCTTGTAGAGCTTGCTCTGCTCGTCGGCCATCGGGACGACGATCTCCTGCTCGATCTTCTCGGGCAGCTCCGGCGCGACCTCGATCTTGGTCCGACGCATCACCAGCGGGTGGATGATGGTGCGGAGCTTCTGCGCCGTCTCCATGTCGCCCCGCTCGATGGGGCGCGAGTAGCGCTCCTCGAACGACTTGAGCGTGCCGAGCAGGCCGGGGGAGACGAAGTCGATGATCGACCAGATCTCGCTCAGACGGTTCTCGATCGGCGTGCCCGTCAGCGCGAGCCGACGCTCGCTCGGGAGCGCCTTGGCCGCCCGCGCGGTCGCGCTCATCGGGTTCTTGATGTGCTGCGCCTCGTCGAGCACGACGTAGCGGAGGTCGAGCGCGTGCAGCAGCTCCTCGTCGCGACGCAAGAGCGCGTAGCTGGTGATCATGATGTCGGCGTCGTCGAGCTCGAACCGCTTGTCGTGCCGATCGGCGCCCTGCCAGACGACGGTCCGCAGCGCGGGCGCGAACTTCTGGATCTCGCGCTCCCAGTTGGGCACGACGGAGGTCGGCGCGATGACGAGGTTGAGCTTGCGCTTCTTCTGCTTGTTCTTGACCCAGAGCAGCAGCGCGATGGTCTGCAGCGTCTTTCCGAGGCCCATGTCGTCGGCGAGGATGCCGCCCGTGCCCAGGTCGTGGAGGAAGACGAGCCACGAGAAGCCGCGCTTCTGGTAGTCGCGGAACTTCTTCACCTTGAGGTTGCGCGGCTTCGCGATCGCCGGGATCTGGTCGACGTTCCCGAGCTTGCCGAAGAGCTCCTTGGCGCCCGCGCTGATCTTCGCGTCGCCGACGAGCTTCATCAGGTCCTGCACGCGCCCGGCCTGCGACAGCGGCAGCTTGGACGGGTCGGCGCCCGTGCCGGCGTAGATCTCGGCCATGCGCTCGAGGATCTCGGCGACGTCCTCTTCCTTGACCGGGGCGTAGCTGCCGTCGCTGAGCTTCACGAGGTTGCGTCCGTGCTCGAGGCAGGCGCGCAGCTCGTCGGTGTCCACCGCGACGCCCGCGGTGCTGAACGTCATCTCGAGGCTGAGCCAGTCGACCCCGCTCGAGACGCGCATCTGCGGCGTGACGCTGGTCTTGCGCACGGTGACCTTCGCGAGGTCGTCCGGCACGCGCTTGTCCCACTCGTCGGGCAGCTCGGCGATGCCGTGCGTCCAGAAGTCGACCGCGTCGTCCCCGGTCGCGACCAGGCCCTCCTTGGCCTCGTCCGGCTCGAAGCCGAGGTTCAGCAGCCGCTGCACCGCGGCCATCTCGGCGCCGACGTCGCGGCGCACCACGCGCGGGCGGCTCTGACCGCGTTCGGGCGGCAAGAACTCGAGCGGCGACGGGAAGCCCTGCGGCGGGACCGGGAACTCGTTGTCGTCGTAGTTCACGACGAGCTTGGCCCGCGCGCCGACGATGTCGCCGTTCGTGTCGAGCCGGATCTCGGGCATCGCGTCGACCAGGTCGGCCACCGTCGAGAGATCCGGGAGTTCGGCCCCGAGGGACGAGGCGACCCGCGGGATGAAGTCGGTGAGCAGGCGCGGCAGGTCCGAGGTCGGGTGGACCAGCGCGGGCGAGCGGTAGAGGCGCTGCAGCCAGGCGGGGGTCACCGAGTCGGCCACGGGACGCGCGGTCCCGTCGGTCGGATCGATGTGCCAGCCGGGCGTGCCCTCGAACCAGTGCCCGTTCGAGAGCGGGAAGCGTCGGCTCGACGACTCGAAGATCACCCGGATCCGGACCGCCTTCGCGTTCGCGGTGTCGAGCTCGATCTTCGGCCGGAGCGGCTCGTCCATGAAGCGCAGCTCCATCGACGCGGGCTCGAGCAGGACGCGACGCTGCTCGAGCATGTCGAGCACCTCGGCCGCGTCCTCGCCACGGATCTCCGCCGTGGCGGGCGCGCCGCGGGTCGTGTGACGGGCGAGCGCGCGCAGCAAGGGCCGCAGATCCGAGGGGATCAGGTTGAAGCCGCCGAGCACGTCGGCGATCGGCACGGCCGAGCGGGTGCCGGCGAGGACGGGCGTGATCGTGATCGACGCCGAGCGCACCTGCATGCGGAACTCGAGGTCGTAGGTCTTGATCTGCTCGTCGGGCGGCATCCACGCGTCGAGCGAGCCGCGCGGATCCTGGCTGCCGATCCCGAGCTCGCGGGCGCTGAGCACCTCGACGTTGGTCTCGGCGCCGCTCCCACCGCCACGGCGACGGCGACGGCGGCGGCTGCGCTTGCCCCCGACCGAGACGGTCTGCGGCGTGTGCGCCTGCACCTCCTGCTTGCCGGCGTTCTTCTCCTTGGACTTCTTGCTCTCCTGCGGCTGCTGCTGCTGCTTGGGCTTCGGCGGGCGCTCGCGATCGCGGATGGCGACCATGAGCGCGGCGACGTGCTTGCAGTGCGCGGTGGGGCCGCGGAAGCCGGGGCAGTTGCAGTCGCTCACCCACTGCTCTTCGGGAGTCAGCGTGAGCTTCGGCTCGTAGTACGTGTCCTGCTTGACCTGCACGCGGCACTTGGCGTTGCTGCCATGCGTGTCGATGTCGTGGACGTGGCCGCGGCGCGCGTAGAGGCGCCCGCGCAGGAACGCGTTGCCCCCGGTCACGCGCTGGATGGCGCGGTCGGAGAACTTCGAGAGGTGCTGCGAGATGCGCGCCGGATCGGGCTTGCGGGGCGCGTCGGACGCGTCGTCGCTCGCGGCCGCGCTCTTCTCGTAGCCGTCCGCCTTGCCAGCCTCGTTGCCAGCCGCATTGCCGCGCGTCTTGCGCGCGTCGCCGTCGGAGCCGCGCGTCTTGCGCGCGTCGCCGTCGGAGCCGCGCGTGCGCTTGGAGCTGCGACGCTTCGAGCGCTCC
>SHBB01000508.1 GCA_004213565.1 Sandaracinaceae bacterium
TCGTCAGCTGGGGCGGAGACTGCGGCGGCTTCGACGAGACCTGCGTGGTCACCGTCGACGCGGACCGCGCGGTCGAGGCCGACTTCGGGCCCCGGGGATCGGCCCGCTGGGTCGCGCAGATCAGCTTCTCGGGGGCCGACTTCATCGAGTCGGACGCCGCCGTGACGAGCGACGGCCACGTGGTCGTCGCGGGCACGATCGACGACGCGGACGGCACCGACCTCTACGTCGCGAAGCTGGATCGCGAGAGCGGCGCCGAGCTCTGGGCGACGCGGGTCGTCACGTCCGTGAACGAATTCTACGGCGGCCTCGCCGTGGACGCGGAGGGGAACGTGTACGCCGCGGCCACGGTCCTCGGGTTCGGCGACTTCATGGTCGGCCGGACGCGGCTCGCCGCCGACTTGTCGGGCAACGTCATGGTGCTCCGCCTCGCCGCCGCGGACGGGGCGATCGCGTGGGTGCGAGACTGGGGCGGCGGCGGGCAGGACCGCCCGAGCGGCCTCGCGGTCGACGGCGCCGATCTCTACGTGGTCGGGGAGACGTCCAGCACCTCCGCGGACTTCGACGGCCTGACGCTGAGCGGCGGAGGGAGCGGCGACGCGTTCATCGTTCGCGCCCCGACCAGCACCGGGATGCCGGCGCGCCTGAAGCACCTGGAGGGCAACCTCGAGGTCCGCGCGGTGGCTGCCTCGGGCGGCCGGGTGGGCATCACGGGCGACTTCACGGGCAGCGCGACCTTCGACCCGGGCTGCGGGATCAACTGGTCCGGAGCGATGGCCAGCGATGGCTTCGTCGCCGACCTCCGGGGCTCGGACCTCGACTGTCAGTGGGCCAATGACTTCGGCTCCTTTCGCGACGGGGAGACGGTGCTCGGCTTCGCCATCGCGTCGCACCCGGACGGCGGCTGGGTGGCCACGGGCGGCTTCGAAGGAAGCGTGAACTTCGCGGGGAGCGGCACCTCGCTCACGGCCCGCGACGCCATGGACGCCTATGTCGTCCGCTACGACGCTGGCGGTGGGCACGTCTGGTCGTTCCGGTTCGGCGGGACGGGGAGCGATTTGGGCACGTCCATCGGCACCACGCCCGACGGCGCGACCCTGTGGGCCGGCGCGTTCGACTCGGCCGTGACCTTCGGTGCGTTCTCGCTCACCGGCAACCGCGACGCCTTCGTCGCGCGGCTCGGGCCCGGGATGACGCCCATCGTGGAGTGGGCCAGAGGCTTCGGGGGCGACGACCCGGATCGCGCGGAGGGTGTGGCGGTCGACCCGGCCGGCAACCCGTACGTCGCGGCCTATTTCTCCGGAATGACCGTGGTCGATGGGAGAGCCCTCGCCGCGGCATCGCAAGACGCCTGGGTCGCCGGGCTGGTCCGCTGAGGAGGCAACGATGCGATCGAACCTCACCCTCTCGCTCGTCGCCCTCTTGCACGTCACCTGCGCCTGGTCGCTCACGCCGGGCGCCGCCGAGGCGCAAGCCTCCGACGACGACCGCGCGCGCTCGCACTTCCAGGCGGCGACGTCCTACTTCGAGCAGCGCCGCTTCTCGGAGGCGGCCGAGCAATTCCTGGAGTCCTATCGGCTGTCGAACCGGCGCGAGCTGTTGCTGAACGCGGCCACCGCGTACGAGCGCGCGGAGGAGCACGCGCGCGCGGCCGACGTGCTCGAGCGTTACCTCGGCGAGCACCCCGACGCGCCCGACCGCGCGACGATCCAGACGCGCCTGGAGCAAGACCGCGCGCGGGCGCCCGCCGCGGAGCCGTCGGAGCCCGCCGCGCTCGGCGACCTGGGCGTGGCGGGCGTGGTGCTGACCGGCGTGGGCGTCCTCTCGGGGATCGGCGCGATCGTCACCGGGGTGGTCGCGGTCTCCGTGCACGACTCGCTGGCCGAGCGCTGCGGCTCGGATGGAGCGGCGTGCCCGCCGGGCTACCAGTCCGACGTCGACCTCGGCCAGGGGCTGGCGGTGGCGACCGACGTCTTGCTCCCGGTGTCCATCGCCGCCCTCGGCGCGGGCCTGACGCTCCTCGCGCTCGATCTGACCGACGGCGACGCCGACGAGGCCTCCGCCGCGCTCGCCCCCGGGCCGGGCGAGGTCGGAGTGGCGCTTCGGCTGCGGTGGTAGAGGCGCGAGCGGGGGAACAGTCCGGTGAGCTCCATCGTTGGGCGGCGGGGGGAAGGAAGAATGACACGAGCGCTGGAGTGGGTGCGGGTCGCGGTCTCGATGGCGACCGTGATGGCGATGGTGGGCTGCGCGGGGGTGGGCGCGGCGGTGCGCGCGGACGAGCGCGTCCGGTTGGAGCCCGGCGAGGCGCTCGTCGCGCTACGGGTGCGCTCGGAGGACTTCATCGGCGGGCTTACCTTCTGCGAGCAGGAGAACACCAACGCGTGCTTCGACGTGGAGGGGCTCGAGTCTCGAGACGACGTGCAGGTGATGCGTGTGCCTTCCGGCCGCTTCTGCCTCGCCGAGGTCGCCCTCATCCGAGCCAACACGGGGATGCGCGCGAGCCACCTCACCGAGGGCGTGGTCTGCTTCGACGCGGCGCCCGGCGTGCTCAACGATCCCGGTCGGCTCGTGATCTCGACCGGCGGCGCGAGCGAGGTCATCGCGGGCATCGGCTACGAGTGGGAGCCGGCGGGCCTCGAAGCGGTGCACGCCGGCTATCCCCGACTGGCCGAGCTCGAGGTCCGCGCGCGGCTGGGCGTCGTCCTGCGCCGCTGACGAGCGCGGACCGGTCAGCCGCGCGTGATGAGGAAGCTCAGCGCGGCCAGCAGCAGGGTGACGGCCAAGAGACCGTAGAGGCGCCGGTCCACGCCCGCGTCTTCTGCTGGCCGCGGAGAGGGGGCGGCGGTCGTGCGCGCGGGCGGGGCTTCGAGGGGAGCGGGCGCCGCTTCGCCGACGCCGAGGACGAGGACCGGGCGGTCGTCTGCGCGGAGCGTCAGGCAGGTCGGCGCGGTGCGGTAGCCGCCGCTCGCGCCGCCGTACCCCGCGGGGACGGGGGTGACCTCGGCGAAGCCCTCCACCTCGACGCGCTGTCCGACCTCGAGCGCGACCTCGAGCCGCTCGACCCGCCGCTTCACCCGCATCTTCACGGACGCCGCGCCGGGGCCGTCGTCCGCGAGGTGCGCGTTTCGCTCGATCCACGCGCGCTGCCCGTTCGCGTCGCCCCCGAGGTGCACGTTCCCGTTGGCCTCGGCGCGCATCGCGCAGAGCAGGGTGGCCACCTTGGCGAGGCGGCGGCGCTCGGCGGTCAGCCGCGCGTGGTCCGGTCCCTGCTCTCGCAGCTGATCCTTCAGCTCGCGGATGCGAACCCCGACCGCGTCGACGTCGGACACGATCTGCTCGAGGTAGTCCTCGCGTCGGTGCTGTCGCAGGCGCACCGAGAGCGCCCCGGCGCGCACGAGCGCCCGGCCGGTGGCGTCCTCGACCCAGAAGTCCTGCGCGTCGGACTCGAGCGGCGCGTCCGCCGCGTCGGCCCGAACGTCCCAGTAGACGCACTCGCGATCGGAGAGCTTCGAGCGCAGCGGCGTGGGGGCCGCCTGGCGCACGCGGCCCGCCACGCGCACCCGCGCGCCGCTCTCGATCTCCGCGATGGGTGTGGCCTCCACGCCACCGAGCATACGCGAGGTCTCAGATGCCGAGCTGGCTGCGGATCTTCGCGAGCCGGACGGCGTCCTCGTCGCCGATCCAGGGCGACCCGGTGGCGGCCTCGACCGCGCTGCGGATCTGGCGGGGGGCGCGCGCGCCGACGAGCGCGGTGCTCACCTGCGGCTGGGCGAGCACGAAGCGCAGCGCCGCGGTGGCGAGGTCCGGATGGTCGTCGCCGACCAGGAAGCGCATCGCGGCCACGTGCCGCAGCCGCTCGAGGAACGCCTCGCTCGACCAGCGCCGCTTGCGGTGATCGTCCTCGGAGAAGACGCGCGACTCGTGCCACTGCCCGCCGAGCATCCCGTACATCAAGGGCGAGCGCGCCAGCACGCCGCAGCCGTTCGTGGCGAGCTCCGTCGTGAGGTCATCGAGCGCGCCGGGCCGGAGCAGGTTGTAGGTCAGACAGATGGCCTGGGCGCCGGCGGCGATGGCGAGGCGCGCCTCCTCGGCGTCGCCCACGCTGACCCCCCAAGCGCGGATCTTCCCCTCCTCCTCGAGCTGCGCCACCGCCTCCTGGAAGGTCTCGCGCCGGAGCGTCACGTCCCCGGGGTTGTGGAGGAGCCAGAGATCGATCTGCTCGCGACCGAGCCGCTCGAGCGAGGCCTCGCAGTCCGCGATCAACGCGTCGGTCTCGAAGCTCTGCTGGAGCTCGCCGTCGACGAGGCGCGCGCCGGCGCGCGTGATGACCACCGCGTCGATCTTCGCGTCCTCGATCGCCGCGCCCACCCGCGCCTCCGCTTCGCCCCACACGGGCGAGACGTCGAAGGTGGTCACCCCCGCGTCGATGGCCGCCTTCAGGGTCTCGTCGACGCGCTCCGGCGTGACGGGGCCGTAGGCGCCAGAGGCGAGGCCCCACGTGCCGAGGGCGATCTCGCTGAGGCGGAGGTCCGTGCGTCCGAGGCTGCGTGTGTTCATGAGTCGACTCAGGCCATGCCCAGGATGGCGGCGCCCGCCGACAGGTAGATCAACAAGCCCACCACGTCCACGAGAGACGCGATGAAGGGCGTGGAGCTGACCGCGGGGTCGAGGCCGATGCGCTGGATCGCGAGGGGCAGGAGCGAGCCGACCAGGCTGCCCACGAGCACCACGCCGACGGTGGAGAGGCTGACCGCGAGCCCGAGCGTGACCGGGTCCTGTCCGCCGTCGGCCGCGAAGTAGGCGCGCGCGAAGCCGAGGAAGCCCAGCACGAGGCCGAGCGCCACGCTGACGACGAGCTCCCGCCCGAACACGCGCCCCCAGTCGGACGGCTCGACGTCGCCGACCGCGAGGGCCCGGATGATCAAGGAGGCGGACTGCGAGCCGGCGTTGCCGCCGGACGAGATGATCAGCGGCACGAAGAGCGCGAGCGTGAGCATGGTGCTCAGCTGCTGCTGGAAGCTCTCCATGACCGTGGTGGTCAAGAAGCCGCCGACGAAGAGCAGGCTGAGCCAGGTGACCCGCGAGCGGAACAGCCCGAACAGGTTCGTCTCGAAGTAGGTGTCGTCGATCGGATCGACGGCGCCCATCATGTGCGCGTCTTCGGTGGCCTCTTCGATCACGACGTCGACCACGTCGTCGACGGTGACCACGCCGAGCATGTTGCCGTGCTCGTCGACGACCGGGATGGCGTTGAAGTCGTACTTCGCGATGGCGCTCGCCACCTCCTCCTGGTCGTCGGAGTCGCGCACGGTGACGACGTTCTCCGCCATCACGTCGGAGAGCGTCTCGCCGGGGTCGCCGAGGATGAGATCGCGCAGCGAGACCACGCCGACCAGGACCTGCCCGTAGATGACGTAGATGTAATAGATGGTCTCGACCTCTTCGGCGCGGCTGAGCCTGCGGACCTCCTCGATGGCCTCCCAGCACTTCGTCTCCGGCGGCAGGGCGACGTAGTCCGGCGTCATCAGACCGCCGGCGACGTCCTCCGCGTACGCGCTCAGCTCGCGGACCTCTTCGGCGACCTCGGGCTCGTGCTCCTCGAAGTGGACGAGCAGCTCCGTGACGAGCTCCTGCTGCTCTTCTCTCAGCTCCTGCACGACGTCGACGAGATCGTCGGGGGACATCTCGCTCAGGACGCCGGCCGCCTCCTCGACCGAGAGCTTGCCGATGATGCCGGTCTGCACCTCGAAGGGCAGGCGCTCGAGCACGTCGGCGCCCCAGTCGTCGGGGAGCGCGCGGAAGAGGGACACCGCGTCGTCGAGCTCGATGTCCTCGACGATCTCCGCGATGTCCTCGGGGTGGAATTCCTCGAGAGCTTCGTGGAGCGCCGCCGGATCCGTCTGGAGCGCGTCCTTGAGGTCCGGGCCGAGAAGAGTCGCGAGCCGCATGGCCGCATTCTGGCCGAACGGCCGCCCCGCGCCACGAAACCGGGTTTCTTTCCAACCCGAAACCGGTTGGAAAAGAAGCGCCAGCAGGCTGCCCGCGACCTCTCACCGGGCGTCGCGGTGCACCGGTGCGTCCGTCGCCCGACGAGGCGCACCGAGGTTTGCGATGACGCATTGCGTCGTTGTTCGCGACAGTTGGCGATCGCGAAATCGATTCGAAACGAGCGACGCCCATTCTCCTGCCCGTTCGAGGCCCTTGCGCTCGACCAGGAGGAGACCATGAAGCTCACGAACCGATTGCTCAGCCTCGCCTTCACGTGTGGTGTCGCGCTCCCTGCGTACGCGCAGGAGGTCGACCTGGACACGCCGGCCGAGGAAGCAGAGCCCGCCATCACGACGGTGGCAGAGCTGGAGGCGGACGTGACGCCCGAGCCCGCGCCGGAGGCGACGCTCCCCGCGCCAACGGCCGCGATCGAGCAGGCCCCGGTCGCCGACGCGGCGGACGCCGAGCCCGTCCCCCCCGCCGCCGCGCCCGAGGAGCCGCCCGAGCCGGCCGCCGAGGCGGCCCCGCCCGCGCCCGAGGCCGCGTGGACCGACGACCTCTCCCTCTCGCTCTTCGCCGACGGCTACGCGCAGGCCATCTGGACCGCGAGCGATCCGTTCGGCGGTGACCGCGGCATGATGCTCTCCCACCGCCCCTTCACGCACGTGGGCGGGCTGACGCTCTCGTTCCTCGGCCTCGACGTCGCGTACGAAGACGGCCCCATCGGCGCGACC
The DNA here is from genome assembly GCA_004213565.1 of Sandaracinaceae bacterium. GTDB lineage: Bacteria > Myxococcota_A > Polyangia > Polyangiales > Sandaracinaceae > JAVJQK01. Next base: position 6,723 of record SHBB01000508.1, read on the forward strand.
GTGAACCTCCGCTTCGGCACCTCGACCCCGCGCCTGCTCGGGCCGACCAGCGGCCTGCCGGACGGCATGCAGTTCGTGAAGCAGGCCTTCGTCTCCTGGCGTCCGGTGGACCGCTTCCAGATCGACTTCGGCCAGTTCGACACCATCTACGGCGCCGAGGTGTCGGAGAGCTGGCAAAACCCGACGTACAGTCGAGGTGCGCTCTACAACCTCGTCCAGCCCTTCTACCACACGGGCTTCCGCGTCTCGTACGCGCCGACCGAGTCCGTCACCCTCACCGGGCTCGCGGTCAACGGCTGGAACAACGTCATCGACAACAACGATATGAAGAGCTTCGGCGCGCAGCTCAGCTACTCCGAGGGCGCGCTCACCGTCAGCGCCGGCTACCTCGGCGGCCCGGAGGGTGACGGCGAGAACGAGCTCTGGCGCCACTTCGGCGACGTCGTCGTCGGCCTCGACCTCGGGGCGCTCACGATCAGCGCCAACGCGGACTACAGCGCCGAGGACCTCGGCGGCGGCAGCTACGATCAGCTCTGGGGCGTCATGCTGGCCGGCCGCCTGGGCCTCTCGGATCACTTCGGCCTGGCGCTGCGCGGCGAGTACATCGGCGACCCGGACACCGGCAGCGGCCTCGTCACCGGCACCGCCACCATCGAGGTCTCGCCGACCGAGAACATCATCATCCGCCTCGACAACCGCGTCGACGCCGTGACCGACGAAGGCGACGGCTTCCAGGACCCGTCCACCGGCGACATCGACGAGGCCGCGTTCACAACCGTTCTGGGCGTCGTCGTCCGCT
>SHBB01000509.1 GCA_004213565.1 Sandaracinaceae bacterium
TCGAGCGCGACGAGAAGTCTGCGGTGCTCGTTCGCATGGCGTCGATCGCGGACGAGGCGCTCAATGACCTCGACCGGTCGGCGGAGCTCTACGGGCGGGCCCTCGAGCTGTCCCCCCGGAGCGTCGGCATCCTCGACGCCCTCTGCGCGGTCTACGATCGGGCGGAGCGCTTTCGCGATCTCGTGGTGCTGCTGCGCGAGACGGCGCAGCGCGAGGACGACGCCTCGCGGCGCGGCGAGCTCTACCGTCGGATCGCGCGGACCCTGGCCCACCCCGTCGGCAACGACGACGGCGCGGCCGAGGCGTGGCGCGAGGTGCTCGCGGCCGGGGAAGACGAGGAGGCGCTGCGCTTCCTGCGCCGCCACGCGACCCGCAAGGACGACCCGGAGGCGCTGGCCGACGCGCTCGCGCGCCTCGAGCCGCTCATCGCGGACACCGAGGAGCGCAAGGAGCTCTTGCTCGAACGCGCCGATGTGCTGGCGGAGCGGCTCGACCGTGACCGCGACGCCATCGTGTGCCTGCGCCGGGTGGTCGAGGAGCTCGCCCCCGATCACCTCGGGGCGCTGCAGCAGCTGTCGCAGCTCTGCGAGGCGCGGGCGGACCTGACCGGCCTGGCGGACGCGCTCTGGCGACAGCTGGACGTGGTGGAGGATCCGGGGCTGCGCGTCCCCGTCGCCCGAAGGCTCAGCGATCTGCACGAGAAGGAGGCGCCCGAGGTCGCGCGCGCCGTCGACGCGCTCTACGCGTGGGCGCAGGCCGACCCGGCGGACTCCGCGCCGCTCGAGCGCCTCGCCCCGCTCCTCGAGAGCGCGAGCCGATGGCAGGACCTCGTCGGCGTGCTCGACGCGCTGGCGGGGCGGCAGGACGACGAAGGCGCGGCCTCCCAGCTCGTGCGGCGGAGCGCCGAGATCGCGTACCGGCAGCTCGGAGACGTCGACGGTGCGTGGTCCCGGCTCGCGCCGCGGGTGGCCGACGGGGACGACGAGGCGGAGGCGGATCTGCGCGCGCTGGCCAAGGGCGCGGGCCGGGCGGAGCAGCTCGCGGAGCTCTACGTCGGGTTCGCGAAGGAGCGGCCCGAGCACGACCAGCAGAAGCGGCGCTGGATGGACGCCGCGCGCGTCTACGAGGAGCAGCTCGACGCGACCTCGGACGCGCTCGAGGCCGTGCTCCGCGCCTTCGCCGTCGATCTCGACGACACCGAGGTGCTCGACGAGGCCGACCGCGTCGCGGAGCTGGGCCAGCTCTGGGAGCGGCTCGGGCAGGTCTACGAGACGCTGATCCGCCGCGCGGAGTCGACGCCGCAGAAGGTCGAGCTGCTGCTCCGACACGCGCAGCTCCTCGACACGCGGAGCGGCGACCCGAGCGCCGCGCTCGACCAAACCCTGCGCGCGTGCTCGCTGGCCCCCGAGGACGACGCCGTGCTGGCCCTCGCGGAGGAACGCGCACCCCGCGCCGGCCGCGCCGAAGAGCTGCTCATCACCTACGACAAGCGCAAGAGCGCGGCGGAGGACGACGCTGGGCGCGTCGAGGCGCTGCTGCGCGCCGCGCGCCTCTGCGAGACCGATCTCGGCGATCGTCAGCGCGCCGTGCACTACATGGCGCAGGCGATCGCGCTGACGGTCCGCTCGCCCGAGACCCACGCGTCGGTCGAGCAGCTCGCGCGCGAGCTCGACGAGGCCAGCGCCGAGGGCGGGCTTCGCCGCTCGCTGGTCGAGATCCTCGCCGCGCTGGCCGAGGACATGGAGGAGGACCCGGTCGGGGGCGCGCGGCTCCTCCTCCGCGCGTCGCGGCTGCTCCGGGAGGAGCTCGACTCGGCCACCGACGGCTTCGCGGTGCTGAAGCGCGCGGCGAGCTTCGCGCCCGGCGAGGACGAGGTGCTCGACGCGCTGACGCAGGAAGCGCACGCCCAGGGCAAGCTCGGCGAGCTCGACTTCCACCTCGCGCACCTGGTCGAGGAGGCGCTCGACAGCGCGACCGCGGCCGGGCTCTTGCGGCGGCGCGGGGAGCTGCTCGAGGAGAGCTTCGGGCGGCACGAAGACGCGGCCGAGGTCTGGTCTCGCCTCTCGACCGTCACCTCCGGCGATCCCGACGCGCGGGCTCGGCTGCGCAGCGCGCTGCGACGGGCCGGCAAGCACCAGGACCTGCTCGTCGCCCTGCAGCGAGACGTGCGCAGCGCGGAGAGCCCCGACGACGAGCTGACCCTCCGCAAGGAGGTCGCCCGGGTCTGGGACGAGGACCTGCAGAACCGATGGGAGGCGCTCGAGGCCTGGCAGAAGGTCGCGCGCGCGGCGCCCGACGACGCCGAGGCGGCGGCCGCGATCGCGCGGCTCGAGGAGAGCGGGCGCCGGGACGAAGAGATCAGCGACCTCGCCATCGTCGCGCCGCCGCCTCACTCGACCGACGAGAGCCTCGCGCCGCCGAGCGAGGAGGCGCCGGCGAACGAGTTCTCCGACCTGACCGATCAGGAGGCCGTGGACTCCTCGCAGACCATGCTCGACGACGGCCTCCGCGAGGAGCTCTCTCGCGCCCTGCTGACCTCCGAGACGGTCGACACCACGCCCCCACCGAGCGAGGTGGAGACGGCGCAGGTGAAGCTGCCCTCCGCGCCGTCGCAGCCGCGGGAGATGGCGGCCGCGGAGGTCGCACCGACGGAGGCCACGCCCCCCGAGCTGCCGTCCGCCGTGGAGGTCGCGCCGCCCGGACCGGACCCGCTGTCTCCCCGGGAGACGAAGAAGCTCTCCCCCGCCGATCTGCGACGGCCGTCCGAGGCGCCGCCGGCCGAGGGCCTCGACGAGGCGATGGACTTCGTCTCCACGCCCATGCCCGGCATGCCCGAGGCGGACTTCGAGGACGACTACACCGCGGTGGCGGACGACGTCTTCGACCAGCTCCGCGACGACTCCCCCGCCGGCTTCGAGCCGGAGATCGAGTCGCTCGGCACGGGAGAGATCGAGCTGCTCGAGGAGGCCGAGCCCGCCGAGGTCGCGTCGTTCGAGGCGCTCTCGGACGTGGTCGAGCTGGAGGACGATCTCGAGGAGATCGAAGAGCTCGAGGAGATCGAGGACATCGAGGCCCTCGACGACATCAGCGGGCTCGTCGAGCTGGACGACGAGGAAGCCGCTCCGCCCCGCACCGACCGCGAGTGAGCGTCAACGGATCTGGATGATCTCGCGCGTGTCGTCGTCCCAGCCGTAGAGCGTCGCGCTCGCGGCGTCGAAGGCGAGGCCGTAGTTCGACGTCGATCCGCCCCAGCTCACGAGCGGCCCGGTGAACGGCGCCGCCGTGTCGAGGCCGCAGATGAAGTGCGCCGCTTCGGTGGCGCTGTTGACATAGAGCACGTCGGCCACGCCGTCGGTGTCGAGGTCGTGCGCGTGCACCGCGTTGCGCGTGGAGCTCAGGTCGATCAGGCCGCTCATCACCTCGGTGGCGAAGGTCGTCCGGTCCACGCGCACCACCTCGTCGCCGGTCTGGCACGCCGTGTAGAAGTAGCGCGTGTCGAGCGCGAGGCCCGTGCAGTAGCGGTGCGGAATGGAGCCGACGAGGGTCGCCGTGGCGGGCACCGACGGGGCGGCCAGCGGCACGCGCCAGATCTCGGTCGACACGGTCGTCGTGAACTCGTGCGTGATGAGGTAGAGGTCGGTCCCGTCCGAGACCGCGCTCCGGAAGTCGTCGGACGGGGTCGGCGAGAAGGTCGCGTAGTCCTGCCGGGTCCAGGTGGCCCCGCCGTCGCTGGTGATGCGGTAGAGCCGGCCCGTGCTCGAGCTGGTGCTGTCCACCGTGAAGACCTCCGAGCCGGCGACCGCCAGCTCGTAGCCCTGCTCGCTGAACGTCAGCGACGCGAGGGCCTCGATGTCCTCGGCCATGCCGCCCACCTTCGGGATCCGGTAGGTGTTCGACGATCCGCCCACGTAGAGGTAGCCCGTCGGGCTGTCGTCCGCGACGAGGTAGTACTCGCTGAAGGAGGTGCCCGAGAGGCTCGTCGAGAGCCGCGTGACCGTGGTGCCGACCATGCCACCCGACCCGGGCGCGCACGGCGGCACGACCTCGTTCAAGGTGAAGTCGAACGGGTTGACGAGCGGCATCGTGCCCGAGGTCGTGTCGGCGACGTAGAAGGTGTAGGTGGTGCCCGTCGTCACCGGGAACTGCCCGCGCAGCACGGTGGGCGAGTAGTCGGTCACGCACGACAGCTCCGCGGTCGTGCCACAGGGCGCGTCGCTGACGACCACGACGTAGCGGGTGGACGCCGGCTTGGTCATCTCCCAGCTCACGAAGCCGTCGACGGTCGCGGTGTACTGCATCACCACGTCGGGGCCGTCGATGGAGGTGCCCGTGCAGCTCACGCCGGCGGTGAGGTAGTCGTTGCGCGAGGCGACCCAGTTGATGGTCTGGGTGCCCGTGGTCAGGACGATGACGTCGCCCGGCGCGCAGGTGTCGCCGCGTCCTCGGCACTGACCCATCTGGCAGTCCTCGGACGCGCAGTCCGCGTCGACCGTGCACGCGCCGCCGATCAAGCAGCCGGCGCAGAGCGAGCCGCCGCAGTCGATGTCGGTCTCGTCCTGGTTGAGCTCTCCGTCCATGCAGGAGACGCAGAGCCCGTCGAGGCAGGAGCCGTTGAGGCAGTCCGCGTCGGCCACGCAGGTCTGGCCGTCGACGCACGCACCGCAGGTCGGCCCGCCGCAGTCCACGCCCGTCTCGTCCGCGTTGCGGACGCGATCCATGCACGAGACGCAGCCGCCGGAGATGCAGCGCATGTTCTCGCAGTCGACGTCGATGTTGCACGCCAGGCCGTCGCGACACGCGGGGCAGATGGAGCCGCCGCAGTCCACCGAGGTCTCGTCCTGGTTCTGCCGACGGTCGTTGCAGGCGGGGCTGGTGCACTCACCGGCCGCGCAGATGCCCGACACGCAGTCGTCGCGGTCGAGGCAGCTCAGCCCGCCCGCGCACTGCGGGCACATGTCGCCGCCGCAGTCGATGTCGGTCTCGCTCCCGTTCTGTCGACCATCCTCGCAGCTCGAGGCCGCGCACTCGCCGCCCCGGCAGCGCCCCGACAGGCACTCGTCGTTGGAGGTGCAGGTCTCACCGCCCGGGCAGAGCGCGCAGTCGCCGCCGCAGTCGGTCCCCGTCTCGGAGCCGTTGCGCACACCGTCGGTGCAGCTCGCCACGAGACAGAAGCTGCGCTCGCAGACGCCGCTCGAACAGTCCTGGGCCTCGCGGCACGGGTTGCCGGGCTCACAGGCCGGACAGGAGCCGCCGCAGTCGATCCCGGTCTCGTCCCCCGCGCGGACTCCGTCGTCGCAGACCGGCTCCGGCGGACCCGCGTCGACGCCCGCGTCGAGCGTCATCGGGCCCCGGTCCGGGAGCGGCGGGATGACCGGCTCTCCGTCGCAGGCGGTGGTGATCAGCGCGGAGAAGGCCAGGAGGAACGAAGCGCGGCGCATAGGAGCTCCCATTCGAAGAGGCGGGTCGGCCGAAGACCTAGGACCAACGACGACAGGAGAAAGAAAGCACGCACGCCGGCGGCGAGCACGCGGGCCCGTGAGTTCGTCGGGCGACGCGCCCGGGTCAGCGCCAGTCGCCGCGCAGGTGCTTCTCGGCGATCTCGGCCCACGGCCCGTCCGGGTCGAGCTCGAGGTAGGTCTTCCAGTGCGGCTTCGCGGCCGCGCCGTCGCCCAGGCTCTCGAGCGCCATGGCGAGGTTGAAGTGCGCGTCCGCGAAGCCCGGGTCGTGCTCGACGGCCTGCGCGAAGCGCTCACACGCCTCCGCCATCTCGCCCCGCTCGAACGCGAGGAAGCCGAGGTTGTAGAGCGCCTCCGGCTGCTCCGTGTCCACCTCGAGCGCGCGCCGATAGAGCCGCTCCGCCTCCTCGAGGTCACCGCGGCGGTACCGCAGGTTGCCCCAGTTCGTCAGCGCGTTGGCCAGCATGGGGTCGAGGGTGATCGCCTCGCGGTAGCACGCCTCCGCCTTGTCGAAGGTGTGCTCGGCCTCGTCGAGCCGGCAGCCCTCGAGGTACTTCTCGTAGGCCATGCGCCGACGCTCGGGGTCGACCCGCTCGGGGCGGAGCACGCGGACGACGTCGTCGCGCAGGGTCTGGACCTCGAAGTCCATCGTCAGCTGCCCCGTCTCGGGCTCGAACGCGTGGCTCTGGTCGCGGACCACGACCGACTGTCCCTCGGCCGTGATGCGCAGCTCGTTCAGCGGCCGCGTGACGGCGGGGAGCGTCTGGCCGAGCGCGTCGAGGCTGCGCCGCACCGCCGTCAGCGCGAGCCCGCGGTCGAGCAGCTCCTTCGCGGTCCGGATCGCGATGAGATCCTGGAAGGTGTAGTAGCGGCGGCGCCCGACCTTGCCCGACGGCTCGACGAACTTCGAGCGCGCCCAGTACCGGAGGCGCCCCTCGGGGATCTCGAAGAGGCGCGCGACCTCCTCCCGCCGGAAGAGCTCGCCGTAGGGCTCCGCGTGCGCGCTCCGACCGTGCGGAGGCGGCGGCACGGACTCGCTCGCCTTGTGCGGTGCCGCCTGCTCGGGCATCTCCGGCGCGTCGCTGCGCCGCCCACCGCCAGGGCCGAAGCTCACGTGGATGACGTTGTCCTCGATGACATCGTCGTGGATGACCTTGTCGTCGTTCACGTCGCTCCCCCGCGCGAAGTCGCGTGCATCGAGCCCACGCCCACCGGGACCTCCAGGTCGACGTCGAGCAATAGCAGGGTTCCGTCTCGCCGGAAGGCGCTCTCGAGCTGCGCGGTGCCGACGGGGCGATCCGGGAACCGTCGATAGACCTCGCGACAGACCATGCGATGCGCTCGGATGCGCACGCGAACGGAGCTCTCGATCGCGTCGACGACGCGGTCCAGCTCCTCCGCGTCGTCGAGGCCGCGGCAGCGGCGGCAGAGGTTGTCGAGGTCGAAGGTGATCATGATCGAGCCGTACCAGCGCTCGCCCGGATCACCGTCGAGCCCACCCTCGGTCAGGATCTCCGCCGCGCGGAAGAGCTCGTCGATCGCCTGGCGTGTGAGGGCCGAGCGATCCCCTCGGTGGAGCGCGCGAACGCGGCGAGCCCGCACGGGCGGTTTGAGGGGCGGCGGGACCATCGCGATCGATCGTACCTTTCCCTACATCGCGGATCGAATTCGCGGCATGGACGCCATCTACTCGCGGCTCGAGCGCGCGCCGCCCCGGGGAACGCGCGTCGGAGGATGGTCGCGCGCGTTCGCGAGGACGTGGGTCGAGGGCGACTACGCGCCGCTCCGCTTCTCGCGCGGCGCGATCGAGGCAGACGCGGCCGACACCTGGCGTCTCACTCCGTGAGGGCTAGTGTGCGCGGATGCCTCCCGGCAAGCTCATCCCCGCCAACGCTCCGATGGCGTTCCTCTCGGACGTCCACGGCAACCTCCCCGCGCTCGAGGCGGTCCTCGCGGAGCTGGAGCGGCGCATGATCAGCTCGATCTTCGTCGCCGGGGATCTCCTCCTCGGGGGCGACGATCCCGTGGGCGTCTACAAGCGCCTCTCGCAGG
>SHBB01000051.1 GCA_004213565.1 Sandaracinaceae bacterium
TCTCCACCGAGAGCAGCTCCACTCCCGCCGGGTGCTCGGGCGCGAGCTCCAGCTCGAGGTCCAGCGCGCCGAAGCCCAGCTCCTCGCGCACGTGCTCGAAGTCCCCGCGGAAGTGCTCCGGGTCGGAGGACGCCATGGCGCCGAGCCGCACCCTCAGGCCGCGCAGCGTCCCGCCGCGACGCGTCGCCTCGTCCCGCGCGCGCGTCAAGAGGCGCGTCATCAAACCGTGCTCATGCATCGTGTCCTCTCAGCGCCGCGATGGCCCCGCGGGCGGCGGCGACCAGGTCGTCGACCCGCGCCTCGACCTCGGGCGTCAGGGCGTCGCCAGGATCGAAGCGCGCCCCCCCGATCCCGAGGAAGATCCCGATCGGCAGCTCGCGGCCGAGCGCCTCGGCCAGCCGCAGGCTCTGCGCGACGCCGAGCCCGTGCGAGGAGAGCGGCTTGCCGTCGATCGTCGCGTGCGTCAGCTCGGCGAGGGGGAGCTCCACGATGGCCCCCGGCGGCGCGCCCGTGCGCACCACATCGAGCAGCACGGTGGGGCGTCGCGCGTCGAAGAGATCGAGCAGGCCTGCGCCCGGCCGTCCCGCGAGCAGGACCTCCACGTCCGCGTCCGACGACAGCCGCCGCGCCGCCTCGAGCGCCGCGCCGTCGTCGCGCGCCATCTCGCTGCCCAGGCCGATCACGCGGATCACGCGCCCTCCTCGATGCGGAGATCCAGGAAATGCGTCGCGCACGAGATGCACGGGTCGTACGCGCGGATGAGCTGCTCGCACAGGTGCGTCGCGTCCGCGTGCGGCATCGCAGCGAGGGTGGGCCCGAGCCCGCGCAGGTCCTCCTCGATCCGCGCCTGGTTCTGGCTCGTCGGCGGCACGATGCGCGCGTCGCGGATCAGGCCCTCTGCGTCCACCTCGTAGCGGTGCCAGAGCAGCCCGCGCGGCGCCTCGGAGGCGCCGAACCCGACCCCCGCGCGCGGCGCGCTCTTCACGAACGGCGGCTCGGGCTCGACGTAGGCGTCGAGGATGTCGCGCGCCTCCGCGAACGCGTGCGCCATCTCCACCGCGCGCACGACGATGGATCGATACGGGTTCTGCTCGCTCCGACCCAGGCCGACCTCCCGCATCACCTCGGCCGCGACCGGGTGCAGGCGCTCGGCGTGAAAGTGCAAGCGCGCCATGGGGCCGCTGAGGTAGGCGACCCCGCCTGGCAGCCGCGCCTGGAGCGCGTTCGAGTGCGGCACCTGGTGCTCGTCGATGGTCTCGCCCCAGTCGTCGACCGAGACGGGATCGCGGCCGGACACGAGGATCCGATCGCCGCTCTCGAGCGGGTAGCGCGCGTCGTCCAGGGCCACGAAGACGTAGGGCTGGGTGAAGTCGGGCGCGTCCAGCCCCGCGGCCCAGCGCACCGTCTCGAGGCACTCGTCGAGCCCCCGCGCGATCTGCTCGCGCAGCGCCGCCAGCTCGCCCTTGCGCGGCGCCCGGTGGAAGCCGCCGATCCGCGGTGAGACGGGGTGCGTGGCGCGGCCGCCGAGCTGCTCGAGGATCGCGTTGCCCGCCTTCTTCAGGCGCAGCCCCTGCTCCACCACGGCGCGGTGATCGGCGGCCATCTCCACCGCGCTCGGGTAGCCGAGGAAGTCCGGCGCGTGGAGCATGAAGACGTGCAGGGCGTGGCTCTCGATCCACTCCCCGCAATAGAGCAAGCGGCGCAGAGCCCGGACGGGCTCGGTCAGCGTCACGCCGAAGGCCTGCTCGAGCGCGCGGCTCGCGCTGACCTGGTAGGCGACGGGGCAGATGCCGCAGATGCGCGCGACGATGTCGATGGTCTCCTCGGCCCCGCGCCCCCGCAGGAACGCCTCGAAGAAGCGGGGCGCCTCGAAGATCGAGAGCGCGGCGTCGACCACCTGCCCGTCCTTCATGGACAGGACGAAGCGGCCCTCGCCTTCCACGCGGGTCATCAGATCGACCCGGTAGGTGCGCTCCTCGACGTCACTCATGTTTGTCGCTCTCCTCCCGGAACGCGGGAGCCCAGCCGTTGAAGCTGCGGAACGCGCGGGCGAGCTGGTCCTCGCTCATGCCGTCCTCGCGGAGGCGCGCCGCGAGCGGTCCGGTCGCCGCGCGCTCCTTCGGCCCGAAGCAGCCGTAGCAGCCCCGCGCGTAGCTCGGGCAGAGGGCCCCGCAGCCGGCGTGCGTGACGGGGCCGAGGCAGGGCTCGTCGCGCACCACGAGGACGCAGACGTTGCCGCGCCGCTTGCACTCCATGCACACGCTCTCGTCCCGGATGCGCGGCGCGCGCTTCACGAGGAAGGCGGTGATCAGCTCGAGCAGCTGGCCCTTGTCGATGGGGCAGCCGCGCAGCGCGTAGTCGACCTTCACGTGCTCGGCGATCGGCGTGCTCGTGGCCAGCGTGTCGACGTAGCGGGGGGTGGCGTAGACGATCCGGAGGAACGCCTCGACGTCGCGGCCGTTGCGGAGCGCCTGGATGCCGCCCGCCGTCGCGCAGGCGCCGATGGTGACGAGCACGTCGCTCCGCGCGCGGATGGTCTCGATGGCCTCGCGCTGCTCGGGCGTCGAGACGCTGCCCTCCACCAGGGTCAGGTCGAAGCGGCCGCCGTCGTCGGCGCGGCTCGTGGCCTCCGCGAAGTAGACGATGTCGATCGCCCCCGCGAGCGGGAGCAGCTCGTCCTCGAGCCCGAGGAGCTGCAGCTGGCAGCCGTCGCAGGACGCGAGCTTGAAGACGCCGAGGCGAGGGCGCCGTTTCTCGGTCATCAGAAGCCCCGTCATCTAGAAACCCTGCCGCCCGAAGAGGAAGCGCACCTGATCGAGCGAGAAGACCGGCCCGTCGGTGCAGACGAAGTAGGGCCCGTACTGGCAGCGGCCGCACGAGCCGGTCGCGCACTCCATGTGTCGCTCCATCGTCAGCCACGTGTGCGCGTCGTCGACCCCGAGCGCGCCGAGCGCCTGCGCCGCGTGCACCATCATGATCTCGGGCCCGCACATCATCGCCGACGCCCCCTCCGGCACCGACCCGCGGTCCAGCAGCCGCGTGACCACGCCCACGTTCCCCGTCCACTCGGGCGGCGCCTGGTCCACGGTGAGATGAAGCCGCAGCCCCGCGCCCTCCCAGCGGGCGAGCTCCTCGCCATAGAGCACGTCGTCCGGCGTGCGCGCGCCGTAGACGAGGTGCACCTCGGGGAAGCGCGCGCGGTCGGCGAGCATGTGCCGGATGGCCGCGCGCAGCGGGGCCAGGCCGATCCCGCCCGCGATCACCACGACCGGCGCGCCCGCCAGCTCCGCGAGCGGCCAGCCTCGCCCGTAGGGCCCGCGAAACCCGACCTGCTGGCCGGCGGTGATCGCACAGAGCGCGGTGGTGGTGGCGCCGACCGCGCGGATGGTGTGCTCGAGCCCGCCCTCGTCGCCCGCGATCGAGATCGGCACCTCGCCGATCCCGGGCAAGGCGAGCTGCGAGAACTGCCCGGGCGCGAAGGCCGGCGCCGCGTCGAGCCGCAGCGTGACGACGTCGGCGCTCTCGCGCGTGACCGAGCGGACGGTCGCTTCGCGCGGCACGAGGTCTTCGTGCGCGTGGTCCGGGGTGACCCGGGGCGGCGGCAGGGCGGCGCTGCCCTCGCCGTCCCAGAGGGCGTCGATCTCTTCGGTCAGGTCGATGCCGACCGGGCACCATGCGATGCACCGCCCACAGCCCACGCAGCCGCTCGTGCCCGTCTGCGAGACCCAGCCGCCGACCTTGTGGGTGAGCCACTGGCGGTAGCGGTCCTTGGTGGTCGGTCGAAAGGTGCCGCCGTGGATGTAGGCGTGGTCCTCGTCGAAGCACGACGCCCAGAGGCGCTCCCGCTCGCCGCGCGAGCCGTCGAGGTCGGAGTCGTCGGTGGTGGTGGTGCAGAAGCAGGTGGGGCAGACGCTCGTGCAGTTGCCGCAGGCCAGGCAGCGATCGGCGACCTCGTCCCACCGGGGGTGATCGAGCCGTCCGAAGAGCGCGGCGGGCAACCCCTCGGTGCGCATGTGCCGACCCATCTTCCCCGCCGAGGCCACCATCGCGTCGTCGAGCCACGCCTCGTCCGCGTCGCTCGCCTCGCGGGTGTCGAGAGCGTCGAGGATCGCGCGCCCGGCGTCGGTGTGCGCCTCGACCAGGAGCTCCTCTCCCCGCTCGGCCAGCGCGAGGTCGGCGCCCTCGGTCACGCGCGGGCCGGTCTCGGTGGAGGCGCAGAAGCAGAGCGCGCCCGGCTCGGTGCAGTGCACGGCCACCACCAGCGTGTCCTCGGACCGGCGCGCGTGGCGGGCGTCGCGGTGCGGGCCGCCCTCGAGGATGCTGCGCTGCACGCGCGCGGCCGCGAGATCGCAGGCGCGCACGCCGAGGAACGCCTTGGGCGAGGGCGCGGGCGCGACGGGCGCGAACCCGAGCTTGCCGTCCTCTCGCCGCTCGGCCTGGTAGAGGACCTCGCGCGAGGGGAACAGGGTCTGCTTGAGTGAGTCGGGGCCGACCACCCAGCCGTCGAAGGTCGCGTCCCCCTCGCGACTCAGTCGGTAGCGCCCGGGGCCCTGCGCGTCCGTCCACCCGCGCGGCAGCTCGCTCGCGTCCTCGAGCGGCAGCAGGCGCACCGCGCCGTCTCGCACGGTGGGGCCGATGACCTCGCGCCCTCCCTGCTTCAGCGCGGACAGAAGGCGGCCGAGCGCCTCACGCACGAGGATGCGCAGAGGGTCCCCCTGAACCGGTGGAGGCTGGACCGCTGGAAGCTGGCCCGCTGGAAGACGGGTTCTGGAAGATGTCGAGCAGCTGCAGCCGCGTCTGATGGAGGCGGTCCGAGACCTCCTCGAACGCCACCCGCATCAGCGCGTAGCCCACGTCGTGATCCATCTCGCACAGCTCGAGCAGCGCGCTCGCCCCGAAGCGCACCAGCTCGACGTCTTTCACCACCCGCGCCGTGGCCACGCGCCGCCGCCGCAGGAGCGACGACCAGCCGAGCAGCTCGCCCCCGCGCAGGCTGAGCACGCAGGAGTCGGGCTTGCCCGGCACCCGGAGACACAGGGTGACCCGCCCCTCGCGCACGACGTACAGGTCCCCGGGCGCGTCCCCCTCGGTGAAGAGGGTGTGCCCGGCCGGCCAGCGCTCGACCTCGCTCAGGCTGGCCAGACGAGACAGCTCCTCGTGTGAGAGCCCCGCGAAGAGTGAGAGCTCCGCCAGGGTCTCGACGCCCGGTGAATCCGTCATCGTGCGCGTCAACTACGCACGCGCTCGGTCCGCGCACCCCCAGGCGGTGCGTCTCCGTCCGCGGTGCGTAGCTGGAGCGCATGCCGACGCCGACACGAGAGCACGCCCGCGACAGCGCGACCTCCGACAGCGCGACCGACAGCGCTCCCTCCGGGACGGGGCCCACCCCCGACGTCCCGGCGCTCGACGGGCTGCGTCTGCGCGACGTGCCGCGCGTGGGCGGCAAGGGGGCCAACCTCGGCGAGCTCCTCGCGGCGGGCTTGCCCGTGCCTCCGGGCTTCGTCGTGAGCGCCGACGCCTACCTCGCGGCCATGGACGCCGCGGGCGTGCGCGCGGATCTGACGCAGATGGCGCGCGCCCTCGACGCCGACGACCCGGAGGCGCTCGAGGTGGTCACCGATCAGCTCCGCGACATGGTCTCGAGGGCCGGCGTGCCGGAGACGCTGCGCGCGCAGATCGCCGACGCCTACGCCGCGCTCGGGGACGACGTGTCGGTGGCGGTCCGCTCCTCGGCCACGATGGAGGACTCGGGCGGCGCGTCGTTCGCGGGCATGAACGAGACGTTCACGAACGTCGTGGGTCTCTCCTCGGTGGTCGACGCGGTGCTGCGCTGCTGGACGAGCGTGTGGGGCGCGCGCGTGGTCGCCTACCGCGCGAGCCAGGGCATCGACGAGGAGCCCGCGATCGCGGTCGTGGTGCAGCGCATGGTGAACGCGGACCGCGCGGGGGTGATGTTCACCGCCGATCCCTCGACGGGGCGACGCGACCGCGTGATCGTCGAGGCCGCCCTCGGGCTGGGCGAGGTCGTGGTGAGCGGGCAGGTAGAGCCCGATACGTACGTGGTCGACCCGAAGACGGGGGCCGTGCTCGACGCCCGGGTCGGCCATCAGGTGTTCCGCATCGAGCGTGGGGACGACGGCGCGGATCGGCGCGTGACGCTCTCGGACGCGGAGGCGGACGCGCGGGTGCTCTCGGACGAGCAGCTCCGCGCGCTCGCGGCGATGGCGCGCGAGATCGAGGCCCACTACGGCGCGCCGCAGGACGTGGAGTGGGCGTTCGAGGGGGCGGCGGTGTTCATCGTCCAGAGCCGCCCGATCACCACCCTCGAGGGCGCGTCGATCGACGCGGAGAAGGAGAAGGGCGCGCTGTTGCTGAGCGGCCTCGGCGCGTCGCCCGGGCGCGTCGCGGGCCGGGTCCGCATCCTCCGCTCCGTCGAGGAGGGCGCCAAGCTCGCGGAGGGGGAGATCCTCGTCGCGAGCATGACCAGCCCGGACTGGGTGCCCGCGATGCGGCGCGCGGGGGCGATGGTCACCGACAGCGGCGGCATGACCTGCCACGCGGCGATCGTGAGCCGCGAGCTGCGCGTGCCGGCCGTGGTCGGGACCAAGGAGGCGACGAAGACGCTGAAGGACGGCGACCTGGTGACCGTCGACGGCCGGGAGGGGCGCGTGTACCTGGGCGACGTCGTCGGGGCCAAGCCCGTGCGCGCGGCGCCGGAGGCACAGGCCGCGCCCGAGCCGATCGGGACCAAGCTCTACGTCAACCTCGCCATCGCGGACCTCGCGGAGGAGGTGGCCGCGATGGAGGTCGACGGCGTCGGCCTGCTCCGCGCGGAGCTGATGATCGTCGACGCCCTCGGGGGAACGCACCCGAACGAGCTGCTGGCGCGTGGGGAGCGCGAGCCCCTCATCGCGAAGTGGGCCGAGTCGGTGCTCCGGGTGGGCCGCGCGTTCGCGCCGCGCCCGGTCATCTACCGGACGTACGACTTCCGCACCAACGAGTTCCGGGCGCTGAAGGGGGGCGAGGCGCACGAGCCTCACGAAGAGAACCCCATGCTCGGCTACCGGGGCGTCTACCGCTACGTGAAGGATCCCTCGCTCTTCGACGCCGAGCTCGAGGTGCTCGCCCGCGTCCGCGAGGAGTGCCCGAACGTGCACCTGATGCTGCCCTTCGTGCGCACGCGCTGGGAGCTCGAGGCCTGCCTCGAGCGGATCGACGCCTCGAAGCTCGGTCGTCAACGCGGGCTGCATCGCTGGGTGATGGCCGAGGTGCCGTCGATCGTCTACCGGATCCCCGAGTACGCGAAGCTCGGCGTGGACGGCGTGTCCATCGGCTCGAACGACCTGACCCAGCTCGTGCTGGGCGTGGACCGGGACTCGGAGCTCTGCGCGGAGCTCTTCGACGAGGCCGACGAGGCGGTGCTCGACACCATCCGGCGCATCCTCGAGGCGGCGCGCGCGGCGGGCATCACGTCGAGCCTCTGCGGTCAGGCGCCGAGCAACCGGCCGGAGATCGCCGAGTACCTGGTCGCGCACGGGATCACGAGCATCTCGGTCAACCCCGACGCGGCGGCGAAGGCCCGCGCGATCATCGCTTCGGCGGAGCGTCGCCTGCTGCTCGACGCGGCGCGTCGCTGACGTCTCGCCGGAACACGCCGCTCTCGCTCGTCGGCGCGCGGTCCAGCAGCGCCCACAGCGCGCGGGGCGACAGCGGGCTCGTCTGCGCGTCGTCGAAGCAGGCGCGGTCCGCCTCCGACAGCGGCGCCTCGGTCGTCCGGAGGAGGATGAGCCGGGGGCAGTGATCCCCCATCTCGCGCCGCAGCGTCTCCGCCGCGCGGCGGGTGCGCTCCCGCGGGGTGCTCTCGGGCATGAGGAGCGTCAGCGGCCGCGACCGCGGCACGTCGCGCAGCGCCGCCTCCGTGTCCGCGTACAGCCTGACCCGCGTGGCGTTGTGCTGGATCACGTAGGCCAGCGGTCGCAGCCAGAACGTCGGGTCGTCGATGATCGCCAGCACGGCTCGAGGCATGTCGCACTCCAGACCCGAGCACGTACGCACCCCCGGCCGGACGTCTCGCCGGGGAAGGCCTGCCTCCGCGCGGGGACCCCTGGCAGAGAGCGTCGGGGTGTCCACATGCGCGGCGTGCGAACCGGTCAGGTCGAGCGCGTCGCGGGGAGCGTCGTGGACGTGCGCTTCGAGTCCGACCCGCCCGCGGTGCGCAGCGCGCTCTCCACCCCGGACGGACGGCGGCACTTCGAGGTGCACGCGCAGCTCGACGCGCACCGCGTCCGCTGCCTCGCGCTCCAGCCCGACACGGACCTGATCCGCGGCGCCCTGGTGGAAGCGACCGGCGGGCCGCTGACGGTCCCGGTCGGGCCCGGGGTGCTCGGGCGGGTGATCGACTGCCTCGGCCGCCCCCTCGACGGGGGCCCGCCGCTGCCCGAGGGCGAGCGTCGCAGCCTGCACCGCGCGGCGCCCGCCATGCATCGGCACGTCCCCGGACATCAGGCGCCGCTCTGGACCGGGCTGAAGGTCGTCGACCTGCTCTGCCCGCTCGCGCGCGGCGGCAAGTCGGGCCTCTTCGGCGGGGCTGGCGTGGGCAAGACCCTGCTGCTCATGGAGCTGGTCGCGTCGGTGCTGACCCGTCATCGGGGCCACGCCGTCTTCGCGGGGGTGGGGGAGCGCATCCGCGAGGGCCACGAGCTGTGGCGCGACTTCCGGGAGACCGGTCTGCTCGAGCGGACCGCGATGGTCTTCGGACAGATGGACGCCCCGCCCGGCATCCGCTTCCGCACGCCCCACGCCGCGCTCTCCGTGGCCGAGCACTTCCGCGACGCCGAGGGCGTGAACGTGCTCCTTCTGATGGACAATATTTTTCGTTTTGTTCAGGCAGGCGCCGAGACCTCGGCGCTGATCGGGCGCGTTCCGTCGCGCGTGGGCTACCAGCCGACGTTGGCCACCGAGGTCGCGGAGGTGCAGGAGCGGATCGCCTCCACCCTCGACGGGGAGATCACCGCGGTCGAGGCGGTCTACGTGCCGGCCGACGATCTGGACGACCCGGGCGCGGCCGCCGTGCTCGGCCACCTCGACGCGCGGGTCATCCTCTCGAGAGAGCTCGCCGCGGCCGGGATCTATCCCGCCGTCGATCCGCTCCGGTCGCAGTCTCGCCTCCTGGATCCGGCGGTGGTGGGGCAGCGCCACTGGGACGTGGCGTCGGCCGTGCGCGGCGCCCTCGCGCGCTACCGGGAGCTGGAGGACGTGATCGCGATGCTCGGCATCGACGAGCTGTCCCCGGCCGATCGCCGCGTCGTGACGCGCGCGCGCCTGCTGCAGCGCTTCCTGAGCCAGCCCTTCGTGATCGCCGAGGCCTTCACGGGGCGATCCGGGGTCCGGGTCGAGCTGGAGGACACGCTCCTCGGCTGCGAGCGCATCCTCGACGGCGCCTTCGACGGCGTGGACGAGTCGCGGCTCTACATGATCGGTCGGCTCCCGGAGGCCGCGTGAGCGACCCGCTCCGTCTCCGCGTGCGCACACCGGAGGGGCTGCTCTACGACGACCTCGTCAGCTCGATCCGCGCCGAGGACCGTGACGGATGGTTCGGGATCCTCCCCGGTCGACGCGACGTGCTCGCGACCCTGCCGCCCGGCCTGCTGCTCTTCGCCGACGCGGAGGGCGACGGCTTCGTGGCGCTCTCGGGCGGGCTCCTCGCGCTCCGCGGAGGCGAGTGTCGCGTGATGGCGTCGGAGGCGCGGCTCGCCCGCGACCCGGTGCGCGCGGCCGACGCGCTCGAGACCCTGCGGGCGCGTCGAAGGGAGCGCGCGGCGCGTCGGCGCGACGTGATGGCGGACCTCGAGCGCGAGGCGATCGGGCGCATGGCGCGGGCGCTGCGGGAGGCCCCGTGAGCGCTCCCGAGCGCGACGCGCCGGACGGCGAGGTGCGCCGCAAGGCCGAGCGCATCGAGCGCGAGCGACGCCGCAAGCCGATGTTCTGGCGCGACCTCGCCCACGTCGGCGTCCTCGGCTGGGTCTTCATCCTGCCCGTTGTCGCCTTGTCCTGGATCGGGCACCTCCTGGCGCGATCGAGCGGCGCGCTCTGGCCCGCCGTGGTCGGCGTGCTCGGCGGCGTCGCGCTCGGGGCCTACCTGGTCTACCGGAACGTCGCGCGCAGCCTCGAAGAGTGACGCCCGGACATGGCGCGCCGGGCCGCGGCGCGTAGTTGACGCGCGATGACGACGACGCACGCGGTGCTCGGGCTCGCGCTCGGCGTGGTCGGCGGGGGCGCGCACCTCGCCCTGACGTGGTGGCGCGCGCGATGCATCACCTCGGGGCGGACCACGCTCGCCTGGGTGATCTATCCGATCGGCCTCGGGGCCATCGGGCTGGCCGTCTTCGGCGCGGCCAAGATCAGCCCGCTCGCCGCGTGGCTCGCGGTGGCCGGGCTCGTCCTCACCCGCCTCGTCACGCTCCACTGGGTGCGGAGCGCCTCGTGAGGTCCGATCTGCTCCCCGCCGAGGTCGCGCGGCTCGGCCCGCTCGGCTTCACCGACACGCTGCTCGCCTCGATCGTGGTGGCCGCGCTCCTGATCGTGCTCGCCGCCGTGCTCATGCGCCTGCCGCGCGCTCGCGCCGCCCTCGAGTTGATCTACGAGGGGCTCGAGCAGAGCATCGTCGAGGGCGTGCAGATCGACGCTCGCCCCCTCGTCCCGCTCGTGCTCACCCAGTGGGCGTTCCTCGTGGTGCTGAACCTGATGGGCCTCGTCCCCGGCCTGGCCAGCCCCACGCGGGACCTCTCGATCACCTCCGCGCTGGCGCTGGTCGCCTTCTTCGCCGGGCACGTGTACGCCTTCCGCGCGCAGGGGCTGAGCTACTTGCGACACTACATCGAGCCGAACCCGCTGCTGCTGCCGTTCAACGTGATCGGGGAGC
Organism: Sandaracinaceae bacterium; assembly: GCA_004213565.1. Taxonomy (GTDB): domain Bacteria; phylum Myxococcota_A; class Polyangia; order Polyangiales; family Sandaracinaceae; genus JAVJQK01. The sequence goes on from SHBB01000051.1 coordinate 10,922, forward strand.
TGAGCCGCACGGTGGCGCTCGCGCTCCGCCTCTTCGGCAACATGCTCTCGGGCCACCTGGTGGTGGCCATCCTCGTCTACCTCGCCGGAGTGCTCATTCCGGTCCCGATGATGCTGCTCGGCGTCCTGACCGCCGTCGTCCAGGCCTACATCTTCGGGGTCCTCACCCTCGTCTTCACCGCCAGCTCGATGCAGGTGGCGTCCCGTGACCGGGAGACGCCCCAGGGAGCGACCGCATGACCGCACACGACTGGATCGCGATCGCGAGCGTGATCAGCGCCGGCTTCTCGGTCGGCGTCGGATCGATCGGCCCCGCGCTCGGGCAGGGGCGCGCCGTGGCGCAGGCGCTCGACGCGATCGCGCGGCAGCCCGAGGCCGCGAGCACGATCACGCGGACCCTCTTCGTCGGCCTCGCGATGGTCGAGTCGACCGCCATCTACTGCCTCGTGGTGGCGCTCGTGCTCCTCTTCGCCAACCCGCTGCTCTGACCGTCATGGAGCTGTCGCCCACGACCCTGATCTTCGAGACGATCAACTTCCTCGTCCTCGTCTTCGTGCTCTGGCGCATCCTCTATCGCCCGCTGCGCGCGAGCATCGAGGCGCGCCGCGCGAAGGTGGAGGCCGATCTGTCGCAGGCGGCGGAGGCGCGCGAGCGCGCCGAGGAGCGGCAGCGGGAGTGGGAGGCGCGCGAAGACCAGCTGGCCGCGCTGCGCGACGAGGCGCGGCGAGAGGCGCTCGACCTGGCCGAGCGCGAGCGCGGCCGCATCCTCGATCGCGCCCGAGAGGACGCGAGCGCGGAGCTGACCCGCGCGCAGCAGCTCCTCGAGAGCGAGCGCGAGGCGGCCGAGCAGTGGGTGCGCCGCGCGGTCTGGGAGCGCGGCACGGCGCTCGCGGGTCGGATGCTCCAGCGCCTCGCCCCCGACCGCGTGGACGCGATCCTCGGAGAGCGACTGGTCGAGGCGCTCGAGTCGAGCCTGGGGGCGCTCGACGAGGAGGACGGACTGACGGTGGAGCTGGCCGGCGCCGCGCCCCCCTCGGCGGAGCTGGTCTCGCAGGTGCGCGAGGTCATGCGGCGCGCGCTCGGCCACGCGCCGCGCCTGACCACGGTGGAAGACCCCTCGCTGGTCGGCGGGTACACGGTGCGCGCGGGGCACCACGTGGTCGACGCGTCCATCGCCGGGCAGCTCGCCGCCTTCCGTGACCTGGCGCGCGAGCTGGACGCAGAGGCGCTGCGTGATTGACCGCGCGCTCGAGAAGGCCGTCGAGCGCGAGGCCGCCGCGTTCGCCCGCGTCACGCGTCGCTTCGAGCCGGCGGTCCGCCTGCGCGAGGAGGGCTGGGTGCTCTCCATCGGCGACGGCATCGCGACCCTCGGCGGGCTGCCGAACGCGGCCTCGCAGGAGCTGCTCGCGATCGATCCGGGGGGGCGCGCGCTGGTGCTGGGGCTGGATCCGGGCTCGATCTCGGCCGTCGTGCTCGACGATGGCGGCGGGGTGCGGCAGGGGGCGCGGGTCCGGGCCACGGGCCAGCGGGGCGCGCTCTGGGTCGGCGCCCACTGCCTGGGGCGCGCGATCGATCCGCTCGGCCGCGCGCTCGACGGCCGCGCCCTGCCCGAGGCCGGGGCGAGCATGCCCTTCGAGCGGACGCCCCCGCAGATCCATGAGCGCGGGGCGGTGCATCGCCCGCTCTTCACCGGGCTCTTGGCCATCGACGCGATGTTCCCGATCGGCCGCGGTCAGCGAGAGCTCATCCTGGGCGACGAGGGCACGGGCAAGACGTCGATCGCGGTCGACGCGATGCTGCGACAGGCCTCGACCGACGTCGTCTGCGTCTACGTCGCGGTGGGCCGTCGCCGCAGCGAGACGTGGCGCATCATGGACACCCTCCGCGCGGCCGGGGTGCGCTTCGTGATCGTCGCCGCGCCCGAGGACGCCAGCCCGGGCCTGCGCTACCTCGCGCCCTACGCGGGCTGCGCGGTGGCGGAGTACTTCATGGAGCGCGGCGAGCACGCGCTGGTGGTCTACGACGATCTCACCTCGCACGCGGTGGCGTGGCGAGAGCTGTCGCTTCTGCTGCGGCGCGCGCCCGGCCGCGAGGCCTTCCCGGGGGACGTCTTCTATCTGCACGCGCGCCTGCTCGAGCGCGCCACCCAGCTCTCCCCCGAGCGAGGCGGCGGGTCCTTGACCGCGCTGCCGATCGCGCGGCTCGAGAGCGGGCGGCTCAGCGCGTACCTGCCGACCAACCTCATCAGCATCACCGACGGGCAGATCGTGCTCTCGCAGCAGCTCTTCGCCGCCGGGCAGCTGCCGGCCATCGACGCGGGGCTCTCCGTCAGCCGCGTCGGCGGCAAGGCGCAGCCCCAGGCGTTCCGGGAGCTCGCGGGGAAGATGCGGCTCGAGCACGCCGCGTTCCTCGAGCTCGAGGTCTTCAGCCGCATCGGCGCGCGGCTCGAGGCGAGCGTCGAGGCGCGGCTCGCGCGCGGGCGGCGGGTCCGGGCCCTCTTCCGCCAGCGCCGCGAGGCGCCGCTCGGCGCGTTCGCGGAGCTGGTCCGGCTCGCGCTCGCGGCGGACGGCGCGCGGCTGGTGCGGGTGCCCGAGGAGGGCGTGGGCGAGGCGGCGCGGCTCCTCGAGCGGGAGGTCGCGGCCCTCGAGCCAGCGCTGGCGGCGGAGGTCGAGCGGGAGCCGCGGCTCTCGAGCGAAGACCGCGCTCGCCTGACGGCGGCGGTGTCGGCGGTGCTCGACCGCGCCTATCCCGAGACTCCGAGCGAGGCCGCGCCGTGAGCGTCCCGGTCGAGCTGGCCCGCGTCGAGGCGTCGCTGAGGGCGACCGCGGCCGTCGGCAGCGTGGTGCACGCGGTGTGGGCGCTCGCGCGGGCGCAGCTGCCGCGGATCGAGGAGGCGGTGGCCCAGGCGACCGAGTACCTCGACTGGGTCGACGAGGTGGTCGAGCGGCTCGCGGGCCCGCCCGTCACGGTGGAGGGCGCGGCGCCCCTGACGGTGTTGATCGGCCCCGAGCGCGCGTTCTGCGGGAGGCTCGCGCGCACCGTGCTCGAGCACGCGCCCGCCGACGGCGCGCTCGGGCTGGTCGGGACGCGGCTGGCCGAGGTCGCGTCGCGGGAGCCCGCGCTGTCGGGGCGCGTCGCCTTCGCCATCGGCGCCGCCGACTCGATCGACGGCCTCGGCGCGGCGGCCCAGCGCCTCGCGCGGGCCCTGCTCGAGCACCTCGAGGGGACGCCGGTCGCGTTGACGCATCCGCGGGGGGCGCGCGGTCGCATGCACCGCGTCGATCTGCTCGCGCTCGCGCGCGAAGGCGGCGCGGCCGACCACGACCTCTACTCCAGCCCCGCGCGGGTGCTGCGCGACGCCGTGCACGAGAGCCTCGAGGGGCGCCTCCGCATCGCGCTCGCCGAGTCGCTCCGCGCGGAGGTGCGCGCGCGGCTGATGGCGACCGAGCGGGCGCGGCGCGCGGTGGACGAGCGGCGCGACGTGCTCGAGCGGGCGCGGCGCGTCGGAGAGCAGGAGCAGGTCACGCGCGAGCTGCTCGAGCTGATCGCCGCCGGGCTGTCCGGGCCGCCTGGATCAGGGTGAGGGGCAGGACGCTGAGCGCGAGCGTCGTGGCCCACGCGGCGGCCGGGATCGGCGCGGCGCTCAGGAGATCGCGCAGCCCGGGGGCGAGCACCGCGGTGAGGATCAGGCCGACGCAGAGGCCGACCGCGCCCCACACGAAGCGGTTGCGCGTGACGTCGTTGCGGAGCAGCGGCGCCCGTGGGTCCGCCATGTCGAAGACGTGCCAGACCTGCCCGAAGCCCAGCGTGGCGAACGCCATCGTGCGCGCCCCCGCGACGTCGAGCCCGAGCACGGACAGGCCGAGCCCGTAGGCGATCAGCACCGCGAGCGTGAGAGCGGCGGCGTGCGCGCCGATCGCGCTCCAGTGACGACGCGTCAGGAAGGCCTCGTTGGGAGCCCGCGGCGGCGCGCGCATCACGGAGGGGTCTCCCTCGCCGACCCCGAGCGCGAGGGCCGGGAAGACGTCGGTCACGAGGTTCAAGAACAGGATCTGCAGCGGGAGGATGGGCAGCGGCCACCCGATCGCGGTCGCGACGCCGATGACGAAGATCTCGGCGAGGTTGCAGCCGAGCAGGTAGACCACGAAGGCGCGGAGGTTCTGGAAGATCACGCGCCCCTGCTCGATGGCGACGACCACGCTCCCCAGCTCGTCGTCCTCGAGCACCATGTCGGCGGCCTGCCGGGCCACCTGGGTGCCGCGCTTGCCCATCGCGACGCCGATGTCCGCCTGCTGGAGCGCGGGCGCGTCGTTGACGCCGTCACCGAGCATCGCGACGACCGCGCCCGCGCGCTGGTGCAGGCGGAGGAGCCGCAGCTTCTGGGCCGGCGTCGCGCGGGCGATCACGTCCGCCGAGAGCACCTCCCCGTGCTTCGCGTCAGGCGCGTCGAGCTCGGGGATGTCGTCGCCCGCCATCACGCGCAGGGTCGCGCCCTCGGCAAGCCCGACCGCCGTGGCCACCGCGGCCGCCGTCGGCGCCTGATCGCCCGTCGCGACCACGACCCTCACCCCCGCGTCGCGCGCCGCGTCGAGCGCGCGCTTCACGGTGGGCCGCGGGGGGTCGAGCAGCCCGACGAGCCCGAGCAGGGTCAGCTCGGCGTACGCCTCGTCGGCCGTCAGCGCGCGATCGACCTCGCGGGTGGCCACCGCGATCACCCGCAGCCCGCGCGCGGCGGCCGCCTCGTTCGCGCGTCGCCAGCGCTCCCGCAGCGCCGGGTCGAGCGGCGTCGCGCCTCCGTCACCGAGCGCGTGGCTGCACCGCGCGAGCACCGCCTCGGGCGCGCCCTTGACCGCGATCCGCACGCCGTCCGTGGTCCGGTGCTCGGTGGCGCAGAGCTTGGTGCGAGGATCGAAGGCGAGCTCGCAGAGCTCAGGCGTCTCGTCTAGCAGCGCGGCTCGCCGGACGCCGACGTGCTCCCCGAGCGCGACGAGCGCGACGTCGATCGGGTCGCCGACCGGCTCGGGCGTCGCGACCGCGTCGCTCGCCAGGACGGCGGTCTCGATCAGGCGTCGCGTCGTCTCGGACGTCGGGCCTCGATCCGAGAGCACGACGGCCTCCGTGAGCACGACGGCCTCCGCGTCGACGACGAGCTCCGCCGCGCGCAGCCGGTTCTCGGTCAGGGTGCCGGTCTTGTCGGTCAGCACGAGGCTGGTCGAGCCGAGCGTCTCCACCGCGGACAGCCGCTCCACCAGCACGTTGCGTCTGGCCATGCGCCACATGCCGCGCGCGAGCGCGATGGTCGCCACGACCGGCAATCCCTCGGGCACGGTGGCCACCGCGAGCGCGACCGCGGACTGCAGCATCAGGAGCAGCGACTCGCCGCGCGCGATGCCCAGACCGGTCGCCAGCGCCACGAAGCCGAGCGAGACCACGCCGAGCTGCCGGCTCAGCGCCGCGATCCGCCGCTCGAGGGGCGTGTCCTGATCGTCCGCCTCCTCGACCAGCGCGCTGATCCGGCCGAGCTCGGTCTCCATGCCCGTCCCGACCACCACGCCCTCGCCCGTGCCGCGCGTGATGGTCGTCCCCTTGAAGAGCATCGAGGTGCGCTCGGCGAGAGAGGCGTCCTCCGCGGTGGGCTGGCCGCTCTTGTCGACCGGGACCGACTCCCCGGTGAGCGTCGACTCGTCGGCCGCGAGCGCGGAGGCCTCGGTCACCCGCAGGTCGGCCGAGATCACGTCCCCCGCCTCCACGAGCACGACGTCCCCCGGCACCAGCTCGGTCGCCGCGATGGCGCGCGGTCGGCCCGCGCGTCGCACCTTGGTGGTGACCTCGCCGAGCGCGCGCAGCGCCTCCATCGAGCGCACCGCGCGCAGCTCGGTGAAGAAGCCGAGCGCGGTGTTGAGCACGATCACCGCCGCGATGGCCGCTCCTTCGACGTGCTGTCCGAACGCGACCGAGATCGCCGCGCCCACCGCCAACAGAGCCACGATCGCGCTCTTCAGCTGCGCGCCCAGGATGTGCAGGGCGCCGCGGGCCTCGATGCGGCGGAGCGCGTTGGCGCCGAAGCGCGCCCGTCGACGCGCGGGCTCGTCCTCCGCGAGCCCCGTCTCGAGATCCACCTCGAGGAGCGCGGCGCAGCGCGCGATCTCCGAGGACCACGGCGCGGTCGGGGGCCCAAACACGTGCGGACATACGCCCGCCGATCTCGCCGGCCAGCGCAGACGCGGACGGTGCGTACGTCTGCGACGACCATGGCCATCATCCTCTGCCCCACCGACTTCTCCCCCGCCTCCGAGCGCGCCCTCCAGTACGCCGTCGACCGCTTCGGGGCCGACGACGTCGAGCTCCGCGTGCTGCACGTCGACGACGTGCCCCGCCGTCACGGCTGGGAGCCATCGCTCGAGAGATCGCTCCGCCAGAGCTGGCAAGAGCGCCTCGACGCCATGCTCACGGCGCACGAGGGCCGCGCGCGGCTCACCGCGGCCACGGCGCGCGGCCACGCGGCGGAGGAGATCCTCGCTCACGCCGAGGAGATCGACGCCTCGATGATCGTGATGGCGACGCGGGGGCGCCCCGCGCTCGAGCGGCTCTTCCTCGGCGCGGTCACCCGGAAGGTCGTGCGCGGCGCTCACGTCCCGGTGCTGACCCTCGATCCGGGGGCGCGCGTCGGTCCGGTGCGGCGTGTGCTGTGTCCGGTCGACCTCTCCGCCCCGTCGGCCGCGGTGGTGGCCGAGGCGGTCCGCGTCGCGGCCCTCTGGGAGGCGCGCGTGCACCTCCTCTACGTGCACGGTCTGCCCCGCGAGGGGATGTTCGCCGACGGGACCGGCTTCGTGGATCCGAAGCTCGTCGAGGTCCTCCGCCAGACCGTGCGACGGGACCTGGCGCGCTTCCGAGAGCAGCACGGCGGGGCGTCGGTGGTCGACGCCCGCGTCGTCGAGGGCGTGCCGCACGTCGAGATCCTCCGCGCGATCGACGAGAGCGAGGCCGATCTCGTGGTGGTGGGCTCGCACGGGCACAGCGGCCTGATGCGCTGGGTCCTCGGCAGCGTGGCCGAGCGGCTGATCCGTCTCGCGCCGGTCCCGGTCTTGACGGTCCGAGGGGGCGCGCCCGATGCCGACGACTGAGCCGAGGACTGAGCCGAGCCGAGCGTCACTCGCGCCGCCCGGCGATCCGTGGGCGGAGCCGCGCGCGGCGCTCGACGGCCTGCCGGGCGGTGGCCTCAACATCGCGCACGAGGCGCTGCTGCGGCACGCCGACGACGCCGTCGCGATCCGCTGGCTGGGCAAGGGCGGTGCGCGCGAGGAGATCTCCTACGCGGCGCTGGCCGCCCGCACCGCGCAGCTCGCCAACGCGCTCGAAGGCCTCGGCCTCGCGCCTGGCAGCCGCGTCTTCACCCTCGCGGGGCGGGTCCCGGAGCTCTGGGTGACCGCGCTCGGCGCGCTGCGCGCCCGCATGGTCTTCTGCCCGCTCTTCAGCGCGTTCGGGCCCGAGCCCATCCGCGTGCGGCTCGAGCAGGGCGACGCCCGCGTGCTCGTGACGACGCGGCGGCTGTACGAGCGCAAGGTGGCCGCGATCCGCGCGTCGCTGCCGCGCCTCGAGCACGTCGTGCTGATCGACGGTGAGGCGGACGGCTGCCACGCGTGGGCCGCGCTCCTCGAGGGCCAGCCCGAGACGCACGCCATCGCGCCGACCGACCCCGAGGATCCCGCGCTGCTCCACTTCACGAGCGGGACGACAGGTACTCCGAAGGGCGCGCTCCACGTGCACGGCGCGGTCGTCATGCATCACTACAGCGGTCGGGCGGCGCTCGACCTGCACGACGGCGACGTCTTCTGGTGCACCGCGGACCCGGGCTGGGTCACCGGCACGTCCTACGGGATCATCGCGCCGCTGACCCACCACGCGACGCTCGTCGTCGACGAGGCGGAGATGGACGTCGAGCGCTGGTACCGGATCCTCGAGGAGGAGCGCGTCCAGGTCTGGTACACGGCGCCCACCGCGATCCGCATGCTCATGCGGGCCGGCGACGACCTCGCGCGGGATCGCGATCTGTCGGCGCTCCGCTTCGCGGCCAGCGTGGGCGAGCCGCTCGACGCGGAGGCGGTGCGCTGGGGCGAGCGGGTCCTGGGCCAGCCCTTCCACGACAACTGGTGGCAGACGGAGACGGGCGGGATCCTGATCGCCAACCCCCCGGGGGAGCCGGTCGAGCCGGGCTCGATGGGTCGGCCGCTCCCCGGCGTGGAGGTGGCCATCGTGCGCGAGGAGGGAGGCGTGATCACGCCGATCACCGAGCCCGACGTCGAGGGAGAGCTGGCGATCCGCCCGGGCTGGCCTTCGATGATGCGCGCCTACGTCAACGCGCCCGAGCGCTACACGGCGAGCTTCCGCGATGGCTGGTACCTGACGGGCGACCTGGCGCGGAGAGACCTCAACGGGCAGCTCTGGTTCGTCGGGCGCGCCGACGACCTCATCAAGAGCGCGGGCCACCTGATCGGCCCCTTCGAGGTGGAGAGCGGGCTGGTCGAGCACCCGGCGGTTGCGGAGGCGGCGGCGATCGGCCTCCCCGACCCGGTGGCCGGACAGATCGTCAAGGCGTTCATCACGTTGCATCAGGGTCATGGAGACGACGAGGCGCTGCGGCGCGACGTGATGGCGTTCGCGCGTCGTCGGCTCGGCGCGGTGGTCGCGCCCCGCGCGCTCGAGGTCGTGGCGGAGCTGCCCAAGACGCGGAGCGGCAAGATCATGCGGCGTCTCCTGCGCGCGCGTGAGCTGGGGCTGCCCGAAGGCGACACGTCGACGCTCGAGTCCGGCTCCCTCGAGTCCGGCTCCCTCGAGTCCAGCTCCCTCGAATCGGGGCGGGCGCCATGACCGGCTTCGATCGCGCGCACGGCCTCGAGCTGTTGCACCAGATGATGCGCATCCGGCGCCTCGAGGAGCGCTCGGCCGAGCTCTACGGGCTCGGCAAGATCCGCGGCTTCCTCCACCTCTACATCGGGGAGGAGGCGGTCGCGGTCGGGGCCATGCAGGCGCTCGGCCCCGAAGACGCCATCGTGGCCACCTACCGCGAGCACGGCCAGGCGCTCGCGCGTGGCATCGACGCGGGCGCGGTCATGGCCGAGATGTACGGCAAGACCAACGGCTGCTCGCGCGGGCGCGGCGGCTCGATGCATCTCTTCTCCGCGCCGCACCGCTTCTACGGCGGCAACGCGATCGTCGGCGGCGGCTTCCCGCTCGCGGTGGGCCTCGCGCTCGCGGCCAAGATGCAGGGGCAGCGCAGCGTCGTGGCGTGCTTCTTCGGGGACGGCGCCACCGCGGAGGGTGAGTTCCACGAGTCGCTCAACCTCGCGGCGCTGTGGCAGCTGCCCGTGCTCTTCCTCTGCGAGAACAACGTCTACGCGATGGGCACCGCGCTCGAGCGCCACCAGGCCAACCGCGAGATCGTGCCCAAGGCGGCCGCGCACGGCCTCCCCGCCGAGAAGGTCGACGGCATGGACGTGCTCGAGGTCGAGCGCGCCGTCCGCTACGCGGCCGACTCCGTGCGTGAGCAGGGCACGCCGCGCTTCCTCGAGCTGTCCACCTATCGCTTCCGCGCCCACTCGATGTTCGACCCCGAGCACTACCGGACCAAGGCCGAGGTGGCGAAGGCGCAGGAGCGCGATCCGATCCTGCTCCTGACCGAGCGCCTCCGGGCGGAGGGGGTGACCGACGAGGAGCGCGAGGCGATCGCGCGGAGCGTCGAGGACGAGATCGAGACCGCGGTGCAGATGGCGGAGGACGGCGAGTGGGAGCCGGTCGAGCACCTGACGCGCGACGTCGTGACCGAGGAGGTGGGGCGGTGAGCGAGTCGACCTATCGCGAGGCGATCCGCGCCGCGATGACCCGCGCGATGAACGAGGACCCGCGCGTCTTCCTGATGGGCGAGGACGTCGGCCGCTACGGGGGCGCGTTCGCGGTGAGCATGGGCATGCTCGACGAGCTGGGGCCGGAGCGGATCCGGGACACGCCGCTCTCGGAGAGCGCCTTCGTCGGCGCGGGGATCGGCGCGGCGCTCGGCGGGATGCGACCCATCGTCGAGGTGATGACCGTCAACTTCAGCCTCCTCGCGATGGATCAGATCGTCAACGGCGCCGCGACGCTCCGGCACATGTCGGGGGGACAGGTCTCCGTGCCCGTCCTGATCCGGATGGCGACCGGGGCGGGCAAGCAGGTCGCGGCGCAGCACTCGCACAGCTGGGAGGGGTGGTACGCGAGCGTGCCCGGGCTGAAGGTGCTGGCGGCCGGCACCGTGCAAGACGCCTACGACATGGTGCTCGCGGGCCTCGCCGACCCGGACCCCGTCGTGCTCTTCGAGACGATGGTGCTCTACGCCTCGAAGGGAGAGCTCGTCGAGGGCGAGACCCCGGCCGACGTGTGGCGCGCGGCCGTGCGGCGAGAGGGGAAGGACGTCAGCCTGATCACCTAAGGCAGCTCGCTCCCCAAGGTCCTCGAGGCGGCCGCGCGGCTCGAGGAGGAGGGCGTCGACGCGGAGGTCCTCGATCTCCGCTGCCTGCGCCCGCTCGACACGGAGGCGATCCTCGCCACGGTCACGAAGACCCACCGCGCGGTGGTGGTCGACGAGGGCTGGCGGAGCGTGAGCCTCGCGGCGGAGGTGATGGCGCGGATCGCGGAGGGCGCCTTCTACGAGCTGGACGCGCCGCTCGAGCGCGTCTGCGCGGCGGAGGTCCCCATCCCATACCCGAAGCACCTCGAAGACGCGGCCGTCCCGCAGCCGGACGCCATCGTGCACGCGGCCCGCCGCACCCTCGCGCGGGAGCGCTAGCCATGCAGTTCGTGATGCCATCGCTCGGCGCGGGCATGGAGGAGGGCGTGCTCGCCGCGTGGCGCTGCGCGGTCGGGGATCACGTCGACCGCGGGCAGATCGTGGCCGAGGTGGAGACCGAGAAGGGGCTCATCGACGTCGAGACCTTTCACGCGGGCACGGTCCGGGCGCTCCTGGTCGAGCCGGGCACGAAGGTGCCGGTGGGGACGGCGCTGGCCGAGATCGACGCCGCGGAGAGATCGACGCCCACGCAGCCGACGGCCCCGGCTTCCTCGAGCCCGGAGATGGTCTCGAGTGAGAGGGCGGCCGATGCAGGAGACGTGCGAGCCACGCCCGGCGCGCGGCAGCTCGCGCGCCGCGAGGGGGTCGACGTCCGGACCGTCGCGCCCAGCGGCAGGCACGGCACGGTGACGCGTGAGGACGTCGCCTCCGCCACGCCCCCACCCGGACCTGCGCGCGCGCGGATCTCACCCGCGGCGAGGCGTCGCGCGGAGGCGCTCGGGGTGGACGTCGCCTCGCTCCGCCCCGGACCCGACGGCGCGGTGCACCTCGAGCAGGTGGAGTCCGCGCCGCCCACGGAGCCGAAGCGCGGAGCCGCGACGGGCATGCGCCGCGCCATCGCCGCCGCCATGTCGCGTAGCAAGCGCGAGATCCCGCACTACTACCTGAGCCACACCGTCGACCTCGGATCTGCGGTCGCGTGGATGGAGGCGCGCAACGAGGCGCGTGGGCTCGAGGGGCGGCTCGTCGTGGGCGCCCTCCTGCTCGCGGCGGCGACCCGCGCGCTGAAGAAGGTGCCCGAGCTCAACGCGCGCTGGACCGGAGAGAGCGCGCCGCCGCTCGAGGGCGTGAACCTCGGCGTGGCCATCGCGCTGCGCGGCGGCGGCCTCGTCGCCCCGGCCCTCGTCGACGCGCACGCGCTGGATCTCGACGCCCTCATGACGCGGCTGACCGATCTCGTGGAGCGCGCCCGGCGCGGATCGCTCCGCAGCTCCGAGCTGTCCGCGCCCACCATCACCGTGACCAGCCTCGGAGATCGCGGCGTCGAGACCGTCTTCGGCGTGATCCATCCGCCGCAGGTGGCGATGGTCGGGGTCGGCAAGGTCGTCTCCCGCCCCTGGGTGGTGGACGGCGACGTGGTCGCGCGCCCCACCGTCACCGTGTCCCTCGCCGCCGATCACCGCGTGAGCGACGGACACCGCGGCGGGCTCTACCTCGCCGAGATCGAGCGGCTGCTCCAGCACCCGGAGGACCTGTGACCCGAGACGAGATCGAGCGCGTCTTCACCCGCGCCCTCCTGGACATCGCGCCCGACGCCGACACGTCGTCCCTCGACCCGGAGGCGAGCCTGCGCGACGAGCTCGACATCGACTCGATGGACCTGCTCGCGCTCGCGCGCCGCCTCCACGAGGCGCTCGGCGTGACCATCCCGGAGCGCGACTACGTGCACATCGACTCGCTCCGCGGCGCCGTCGACTACCTCGCGGCCGCGCTCTCCGCGCGGGGATGACGACCCGGGGAGCGTTCGTCCCCGCCGCCTGCCTGTTCGTCTACCTCGCGGCGTGGATCGGACTGGCCATCGAGCCTCGCTCGCGCGCGACGTGGGCGCTCGAGAACGTCCTCTCCCTCGCGGCGGTGATCACGCTCGTCGCCACGCACCGACGCTTCCGCTTCTCCGACCGCGCGTATCTGGAGGCCACCGCCCTCCTCCTGCTGCACACCGTGGGCAGCCACTACGAGTACTCGCACGTCCCTGCCGGCGACTGGCTTCGCGACGCCCTCGCGCTCTCCCGCAACCACTACGACCGGCTCGTGCACTTCGCGTTCGGGCTCCTCGCCCATCGCGGCTGCGCGGAGCTGACCCGGCGCGCCTCGCCCGCCGCCTGGCGCGTCGTCCCCGTGGCCATCCTCGTCGCGGTGTCCGCGCTCTACGAGATCGTCGAATGGCTGGCGGCGATCACCGTCGACCCTGCGGCCGGGACGGCGTTCGTCGGGGTGCAGGGAGATCCCTGGGACGCGCAGAAGGACATGGCGCTCGCGGCGCTCGGCGCGGTGGCCGCGGCGATCGCCCAGCGTCGCGCCGAATGACCAGCTACGCATGGCCTCACCCTCGCCCGTGCGTACACCGTCGTGGGATGGGACGACTCTCCGACGTCGACCGCGCGTGGCTGCGCATGGAGCACCCGGCCAACCTGATGATGGTGACCGGCGTGCTCACCTTCGACGCGCCGCTCGACATGGACCGCCTGCGCGAGACGCTGGAGGCGAGGCTCGCGCTCTTCCCGCGGTTTCGTCAGCGGATCGAGGGGCGCCGCTGGGTGGACGCCGAGGGCTTCTCGATCGGCGATCACCTGCACCACATCCCGCTGCCGCCGCCCGCGGATCGCGCGCTGCTGCGGCGGCGGATCGGCGCGCTGATCTCGACGCCCCTCGACCCCGACGGGCCGCTCTGGCGGTTGACGGTCCTGGAGAACCCGGACGGTCGGACGGTGCTGGTCGCGCGCATCCACCACTGCATCGCGGACGGCTTCGCGCTCATGTTCGTCTTGCTCGGGCTGACCGACGCGGGGCCGGATGCGGAGCCACGCCGGACATCGAGCGAGGAGCCGCCCCGCCGCGGCTCCCCGCTGCGCCGCGCGCTCCAGGCCCTGCGGCGGGCCTCCGGAGACGCCCTGCGCGCGCGCGCCGTCGAGGTGAGCGGCGATCTCTGGCGTCTGCTCACCCTCTCGAGCCAGCCGCGGACCCGGCTCCGCGGACGGCTGGGCCCGAGCAAGCGCGCGGCGTGGTCCGCGCCCGTGCCGCTCTCCGAGGTCAAGGCCATCGGCCGGGCGCTGGGCGGCACGGTGAACGACGTCCTGATGACCGCCGTGGCCGGCGCGTTCCGGCGCTATCTGATCGCCCACGGAGAGGAGCCAGCCGAGCTTCGCTGCGCCGTCCCGGTGAACCTGCGCCGCCCCTCCGAGATGCGGCGCCTCGGCAACCACTTCGGGCTGGTCTTCGTGGAGCTCCCGCTCCAGCTCGCGACGCCGGGCGCGCGCTTCGACGCGCTGAAGCGGCACATGGATCGGCTCAAGCGCAGCCCCGAGGCCCTCGTGCTCTGGCAGGTGATGCGCATCACGGGCGCGGCGCCGCGCCTCTTCGAGGACGTCGTCGTGCGGATCCTCGGCGCCAAGACCTCGATGGTGCTCACCAACGTGCCGGGGCCGCGCGAGCCGCGCTACCTCGCGGGGGAGCGCATCCAGACGATCATGTTCTGGGTGCCGCAGGCCGGCCGCGTCGGGCTCGGGGTGAGCATCTTCAGCTACGCGGGCCAGGTCCGGCTCGGGCTGAGCGTCGACGCGCGGCTGGTGCACGATCCGGAGCGCGTGCTCGAGGCGTTCGAGTCCGAGCTCGAGGCGCTGGCCGAGCTCGGCGGCGCCGTCATCGGCTCGGACCCAGCCGGCCCCACCGCACCGTCTCCGCCGCCCCGCTGACGATGCGCCGTCGTCGTCGGCCGTCGAGGCTGGAGAGCCACAGGCCTCCCTCTCCGACGTACGCGATCAGCCGGCAGTCGGGGGAGAAGGCTGGGTCCTTGTAGCGGCCTGGAGGAGACACGCGGCGCGTCTCGCCGGACTCGAGGTCGAGGGTCCACACGCTGCTCCCGCGCTCGACCTGGGTGAACGCGAGGAGGCGGCGCTCGGGATCCGGGCACCAGGTCGGAGTCTGGTTCTGACTGGAGGGCTGCTCGATGTGGTCGGGGTGCAGGGCGTCCGCGCCGAGCACGTGGATCTGCGGGGTGCCGCTCCGGTTCGAGATGAAGGCGAGCTCGCCGCGCGCGCTGCACGTCGGGCTGACGTCGATGCCGGGGTGGAACGTCAGGCGCGACGTCTGCGTCCCGTCGAGGCTCGCCTGGTAGATCTCCGAGTCCCCTGACGGCGTCGCCGCGTAGGCGATCCCGTCGCCGCAGGGCGTGACGCCCATGGTCAGGCCGTCGCCCCCGAGGAGCGGCGCTTCGTCGAGCCCCGCGCGGGTGAGGAAGAGCCCGGTGCGGTCGACGATGGAGTACCAGACGTCGCCGTGAGCGAGCGCGGGCAGCATCGCGATGTGGC
>SHBB01000510.1 GCA_004213565.1 Sandaracinaceae bacterium
CGCGCCAGGGCCTCGCCGCGCTCGACCGCCCGACGGACGCGCCCGCCGCGTCGGCCGCGCAGCAGCTCGCCGCCCCCTGACCGACGAATCGCTCGCGAGTCTCGCGACGCGCGCCGGGGGGCGTTACTCTGGGCAGGTGTCTCGCGTCACCGCGTCGCTCGCGTTTCTGGTCGCCATGACGCCCGCGCTGGCGCTCGCCCAAGCCGGGCGCGGCCTCGCCTCGCCCTCTCCCGGTGACCCGTCGCCCGGTCGAGCTGCCCAGGAGACCGCGCAGGAGCCGCTCGAGACGCAGGACACCAGAGAGGCCGACCCACGCGCCGTGGACATCCCGTTGCCCCCCGGCGCGGCGCCCGCGGGGGACGACGCGGAGCTGCGCTACCCGGTCCCGGACGACGCCGCCCTCGACGAAGACGAGCCGGCCATCCGCGCCAGCTCGGACGAGGACGAGCCGACGGTGCGCATCCCGAGCCGGCTGACCACGCGCCTCCGCGCGCTCGACGCCAACCTCCGCGCCCTGGCCGCGCGGGGGGGCGCGAACATCGTCAACGCGGTGCTCTCCTTCGTGACCGCGGGCCTGACCATCACCCTCGGCGCGCTGTCCGAGCCGGCCGACGACGCGCTCTCGGTCTACCTCTACGTCTATGGCGGCACGATGGCCGCGCGCGGCGTGCTCGACCTGGTGCTCACGCCCAACGCCCAGGGCGCCTCCATCGCGTACCAGCACATGCCGATGGGCGACGACGACGAGGTCCAGGCGAGGCTCGCGTACGGTGAGGAGCAGCTCCGGGTGCTCGCCGAGCAGAGCCTGATCGCGCGCATCCTCGACGCCGGGCTCAACATGGCGGCCGGCGTCGCGGTCGTGCCGATCTACCTCGCCGCGAGCGACCTCCGCTTCGATCAGCCGCTCGACTACTTCATCCTGATCGGCGCCGCGGTCAGCGTCGTCAGCGGCATCATCACCCTCGCCTCGACCTCGCCGGCCGAGCAGCGCTGGAGCGCGTACCAGGAGCTGCGAGAGCGGCTCGAGCGTGAGGCGAACGAGGGAGACGAGCCCCTCCCGGCCGAGGTCGTTCCGTCACTCGCCTTCGATCTCTCGCCCACCCTCGGCGGCGGCTACGGGCGCGTCGCGGTCTCCTTCTGAGCCCGCTCACTCGCGCCAGAGCGCGTCGAGCCAGTCGAGGAGCGCGCGCTCGGAGTCGTCGATCCCGTCGGCGGAGGCGACCTCCTCGGCCACGGCGCGGATCAGCGCTCTCGCCTCGGGCCGCTCGACGCGGACGGCGGCGCTCCGGACGGCCGCCTCGTCGGGGAGCCGGATCTCCGCCAGCGCGAGATTCGTCCAGAGCGCGGGGCCGAGGCGCGTGGCGAGGCGGCCGACGAGGCCGTGCTCACGCACGCTGATCTTGCCGTCGGCGTGCATCATCACGCGGATGAGGCCGGCGAGCACGAGCCACTCTCTCGCGTCGAGCTCGATGTCCGTCACCGACACGGCCCGCCTCACATGCACTCGGCGGGCGTGCACACCCAGCGATCGGCGCCCTCGCCCGTCGGGTGCGGATGGCGCGCGCAGCCGTAGCCCGGCCGGCACCCCGTCGCGAAGAGCGTGAAGTCGCAGCGCGCGAGGCAGCGGCGCGCGCCCTCGAGGTCCACGCACGCGGTGAAGGCGTTGGCGCCCGAGCGATCCGGGCAAGACGTCTCGCAGGGCTCGGTGCACGCGCCGCCCGGCCAGCCCTCGGCTTCGGTCATGCAGGTCCGGCCGTCGCAGTCCGCGCCGCTGGCGCACGCCCCGCCGATGAACCCCTCGAGGAAGCGCGACGGGCTCGCGAGCGTCGCGTCGCAGGGCCCGAGCGGGTTGTCCCGACCGACGGGCGCGCCGAACACGCCGAGGCGCTCGGACCAGCCGGCGGAGTCCTGCCCGAAGAGGTGCATGGAGGCGAGCGGCGAGACGTCCCAGATGGGCTTCTGCCCCGCCTCCTCGACGCACGCGTTCGGGCCGACGTCCGCCACCTCCACGATGACGCAGCGCGCCCGCGCCTCGTCCACCACGCGCACCCGCTGCCCGCAGGAGAAGCGCTGCGCGTTTGCCGCGTACCACCAGCTGCCGTCCGCATCCATCGCGCCCGGGCACGACACCGGCTGCTCGTCCCCGGGTCCGCCGAAGGTGGTCAGGTCGTAGGCCTGGTCGACGGGCAACCGGTCGTCCGTCTGCGCGCCCACCCGCATGGTGCAGGCGATCACGCCCTCACCGTCGGGGCCCATCGTGTCGATCGGCGCCCAGGCCGGGAGCGAGGGAGGCGCGCAGCCTCCGTCCGGATCCATCGCGCCGTCGGGCGCGGCGGCGTCGCTCGGCGCGGCGTCCGAGGCCGCGGCGCCGGCGTCCTCGCGGGCGTCGATCACGAGGGGTCCGCTCCCGCACGCGATCAGAAGCGCGCAGGGCGACAGCGCGCACACGAGCGCGCGGAGGCGTATCCCGCTGGGCCGAGACATCCGCGCACGGTAGCACCCGGATCGCGGCCGTCGACGGCGGGCGTAGATGGCGAGCATGCCCCTCGTCACGCCGGAGGAGCGCGTCGGCACGACGATCGGCGGCCGCTACCGCGTCGACGCCGTGCTCGGGCGCGGCGGCATGGGCGCGGTGATGCGCGGGCGACACGTGCACACCGGGCGCGAGGTGGCCATCAAGCTCCTCCTGCCCGAGCACGCGCGCGATCCCGATCGGCTCGCGAGGTTCTTCCAGGAGGCGCGCGCGGCCGCCTCGCTCGCTCACCCCAACGTCGTCGACACCCTCGACATGGACGTCGATCCCAGCTGCGGGCAGCCCTACCTCGTCCTGGAGCTGCTCGATGGCGAGGACCTCGCGGCGCTGCTGGACCGCAAGGGCCCGCTCGCCCCCCAGACCCTCCTCGGGATCGCGCTCCCGGTCATGGACGCGCTCGCGGCGGCGCACGACCGCGGGATCGTGCACCGCGATCTCAAGCCGGAGAACATCTTCGTGTCCCGGGACGCGCGCGGTCGCCGCGTGCCGAAGGTGCTCGACTTCGGGATCGCGAAGCTGCTCGAAGGCGAGAGCGCCGTGCACACGGTCACGGGCGGCGTCCTGGGCACGCCGCACTTCATGTCGCCCGAGCAGGCGATGGGCGGCCCCACCCTGGGAACGCAGAGCGACGTCTGGTCGATGGGCGCGGTGCTCTACGTGGCGCTGACCGGTCGCCACCCGTTCGAGGCGGACACCCTGCCGGGGCTCGTCATGAAGGTGTGCACCGAAGACCCGCCCCCGCTCGAGGGGCTCCGGCCCGACCTGCCCGCCCCGATCGCGCGCGCCGTGCATCGCGCGCTCCAGCGGGAGCTCGACGCGCGCTGGCCGTCGATGGAGGCGTTCGGCGCGGGCCTGGTGACGGCCGCGCACGACTCCGGGATCCCGCTCGCGCCCGGCCTGGCGGAGCTGTTCCTCGGGCTCGCGGCCACCCGCACGGGGCCCATGCCGAGCGCCCGCGTGGCGCTCCCCCAACGCGCGTCGCCAAGCGCTCGCCCGCGGCGCGCGTGGGTCTGGGCTGCGCTCGGCGGCGTGGCGCTCGCGGCGCTGGCGCTGACGGCGGCGCTCCTGACGTCGTCGCCGGAGGCGCCTCGGACGCCGCCGCGCCCGCCCATCGTCGCCACCGTCCCACCTGTCGTCCCACCTGTCGTCCCGCCGACCGCGCCCCTCCCGGTCGGCGCCGCGCTCCCGGAAGAGGGCGAGACCTTGCCCGATGAGCCAGATCGGCCCGACGAGGAGGCTCGGCCGCCCGCTCGCCCCACGCCCGTCACGCCCGCGACGGTCCCGACAGCAGCCGCGCCATCACAACGCGACGTGCGACTCTACAGCACTCCAGCGGGGGCCGAGGTGGAGAGCGACGGCGTCGTCCTGGGCCGCACGCCCATGTCCATTCGGCTGACTGGGTGGGAGACGCGCGACGTCCGACTCACGGCGCCCTCCCACGAGCCGCTGCACGTCGAGATCGGCCCCGGCACCCCCGACACCCTGCGCGTCCGGCTGCGGCCGCGGACCGAACGGGCCCGCTTGCGCCCGCGGGTGGAGCGCGTACGTCGCCCCCGGAGGCGGGGGGAGCCGCTCGTGCCGCGTTGAGCGCCGCGCCTCGAGAGGGGGGAGACCAATGCCGTTGCGCCCTGCCCTGCGCCTCGCGCTGGGGTTGTTCGCTGCGCTGGGATGCGCCTTGTCGGCGGTTCCCGCGCGCGCCGACCGCGCGGCCGAGGCGCGCTTCCACGACGAAGCCGCCCGGCGCCACTACGACGCGGGCCGCTACGACGCAGCCGTGCGCGAGTTCATGATCGGGCAGCGCATCGCGCCGAACCCGAACACGATCCTGAACATCGCCTTCTGCTTCCGCGCGCTCGAGCGCAACGAGGAAGCGTACATGTACTTTGCGGAGTTCCTGGCCGCGGACACCGAGCACGCCGAGCGCCGCGCGCGAGCGGAGGAGGCGCTGGAGGCGCTCCGGCCGAGGGTGGCGCTGCTGCGCGTCGAGAGCGATCCCCCCGGCGCCGACATCTACGTCGACCGGGCGGAGCTGGGCCGCTACGGGCGCACGCCTCGCCTGCTGGCGCTCCCGGCCGGGGAACACCGCGTGTGGGTCGAGCGCGAGGGCCACCGCCCGGCGGCCTCCGTGGTGACCCTGGAGGAGGGCCGCACGGTGAGCGTGACGCTCGAGCCGCCGGCCATCGTCGGGCGGCTGCGGCTCACCGCGAGCGCCGACGCGCAGGTGCGCGTGATCGGCCCCGAAGGAGTGGTGTGGGAGGGCGTGAGCCCGGTGGACGTGTCGCTGCCCGCGGGGCACTACGAGGTGCGGGCCAGCTCGGGTCGGGACCGATGGAGCGAGGCGCTGACCGTGCCGGCCGACGGGACGGTGAGCGCGCACGCCGAGCTGACGGGTCCCACGGGGGAGCTGTCGGTCATCGCCAACCAGCCGGGCGCGCAGATCCGCATCGACGACGCCGAGTGGGGCTACGCGCCGCAGGTGCTCGAGCGCGTCCCCGTCGGCACGCATCGGCTCGAGCTTCGGCTGGACGGGATGCAGCCCTACGCGGGCGAGATCGAGGTCCGCGAGGACGCGCGGAGCTGGGCGCGGGTGTCGCTGAGTCCGGCGCCGCGTGGCCCGTTCACGGAGGACACCCTCACCGCCGGCGCGCTCGCGCTCGCCCTCCTCGGGGCCGCGGGCATCTTCACGGCGATGACCATTCAATCACACGACGAGCTGACGACGTCTCAGCAGTCGGGGCAGTCCTATCTCGACTCACTGGACGAGACGAACCGCTTCGCCGTCGCCGCGGACCTGCTCTGGCTGGCCGGAGGGGCCGCGACGCTGACGACCGTCGTGCTCGTGTTCATCCACGTCTTCGAGGACCCGGGGCCGAGCACCGCCCTGCTCTCGGAGGAGGAGGAGCCGTGACCCGCCTCGCATCGCTCTCGTTCACGCTCGCGGCCACCCTCCCGCTGGGAGGCCTCCTGCTGGGCAACACGGGGTGCACGTCGATCTACGGCATGGACGCGCCCGTGGGCTGCACCGAGACGGAGGACGCCGACGGAGACGGGTTCCTGTCGGAGGCCTGCCTCGGGGCCGGGAACGCGGACGCGGACTGTGACGACCGCGACCGCGCGACCTTCCCTGGAGCCCCCGAGCGCTGCAACGGCGTGGACGACGACTGCGACCGGCGCATCGACGAGGGCGCGCTCGCGTCTCCCTTCTACGTGGACTGCGACGGCGACGGGGTCGGGCGCGACGACGTGGCTCGGGTCTGCGGCGCCGAGCTCCTCCCGGAGCCGCCTTGTGAGGGCGGTCAGTGGGTCATCGAGCCGGGCGACTGCGACGACGACGATCCGCTCCACGTCGCCCGCTGCGGAGACTGCGCGGAGGTCGACGTGGTCTTCACCATCGATGACGCGCCCGGCATGCGGCCCATCCAGCTCGCGCTCTCCTCCGCCCTCCCCGCGCTCGTCGACGCGCTCGCGAGCGGCGACCTCGATGGAGACGGGGAGCCCGACCGCGAGCCCGTCACCGCATTGCACTTCGGGGTGATCCGGAGCGATCTCGGGAGCGGCTCGGCGCGCGTCCCCGGCTGCGAGCGATCCGGCGAGGGCCTGCTCATCACACGCCCCGACGCGTTCGACCCGGCGTGTGATCGAAGCTTCCCTCCGTTCTCGGCGCTTGAGGACGATCCAGCGGGGTTCCTCGAGGAGGCGCGCTGTCGGGCCGAGGTCGGCGAGATCGGGTGCGCCTTCACCCAGCCGCTCGAGGCGGCCCTCTGGGGGCTCACGCCCGCCTCCTCGCGGCTCCGCTTCGATCTCGATCAGAGCCAGCTCGGCCACGCGGATCTCGGCAACGACGATCTCCTCGGCGAGGAGGGGCTGCTCGTCACGGTGGTGGTCAGCGACGGAGACGACTGCTCGGTGAGGCCGGGCGGCGAGTTCATCTTCGATCTGAGCGGCCTCTCGGCGGACCTCGCGTGCGCGTTCGAGGGGAGCGAGTCGCTCTATCCCGTGCGGCGCTTCACGAGCGGCCTGCTCGAGGTGCGCGGCGAGCGAGACCACCTCTTCGCCCTGCTCGCCGGCACCTCTCCCGACGAGCCGCTCGAGCCCACCGCGGCCGACTACGAGCGGCTCCGTCGCGAGCTGGTGCCCACGGTCGAGCCCGGCGAGGAGCCCCGCCTCGCCGCGTCGTGCGAGACCCCGGAGGTGCGCGCGACGCCTCCCGCGCGCCTCGTCGCGCTCGCGGCCTCGCTCGCCGAGCGCGACGTGCCGACCCTGCTCGGCTCGGTCTGCGCCCCGGATCTGTCGGCGTTCACGGGCGCCCTCGCGGCGCGCATCCACGACCAGCTCGACGCGCGCTGCGGCGCGCGCTGAGCGCTACCTGCGTCCCCAGCGTCGCCGGAGCACCCACTCCCCGAGAAACGCGGCCACCAGGAAGAGGAACGCCCAGACGGTGCCGAAGGGCGCCTCCTCGTGGGTGCCGAGCGAGCGGCGCCGCGTGGTGTCGAGCGCGTCGAGGGCGGGCGCGTCCTCGGGGTCCGCGTAGAACGTCCCGCCCGTCGCGTCGGCCAGCGCGCGCAGGCGCTCGGGCGCGGCGCGGGGATCGGCGAGCTCGTCGCCTCCCGCCTCCACGACGAGCCACTCCGCGGCCACCGCGTCTCGACGACCCGCGCGGCGCGCGGCCACCCGATAGGCGCCGGGCGCGTCGGGCAAGGTCACCGTCGCCGCGGCCTCTCCGTCCCGATCGGTCCGGGCGCGCTCGCGGCCCAGCTCGTTTCCGGACGCGTCCTCGAGGACCAGCTCCACGTTCTCGTCCGCGAACGGCTGGTAGCGCTCGTCGCGGAGCAGCGCCTCCACGCGCGCCCCCGCCCCCGGGCCGTAGCGCTCGCGATCGGTCGTGACCCGCGCCGGCTCGAGCGCGGGGTCACGGCTCAGCCAGCGGATGGCCCGATCCCAGAAGCGCTCGTAGGTCGACGCGTCGCCCGTC
>SHBB01000511.1 GCA_004213565.1 Sandaracinaceae bacterium
GAACGGGAACGGGAACGGGAACGGGAACGGGAACGGGAACGGGAACGGGAACGGGAACGGGAGCGGGAGCGGAAGCGGAAGCGGAGGCCGAGGCGGGCTCGGACGCGGAGCCGAAGAGAGCGGCGGACTGGGCCGACGCCGCCGCGTCTGGCGACGACCTGGTCTCCGCCCTCGAGCGGCTCGAGGCGCTCCAGAGCCGCGGCTTCCTCACCCCCGCCGAGGCGACCCGCGCCAAGGAGCGTGTCCTCTCGGGCGAGGATCTCTCGGATCTCCCCGGCGAGGTCCAGCGCGTCGGCCGCGGCAAGCACCGCCGGACCCTCTGCCTCGACTTCGACGGCGTGCTGCACAGCTACCGCTCGGGTTGGCGGGGCCCTCTGTCGATCCCGGATCCTCCGGTCGACGGCGCCATCCGTTTCCTCACCCAGGCCGCCGAGCGGTTCGACCTCGCGATCTGCTCCGTCCGCTCGAGCTTCCCGGGCGCGATCGAGGTGATGAAGGCCTGGCTTCGCGAGCACGGCCTCGAGGAGCGCGTGCTGGCCCGCGTCCGTTTTCCGGTCGCCAAGCCCCCCGCCGAGCTCTACCTCGACGATCGCGGCTGGCGCTTCACCGGCACCTTCCCGACCTTCGACGAGCTCGCCGATCTCGCGCCCTGGACGAAGAAAGCGAAGTAGCGCTCACTCGCGGTCGAGCAGGACCTGCTCGTGCTCGAAGTCGCGGGCGCTGTGGACCAGGAGCGTGGTGGGCAGCTCCTCCAGGAGGCCGTCGAGCTCGTCCACCAGCTCGCGGGCCTTCGCGTCGGCCGCCTCGCGGTAGCCCTCGACGTCGGAGGCCGTCTCGGGGAGGCCGAAGCCGACGATCGCGAAGTCGGCCTCGTCGCTCTCGACGTGCATGACCTGCTTGAGCGTGCGGCCCTGACGGAGCACGACGCGGGGCCGCGCCTCGATGCGCGCCTCCGTGAGCAGCTTGTGCAAGTGAGACTGCGCCTCGAGCTTGTCCTGGTCGCTCTCGACCACGTCGAAGACGGTGATCTCCATGTTGCGCCAGCGATAGTGCGAGGTGAGCAGGTGCGCGAAGAGGAGGAGCATCGCCTGGGTGCGCTCGTCTCCGCCGAGCCAGACGTGGAGGCGCTTGCCCTCGCCGAGCTTCTTCTCCGGGTGGTAGCGCACGACCATGAGCGCGCGGTCGAGCATCACCAGGTCCTGGAGCATCTTGACGTACGCGCCGGCGCGCTCGGGCTTGGTCGTCCAGCCCAGCATCACGCAGTTCGCCTCGAAGGCGCCGACGCCGTAGCTCTGCGCGCTGGTCACCGCGCCGCGGAAGATGTCCTCGGCCACGTCGACCTTGAAGAAGACGTTGGCGAACTTGTCGCGGATGGGCGGCTCGAGGCGCTCGAAGGTCTCGCGTCGCGCCTGGGCGAGCTTCGCGACGTCTCCCTTGAGCAGGTGAAAGTAGGTGACGAGCCCCCGGTCCTGGACGAGCGACGAGCCGATGTGCAGCAGGTGCGGGCGCTTCTCCGGGTCGCCGCCGAAGATGATCAGGTTGGGGCGCCAGTTGAGCGGGTGGAACTCCACGCGGCGCAGGCGGTGGAGCGCGCTCCGGACGAGCGCGGACCAGATGCCGTGGCGCGCGTCGCCGTAGGTGGTGCCGAGGGCGCGGCGCTGCGCGACGGCGAAGATGAGCCCGCAGAGCAGCAGCGCGACCACCATGGCCACGATGTCGATCATGCTCATCACGTAGAAGCAGGCCGCGCCGCCCACGAGGCTGATCGAGGCCGGGATCTTGAAGCTCGGGCGGAAGCTCGGGCTCGCGGCCCAGCGCTGCAGACCGCACGCGAGGTTCGTCACGCCGTAGGTGGCGAGGAAGAACATCGTCAGGACGGGGGCGATGACGTCGAGGTCGCCGAGCAGGACGCCGACCTGGGCGAGGGCGAAGGTCAGGACGGTGCCCACCCGAGGCTCGTTCGCGGGCCCGTAGCCCTTGCCGAGCACGCGCGGCATCAGGCCGTCCTGGGCCAGCGCCTGGAGCGTGCGCGGCGCGGTCAGGATGCTGCCCAGCGCGCTCGAGAGCGTGGCGCCCCAGACGCCCGCGTAGATCGTGGCCGGCACGCTCGCGAGGGTGAAGACCGCGTCGGTGTTCTCGATCAGGAACGCGTTGGAGTAGCTGAGCGCGAGCCAGACCGGGATCGCCATGTAGACCACGAAGCCGACCGCGATCGCGGCGAGGGTGCCGCGCGGGATGGCGGTGCGCGAGTCCTTCAGGTCTCCCGACATCGAGACGCCGGCCATGATCCCGGTCACGGCCGGGAAGAACGCCGCGAAGATCAGCGCCTTGGGGACGCCCTCGGGGTTGCTCCACGCGATCTGGGTCGGGAAGTCCGGGCCCTGCCCGGTGAAGAGGCCCACGAGCGAGACGACGATCGCGGCCATCACGACGTATTGCGCCTTGATGGCGAGGTCGGCGCTCTTGAGCGACAGCGCGGTGATGCCGACGTTGACGAGCGTGCCGATGGCCCAGGCGGGGCAGTACGGGTGGTACTCGGGCGGGACGAGCTGCAGGACCGACTCGGCGAAGCCGACGATGTAGAAGGTGACGCTCAGCGCCTGCGCGAAGAAGAGCGGGATGCCGATCGAGGCGCCGGCCGCGCCGCCGAGCGCCCGGCTGATCATGAAGTACGCGCCGCCCGCGCCGACGGTGCGGTTGGTCGCGATGCTCGCCACGCTCAGCCCCGTCGCGAGCGAGATGAGGTGCGCGACGACGATGATGCCGAGCGCCCACGCGAGGCCCGCCTGGCCGGTGACCCAGCCGAGGCGCATGTACATGACGACGCCGAGGATCGTCAGGATGGACGGCGTGAAGACGCCGCCGAACGCCCCGAAGCGGCCCCCGCTCGCGGGCTGCTCCATCGACGGTCTGGGCGTGGCGCTGGGCCTCGGTGTGTCGTTCTCTCCGGCCACCGCGGCATGTTCGCATCACGGCCCGGACTTTGGGTAGCCGATTGGGGGCGTGTGGCCTCGCGATCTACGACAGCGCTGTCGCACCCCGTGGGTACGAGCCCTCACAGTTGCAGGGTGAATTCCACAATCGGAACCGCGATCGGGGACGAAGTGGGCCGGAAAGCCAATGATCTCGTTCCGTCGATCCCCGGGCACGCAGAATGCATCCGAGTGAGGGCGAAATGCTTCCCGCATACATCATCGAAGAGCTTCGCCGCCGCGAAGAGGCACTTCGCGAGGAGGAGCGCCGGCCCCAGCCGCGCCTGGAGCTCCCGCTCCCGCCTCGGCATCAGCGACCCAGCGAGCCGCCGGAAGGCTGCGAGCGGGGCGTCGCGATCATTCAGCTCATGTAGACGACGCGCTCAGGCGGCGGCGTCCGGGCGCAGCTCGAACCGGAAGCCGCCCATGAGCACGCGCGCCTCGAGCCCCGCGCGCAGCGGAAGGCGCCGCTCCCCCGACGGATCGAGGAAGAGGGTCCGCAGGTCGAGCGGTCGCTCGTCCACGCGCGCCTCCGCCTCGGCGCCATCGGGGATGCACAGGCTCCAGCCGTCCCCGTCGCGCTCGAGCAGCCCGAAGGCCTCGGTCGCCTCGTCCAGGCGGAGCCGCCGGCAGAGGCCGGTTCCGGCCGCGTCGGACCAGGTGAGCTCGGCGTGGAAGGTCAGGGACATGGTCGCCCGTCGAGCAGATCTCGTGCCAGGGCCTCGCGCTTTCTGCCACAGTGATGAAAGCCGCATGATTTCAGGCGTGTGGGGCTGTTTGCGGTAGGTCTTGGCTGGACTCGGTGTGACGTTCGGAGTCACAATCGTTACGATCGTTTCGGTCGGTACCGTCACGGGGGTCGTCATCCGGAGGGTGCGGACCTACCTGTGCGCACACGCTCATGCATCTCGAAGACGACCTGCTCGACTCCGAAGAGGAGCTGCCGCCGAGACTCATCGACCGGCTGATCTCTCCGTTCCAGGGCTTCGCGCGGCACAAGCTCGCGGGCGCCGTCCTGCTCATCCTGAGCACGGTGCTCGCGGTGGTGTGGGCGAACTCCCCATGGGCGCACGCCTACCACGGGCTGCTGCACACCCCGCTCGGGGTCTCGTTCGCCGACCTCGAGCTCGAGAAGAGCCTCCATCACTGGATCAACGATGGCCTGATGGGGATCTTCTTCTTCCTCGTCGGCCTCGAGATCAAGCGCGAGGTCCTGGCGGGCGAGCTGGCGACGGTGCGCAAGGCCGCGCTCCCTGCGGTGGCGGCGCTCGGCGGTATGGTCGTGCCGGCCGGGATCTACGTGGCCCTGAATCCGTCCGGCCCCACGGCGAGCGGGTGGGGCATCCCGATGGCGACCGACATCGCCTTCGCGCTCGGCGTGCTCGCGCTCCTCGGCTCGCGGGTGCCGCTGGGGCTGAAGGTCTTCCTGACCGCCCTCGCGATCGTCGACGACATCGGCGCCGTCCTGGTGATCGCGGTCTTCTACACCGACAGCCTCTCCCTCTTCGGGCTGTTCGCCGGAGTGCTCTTCCTCGCCGTCGCGATCGCGGCCAACACGCTCCAGGTCCGCAATCAGCTGTTCTACTTCCTGCTCGGCACCCTCGTGTGGCTCGCCTTCCTCCAGAGCGGTGTGCACGCCACCATCGCCGCGATCCTGATGGCCTTCACCATCCCGGCTCGCACCCGCATCGACGGCGCGTCCTTCGTCGCGAAGGCCCAGTCTCACCTGGATCGCCTCAAGGCGGTGGGCGTCCCGCACGACCGCTCGATGAACACGCCCCAGCAGCAGATGATCCTCGACAAGCTGACCATGCGGATCGAGCAAGCGAGCGCGCCGCTGCAGCGCCTCGAGCACGCGCTCAACCCGCTGGTGACGTTCGTCGTGCTCCCCGTCTTCGCCCTCGCGAACGCGGGCGTCGCGCTCGACGCGTCCCTCGGGCAGGCGCTCACCGCCAGCGTGACCCTGGGCGTGATCGGTGGCCTCGTGATCGGCAAGCCCATCGGCATCGCGGTCTTCGCCTGGATCGCGGTGAAGGTCGGCGTGGCGGACCTGCCCCGCAACGTGCGCTGGCCGCAGCTCTGGGGCGTCGGTCTGATCGGCGGGATCGGCTTCACGATGAGCCTCTTCATCGCCGGGCTCGCCTTCGACGACGCGGCCACCCTCGAGCGCGCGAAGGTCGGCATCCTCGTCGCCTCGCTCCTCGCCGGCGTGATCGGCTACGTGCTCGTGCGCGCGACCTCGCCCGGGGCGACCGAGCCGAGCGCGAAGCCCGAGCCCGCGCCCGCCGAATAGAGGGGCTCAGATCACGAAGGGGATCAGCGCCTTGCGCCCGGCCGGGTAGTCGGGGAACTTCTCGAGGTACCAGCGGTGGTTCGAGAAGGCGCGGGGCGCGAGGTTGGCCGCGGTGTAGACGGCGAAGGCCACGCCCGCGATCGACCAGGTCATGATGGCCCAGCCCGTCCACTCGAGGATCTCGCCGAAGTAGTTCGGGCTCGAGATGAAGCGGTAGAGGCCGCCCTTCGGGATCTTGTAGCCGGTCTCCCCGGGCTTCCGGAGATTCATCAGCACGGTATCGGCGTGCACATTGATGGCCATGCCCACGAGGAAGACCGCGCCGCCGATCACGAAGCGCGGGTCGGTGAGCCACGCGTCGGGGTAGCTTCCCAGGTGGCTGATCCAGCGCGCGTTCACGTACGCGTTGAGGCAGTTGAAGACGATCGCCATGAGCGGGATCGACAGCGGCATGCGCTTGCCGTCGGCCCGCATCCGGAAGGGGAACACGAACGTGCGGTGCACGTAGTGGAGCTGCCAGAACGCGAGCAGGCTCAGCGGCGCCGTCTCGAGGCGATGCTCACCGAGGGCGAAGATCCCCACGTAGAGCAGCACCGCGGGCGTCTCCATGAGGACCCACCCGAGCCGCGCGGGGATGGTGGGGCCCCAGCCGTCCCGGGCGTGGCGACCATACGGCGCGGTCGTCCAGATCAGCGCGACCACGGTGGGGATGGCCAGCGCGATCTCGACGCAGGCGAGGGTGAAGTGGACTGCCTCTTCGTTCACGAGCGCCGGATGGTAGCCTATGGATCGAATCCACGACGGTCTTCCCCGTCGAAGGAGAGCGATGCGCATCCTCCGCTATTCGATCCCCGCCTTGATCCTCCTCGTCGGCGCGCTGGTGCCGTTCCGAGCGCCTGCGCAGGACGACAGCGATCGTCAGTGGCAGCAGCACCGGGAGGCCTTCCACGGCACCTGGGTGCTCGGTGTGCCACAGAGCCGAGCCCGCTCGACCGTCGACGCGGCGATCGAGCGCGCGGTCGGCCCGATGAACATGCTCATCCGCGGCATCGCCCGGCCCATGCTCCGCGACAACACGCCGGTGAACCAGACCATCTCGCTCCGCTTCTCGGACGAGAATCGGACGATCACGGTGGTCTTCGACAACCGGCATCGCTACACCACGCCCCTGAACCAGACCCGGCGTGGGCGCGACTTCGAGGGCGACGAGCTCCGGATCACGCAGCGCTTCCGGGGCGATGACCTGGAGCAGGTCTTCCAGGCGGACCAGGGAACTCGGTGGAACGTCTATTCGCTCGAGAGCGACGGCCGCATGACGGTCACGGCGACGACCCAGGGCGACATGATGCCGCAGCCGATGCGCTTCACGCTGCCGTATCGGCGTCGCTGAGGGAGCGCGGCGCGTGAGCGACCGCAAGAAGAACAAGCGCGCCATCTCGGTGCGCCCCATGAGCATCGACGACCTGCCGTCGGTCTATCACCTCGGCGCCAAGCTCTTTCGCGCGGGCACGTTCCCCAGCCTCTACCGGACCTGGGACGAGTTCGAGCTGGTCGGCTTCTTCGCGTCCGACTGGGACACCTGCTTCGCCGCGGTCGACGAGGAGGACGCGCTGGTCGGGTTCGTGCTCGGCACGGTGCTGGAGAAGCGGCGCAGCGCGTGGAGCTACGGCTGGGTGGTGTGGATCGGCGTCGACCCGGACGCGGCCCGCGGCGGCGTGGCGAGCAAGCTCCTCGAGCGCGTCACCGAGGCGTTCAGCGAGCTCGGCTGCCGCATCCTGCTCGCCGACACCGACCCGGCGAACGAGAAGGCGGTGCGCTTCTTCGAGAAGCACGGCTTCGGCAACCCGCGCGAGCACGTCTACCTGGAGAAGAACCTCTCGTCGGGGAAGAAGGCGCCGGTCAAGAAGCCGAAGCGCGGAGGGGGCCGCGTGAAGCCGCCCCCCGTGCGCGAGTAGCGCGGGACGCTTCCGCCTGCCGTTCCCGCTGCCGTTGCCGCAGCCGCGTCCGCCACCGCGGCCGCATCCGCCACCGCGGCCGCATCCGCCACCGCGGCCGCATCCGCCACCGCGGCCGCATCCGCCACCGCATCCGCCTCCGCCACCGCGGCCGCATCCGCCTCCGCAGCCGCTTCCGCAGCCGCTTCCGCAGCCGTTCCGTTTCCCGTTCCCGTTCCCGTTCCCGTTCCCGTTCCCGTTCCCGTTCCCGTTCCCGTTCCCGT
>SHBB01000512.1 GCA_004213565.1 Sandaracinaceae bacterium
CGCGCCGAGCAGCTCCCGGATCAACACGCGCGCGTCACGATGTCGGGCCGACTTCTCCTCGGCCCAGCGCGCGATCAAGGGATCGAGCTCGTCCCGACCGAGCTCGGCCGCCAGCGCCATCGCGCGGGCGAAGGCCTGCGAGCGCCCGCGCCCCTGCGGCATGGAGTCGAGCAAGGGGGTGAGGGCGCGCAGCGCGGCGCGCTTGCCGAGCCCTCGCTCGAGGCGCTCCACGCCCCCGAGGGCGAGCTCGTCGAGGAGGCCCAAGCTCAGCCGCCGCGCTCGGTCACGAGGCCCAGCGACGGCAGCTTCTCGAGCGCCGCGTCGATGCGGTCGAGCTCGCTGACGATCTGGTCGAGTCGGCGCCGCGCCTCCTGCGCGCCGAGCGGCTCGTCCCCGCCGAGCTCGCGCAGCGGCGCGTCCACCTTCTGCCGCAGGGTCTCCAGCAGCCGATCGCGCTCGGCCACCTGGATGTCCTTCACCTCCGCGCTGACGGAGGGGACGAAGTCCGCGAGGCCGTGCTCGACCCGCTTCGCATACGCCATCGCGCCCACCATGCGCTGCGTGATGTACGCCGGATCGTCGAGCTTCAGCCGGCTGAACTCCTGCTCGCTCGCCGTCTCGTGCAGCGCCTGCGCCTCGTTGTAGACGCGCCGCCAGCCCCCGGGGTCGGAGTCCTCCCACGCGTGCAACCCGCGCGAGGTCAGATCCTCGATCCGCTCCTCCCACGCGCCCTTGTCCATGCCGAGCAAGAGGCCCTCGGCGCGGTAGACGGTGCGCCGCAGCGCGTCCATCACCCCCTCGAAGCGGTGCATCGGCGGGCTCATGCCCTCGGACTCGCCCTGGAAGTGCTCGAGGAGCTGCTCGAGCTTCGCGCAGAGCGCGGCGAGCTTGTCAGGGTCGGTGCCGATGACCTCGCGGACGCCGGTCACGAGCGGCTCGACCTCGCGGCGGTAGTAGTGCGCGTCGTGCCCCCAGAGGTTGGTGGACGCGGCCTCCGCGCGCACGAGCAGCGCCTCGACCTCGGCCGCGCCGCGGACCTTCTCGCGCGCCGGCTCGATGTTCGCCCAGAGCTCCTGGCCCGCGACGGTGGCTTTGGCCTCGATGCGCATGGCGTCGTCGCACTTCAGCGTCAGCTCGACCGGCGTCCCCACCGCGACGTCCTCGGTGACCGAGACCATCAGCGTCTTGATCGGCAAGCGGTTCTGCAGCAGCCGCAGGACCACCGCGCCGCTCTTGTCGCCAGTGAAGAAGGTGTGGCTCGCCTCGGCCGGCAGCCCGGTCCCCTTCGCGAGCAGGACCCGCCGCTCGCGCCGCCCGGCGCGGAGCACCTCGACCGAGATGTCCTTCGCGATGACGCTCGGCTGGCTGAGCGAGCTCGCGCGCGGCCGGACGTCGCCCCGGTAGAGCGCGAAGCCGAGCTGGGCCTTCGCCTCGCTCCCCGAGCGGAGCTCGAGCGTCACCGGCTGGGTCGCGTCGGGACCCAGCGCGACCTGCAGCTTCAGCCCGCGGGCGGGGACGCCCTCGAGCGCCGCCTCGGCCAGCACGCCGCCGTCCGCGCCCACGAGCGCGACGCCGTCGACGCCTTCAGGGGCCGCGTCCACGTCGAGCGCGAGCCGCAGCGTCTCGCCCTGGCCGACGAGCGGGCTGCGCAGCGTGACGCGTCCGTGCTCGTCCCCGAGGGACAGCCCGCCGAGCTGCGCCGCGTGCACCGCCGCCCCGAGGGCCACGCAGGTGTCGACCTCGTCCTGGAGCGGCGCCGCGCTCTTGCTCTTGGCGCAGAGCTCCTCGGTCACGCGCCGCACGACATAGGGCACGCGGGTGGAGCCCCCGACGAGCACGACGTGATCGATGTCGGCCAGGGTGACGCCCGCGTTCTTCTCCGCGTCGGCGAGCGCGCGCCGGCAGCACTCCAGGGTCGTGTCGACGAGGTCGGACACCGCCGCCTCCCACTGGGCGCGGCCGACCTCGCCCTCGTAGTCGACCGACTCGCCGTCCTTGTCCTCGACGACGCCATGCTCGTTGACGGGGATCACCTCGGCCGTCGAGAGCGACTCCTTGATGCCCTGCGCGAGGTGCACGAGCCGGAGGAAGCGGAGCTGATCGTCCGCGTCGTTCTGCACGTCGAGCGCGAGCGCGTAGCCGCGGCTCACGAGGTCCTTGCGGAGGTGCTCGGCGAAGCGGCGGTCGAAGTCGTCGCCGCCGAGGTAGTTGTCGCCGTCGATGGCGAGCACCTGATACTCGCCGGCCAGGCAGCGCAGGATGGACACGTCGAAGGTGCCGCCGCCGAGGTCGTAGACGAGGAAGTTCCCGTCGCCGAGCTGGCGCTTCCAGGTGTGGTAGATGGCGGCCGCGGTCGGCTCCTGGAGGATCCCGAGCACGTCGAGCCCGGCGAGCTCCCCCGCCTCGCGCGTGGCCTCGACCTGCGGCGCGTCGAAGTACGCCGGCACGGTGATCACCGCGCGCGAGACGCGGACCTCCACCTCACCCGTCTGCTCCTGAAGGTGCGCCCGCATGCTCTCTCGCAGCGTCTCGAGGATCTTCGCGCTGATCTGCTCGGGCGACATCTCGTGCGGCCCGATCTGCACCGAGACGTCGCGCCCCATCTTGCGCTTGATCGACTCGACGGGACCGGGCTCGCGCCCTCGGCGGTTGCGCGCCGCGCGTCCCACGAGGATCTCCTCTTTCTTGGGATCCCAGCAGACGGCGCTGGGGATGGTGCGGCGCCCGAAGCGATCCGCGTAAACGATGAGATCCTTCTCGGACGGATCCAGCAACGCAACCTCGCTGTTGGTGGTTCCCAGATCGATCCCTACTGGCCGGTCGACGAACACGCGCACCTCCCGCTGGAAGTCATACTCCGCGTAGGCCCCGACCGGCAGCGGTTTTTTGTCGCCGCCGCATCCGCCGCCGCATCCGCCGCCGCTTCCGCCGCCGCATCCGCCGCCGGTTCCGCCGCCGCATCCGCCGCCGGTTCCGCCGCCGCTTCCGCCGCCGCTTCCGCCGCCGCTTCCGCTTCCGCCGCCGCTTCCGCTTCCACTTCCGCTTCCACTTCCGCTTCCGCTTCCGCTTCCGCTGCCGCTCCCCGCTCCCGCTCCCGCTCCCGCTCCCGCTTCCGCGTCCGCTGCCGCTTCCGCTTCCGCTTCCGCGTCCGCTGCCGCTTCCGCTTCCGCTGCCGCTTCCGCTTCCGCTTCCGCTTCCGCGTCCGCTGCCGCTTCCGCTTCCGCTGCCGCTTCCGCTTCCGCTTCCGCTGCCGCTTCCGCTGCCGCTTCCTCGGTCGCTCCGGAACTCGCTCAGCGCAGCATCGGGTCGTCTTCCGGAGGCACGTCAGGGAGGGGCGCGAGGGCTCGAGCCTCGAGCCCGAGCGTGGCCACGAGCGAGGGGCGCAGGACGAGGTCGGTCAGCTCGATGGCGTGCTGGTCCGGGCGGGTGATGGCGGGCGGCGGGGGAGGCGCGCTGGCGAGCCCGTGGGAGTCGGGGTGGGCCTGGAGCGCGGCGCGGAGGCGATCCTGGGGGTGCATGGTGAGCGCCTCCCACGCGGCGCGGACCTGCTTGCGGGTCTCTTCGTCCGGGGCGGCCTCGGCCAGCTCGCGGAGGCGCTCGGTGATGGCCTTCGGACCCTGCATGGGGTCGAGGTCGTAGCGCTCGAAGGGGTTGTCACTCTCCGCCATCGAGGTCCCTGCCTTTCGCCTTCAGGCGCAGCTTGGCGTCCGGGAGGCGCTTGAGCTGTGGGTAGAGCGCCTCGGCCCGGCGCACGTCCGCGGCGGCGCGGTCGAGGGTCTTGGACTCGCGCCACGGGGTGACGGTGTCGAGGGCGCGCATCGCGCGGTGCACGAGCAGGTCGGCGAGGATGAGGCTGCCGTTGCGGTGCGTGGGGCAGAGGGCCACCGCGCGCTCGGCGTCCCTCAGCTGCACCTCGAGGGTCGCGCCCACCTCGGCCGAGAAGACGTACATCTGGGCGCACGGCGCGGCGTAGGCGAGCTTGGACGGGTCGCGCTCGATGCGGCGGGCGAGGCTCTCCGTGGGCTCGGTGAGAGGGCGGAGCAGCGCCTTGACGTCGTCCCAGCGACGGTCGCGGTAGCGGTCCCACAGCACCGACGTCACGCGCTGCACGAGGAAGCGCTCGACCTGCTCGTCGGCGTCGGCCCAGCGCCACACGGCGACCGCGTCCCACAGGAGCGCGACCAGCTCGTCCGTCGGCGCGTCGCGGGTGATGGCCTCCTCGAGCGAGGCGTCGACCCGGGCGATCGCGGCGTCGACCGCGGCGGCGCGCTCGCGGCGCGCTCGGGCCACGGCCTTCTTCGCGACGCCCTCGCCGACGCCACCCAGCTCGCAGGCTTCGTTCACCCGCGCGAGCACCTTCAGCGCCCGGGCCGAGCGCTCGCTCAGCTCTCTCGCGCCCTCTCGCGCCTCCTCGCCGAGCGCCGCGAGGCCGTCGAAGGGCGCCTCCGCCACCGCCCGCTCGAGCGCACCGGGGGCCAGCGCGCCTCGCGCCACCGCGGCGCCGACGCGCTGCAGGTACGCCTCCTCGGTCGCGAGGAAGAGCCACATCGCGAGCGCGCGGACCCGGGCGCGCTCCGAGCCCGTCGCGTCGGCGAGCGCGCCGTGCAGCAGCGCGAGGTGATGGGCCAGCGCCGGACGGAGAGTCTCCGGCTCGGGCTGCGTCACCGCGCGGAGCAGCGGCGCCATCTCCCCGCGGTCCGCCTGCTCGAGCGCCAGCGCGCCCTCGACGCTCTCGCGGAGGTGCACGAAGACGCCCGCCGCGCGTCCGTGGGGGAGTGGCGCGTCGTCGCCCGCGAGCGTTCGCCACAGCACGCCGAGCCTCGCCTCGTCCTCGAGGCGCGTCAGTCTCGCCTCGTCGGCGTCTCGCCAGGTCGCGCTCACGGCGCTGGATTCTGCACCGGTTCCGGCGGGTCCGTCGAGGCGGGCTGCATGGAGCGCAAGGCGGCTTCCACCCGCTCGATCTCCTCGCCGTAGGTCGCCCAGTCGCCGCGGCGCTGGGCCTCGGTCGCCGCCTCGAAGTGCCGCAGGGCCCGCACGCGCGCATCCTCCCCGTCGGCCGCGTCGACGGCGGGTGGGGCCTCGTCCGCGGTGTCGCCCGCCTCCGTATCCGTCACCGGCTCCGGCTCGCCGAACACCTCGGCGATGGCCAGGTCGAGGGTCTGCTCCATCGCGATCCGGTTCTCGTGCACGACGATCACGCGCTTGAGCTGCGGGATGCGTCCCCCCTCGGAGCGCAGGTAGAGCGGGAGCACGTAGATCAGCGACTCCTCGATCGGGATCACGAGCAAGGTGCCGAGGTCCGCCTGCGAGCCGCGCTGGTCCCAGAGCGAGAGCTGCTGCGAGATCTCCGCGTCCTGGTTGATGCGGTTGAGGACCTGCTGCGGGCCGTACACGAGGCGGTCGTTCGGGAACTCGTACACGCGCAGCTGACCGAGCTGGCCGCCGTCGTTGCGCGCGACCATCCACGCCGCGAGGTTGTCCTTCCGCGCGGGGGTGAAGGGGAGCATCAGGATGAACTCCGGGTCCTGCTCGCCGGGCAGCCGCATGACCGTGTAGTAGGGCTCCATCGGCTCGGTGCGCTGGCCGCGCTGGAGCGACGGGATCTCCCACTGGTCCTCCCGGTTGTAGAGCAGCTCGGGGCTGTCCATGTGGAAGGTCGAGAGCATCTGCGCCTGCATGTGGAAGACGTCGATGGGGTAGCGCAGGTGGCGGCGCAGATCGTCGGGCATCTCCGCCAGATCGGTGAAGAGGCTCGGGAAGATGGCGCGCCAGGTGGCGAGGATCGGGTCCTGGTCGTCGGCCACGTAGAGCGTGACGGCGCCGTGGTACGCGTCGACCACGACCTTGACGCTGTTGCGTACGTAGTTGAGCCGGCGGTCGGTGGCGCGGCGGCTGTAGGGGTAGCGATCGCTCGTCGTGTACGCGTCGACGATCCAGCTGAGCGTGCCGTCCTCGCGCACGACCAGGTAGGGGTCGCCGTCGAGGGCGAGGAACGGGGCGAGCGTCGCGACCCGCTCCTCGACGCGGCGGTGCAGGAGCACGCGGCTGTCGTCGGAGATGTCGTCGCTGAAGAGCACCTTCGCTTCCCCGGTGCGGATGGCGAGCGCGGCGCGGAGCAGGCGCGAGTCGAGGCGCACGCCCGCGGTCCCCTCGTAGTCGGCGTAGACGTTGGCCTCGGCCGACGGGTGATCGAACTCGGCGTTCGCCGTGCCCACGAACGCGTAGTCGTTGGACAGCTCGCCGAAGTAGATCTGCGGCCGGGTCACGGCGACGCGCGGGATCGACGAGACGGGCGGGATGTCCTGCACGAAGAGCACGGGCAGGCCCTCGTCGTCGGCGCGGTTGACCGGGCCGAGCGTGACTCCGTACCCGTGGGTGAACGTGAAGTGCTCGTTGATCCACGTCCGGTTCGGCAGGCTCTCGCTCGACAGCTCGCGCGGCGAGAGCATGGTCTGCCGGAGGTGGCCATCGATCATGTACCGATCGTTGTCCACGCTGACGAAGTCGTAGTAGGTGCGGATCTCCTGGATCTGCCCGAAGGTGTCGAGCAGCGGGCTGTGATCCCAGAGGCGAATGTTGTCGATCGTCTCGCGGTTCGCCTCCACGTCGGAGAGCGACAGGGCCAGCTCGCCGCTCAGCTCGCGGGTCTCCATGCCGGCGAGCCCGAACGCGGCGCGGGTCGCCTCGATCTCGGTCTCGATGAAGGGGCGCTCTCGCTCGAGCTCGTTGGGCTCGACGACGTAGGTCTGGACGAGGGTCGGGTAGAGGCCGCGGCCGAGCACGCCCACCGCGAGGTAGAGGCCGATCGCGGCCCACACCAGCACCAGCCGGCGGCGCGTCGCGCTCACCAGCACGAGGACCCCCGCGATTCCGGCCACGACCATCTGGGCCTGGATCAGCGGCAGCCGCGCGTGCACGTCGGTGTAGCCGGCCCCCGCCACCAGGCCCTCCTGCGAGAGCACGAGCTGCGCGGCCGAGAGCCAGGCGCCGAACGCGAGCACGCCGAAGACGAAGGCGCCGAGCACGCTGAGGTGCACGCGGGCGGCGCGGGTGCCGCTCAGCTTGCGGGCCTGCGTGCGGATGCTGCCCCGCGCCACGTAGAGGGAGAGCGTGACCGCGAGAGAGAGCATCGCGGCCCAGAAGAGGAAGGCCCAGAGCGCGTCCAGGAAGGGCAGGGTGAAGACGTAGAAGCCGACGTCGCGGCCGAAGAGCGCGTCGGTCTCGCCGAAGGACGCGCCGTTGGCGAAGAGGAGCCACTCCCGCCAGCGGCCGGCGCCGACGAGACCCGCGAGCACGCCGACGATCCCCGCGAAGGGGAGCACGAGCCTGGCGCTCACCTGCCGGAGATCCAGCGCCACGGCGGCCTTCGTCCACGCGCGCCCCTTTCGCTTCGGTTGGCCGGTGACCACATGGTCAGGGTGTGGCCGATCGCCCGTTCGCGCCAACCCACACGCGTCAGCCCCCACGAACGAAGC
>SHBB01000513.1 GCA_004213565.1 Sandaracinaceae bacterium
GGCGCGTCGTTTTCGGGTGAAGCGAAGGCGGCTTTGCCGCCGCAGCGAGGGGCTTTTGCGAAAAGCCCCTGACTAGAATTGCTAGGCCCGGAGCAAGCGCGAAGCGCTTGATTCGGGGCTAGACCTCACCGCGGCTGACCCTAGGACTTCCGAGAAACGCCCGAAAATACAGGGTCAACTCGGCCTTCGGATGTGATTGACACCCCTCTGACGACGAACTACAACGCGGACGGATTCAGGGTCCGGACGGGGCATCATCCGTCTGCCCTCCGTGACCCATACGTTGCCGCGGCCACCCGGCCGCGGCGCCCGCGCAGGAGAGCCTCGACACCATGCTTCCGGTCTATCTGCCGGTCCTGATCATGCTGGCCATCGCGGTGGTCGTGCCCGTCTTGATGTGGACCCTCAGCACGGTCCTGGGTCCCAAGAACCCGACCCCCGAGAAGATGATCCCGTACGAGTCGGGCTCGG
This sequence comes from Sandaracinaceae bacterium, assembly GCA_004213565.1. GTDB lineage: Bacteria > Myxococcota_A > Polyangia > Polyangiales > Sandaracinaceae > JAVJQK01. The sequence goes on from SHBB01000513.1 coordinate 472, forward strand.
AGTCGGACGGCGCGCGCCACGTGCGGCTCAGCGTCAAGTTCTATCTCACCGCGATCCTCTTCGTCGTCTTCGACATCGAGGCCGTCTTCCTCTACCCGTGGGCCGCTCGCTTCCGCGATCTCGGCTGGTTCGGGCTGGTGGAGATGGTGCTCTTCATCGCGGTGCTCGTGGTCACGCTCGTCTACGCGTGGCGGAAGGGAGCGCTCGAATGGGAACGGTGACCGGCAAGGGCCAGAAGATGCTCGGAGGCCTCGACGCCGGGTTCGTCACGACCCGCCTCGAGGACATGCTCGCCTGGGCGCAGAAGTACTCCCTGTTCCAGTACCCGTTCGTGACGGCCTGCTGCGGCATGGAGTTCATGAGCGTCGCGGGCCCGCGCTACGACATGGCGCGCTTCGGCGCGGAGGCCCCGCGCTTCTCGCCGCGGCAGGCCGATCTGCTCTGGGTGGTCGGCACGATCAGCCAGCGGCAGGCCCCGGCGCTCAAGCGCATCTACGAGCAGATGGCGGACCCGAAGTGGGTGCTCGCCTTCGGCACGTGCGCGTCGTGCGGCGGCTTCTACGACAACTACACGACCGTCCCCGGGACGGACAAGATCATCCCGACCGACGTCTACGTGCCCGGCTGCCCGCCGCGGCCCGAGGCCGTCTTCGACGGGCTGATGCTCCTCCAGGAGAAGATCCAGACCGGCAAGAAGGGCCCCCTCGTGGTCCCGCCGCGTCACGTCCCCAAGCTCGCGCAGCTGAAGGCGAAGACCTCGACGGTCGAGCTCGGCAAGACCGAGATGAAGCGCCTCGAGGCCGAGAAGGCCGCCCCCGCGCGCGCCCAGATCGAGGCGGGCGACGAGCAGCGCGAGCACCAGCCGCACGGCGAAAAGCACTGAGGTCCAGTCGATGAGCAAGAAGGTGATCAGCCGGCTGAAGAAGGAGCTGGGGGACAAGATCCTCGAGACCAGCGACTTCCGAGGCGACGACTGCGCGGTGGTCGGTCGCAAGGACTGGAAGGCCGTCGCGGAGCTCTTGAAGAGCGACCCCGATCTGTCGATGGACCACTTCGTCGACATCACGGCCGTCGACTACCCCGAGCGCGAGCCCGAGGCGCCCCGCTTCGACGTGCTCCTGATGGTCCGCTCGATGGCGAAGAACCACCGGGTGCGCATCAAGACGCAGGTCGGCGAGACCGAAGAGCTCGCGAGCCTGGTCGGCGTGTGGCCGGGGGCGGACTGGGGCGAGCGCGAGATCTTCGACATGTTCGGGATCCGCTTCAGCGACCACCCGGACCTGCGCCGGATCCTCATGTACGAGGAGTTCCAGGGCTACCCGCTCCGCAAGGACTACCCGATCACCAAGGCGCAGCCGCTGATCCCGTACCGCGAGATCGAGGGCATCGAGAAGCTGCCGCCGTTCGGCCCGGACGAGGGCCAGCCCTGGGGCCGCATCGACTGGCAGGCGCGCCTCGAGGACGAGGACTATCAGGTCTCACCCGCGCTCGGCGTCCAGCTCGGCCAGCGCCCGATGCTCAGCAAGGAGCCCGCCACGGAGACCACGGTCGACGACGCGGCGGCCAGCTCGCCGACGAACGAGGAGTAGACGATGGAGCCGTACTACGAAGACCTCGAAGACGAGGGCAGCCTCGAGCTGCCGTCCGAGCCGATGCGGCTCAACATGGGCCCGTCGCACCCCGCGATGCACGGCACCATCCGCATGGTCCTCGACCTCGACGGCGAGACCGTGATGAACGTGGACATCCAGCCGGGCTACCTGCACCGCGGCTTCGAGAAGAGCTGCGAGCGGGGCACCTGGAGCCAGGTGTTCCCGTACGCCGACCGGCTCAACTACGTCTCGCCGATGCTCAACAACGTGGGCTTCGCGCTCGCGGTGGAGAAGCTCATCGGCCTCGAGGTGCCCGAGCGCTGCACCTACTACCGCACCGTGCTCGGAGAGCTGGCGCGCATCTGCGACCACCTCACCTGCAACGGCGCGACGGCGATGGAGCTGGGCGCGTTCACCCCGTTCCTCTGGCTCGTGAAGGTCCGCGACTGGATCTGGGACATCCTGGAGCAGGAGACCGGGGCGCGCCTCACGCACAGCTTCGGCCGCATCGGCGGCATGGCGAAGCCGCCCACCGAGCAGCTCGCGGACACCGTGCTCGCGATCTTCCCGGAGGTCGAGCACGCGATGCTCGAGAGCGAGAAGCTCCTGATGAAGAACCGGATCTTCCTCGACCGGACGCAGAACGTCGGGAAGCTCTCGCAGGAGCGCGCCATCGCGATGGGCTGCACGGGCGTCGTGCTCCGCTCGACCGGGGTCGACTACGACGTCCGCAAGGCGAACCCGTACATGTTCTACGACCGGTTCGACTTCGACGTCCCGGTCGGCCACGACGGCGACAACTACGATCGCTTCGTCTGCCGCTTCGAGGAGCTCCGCCAGTCGATCAAGATCATCCGGCAGGCGCTCGAGCAGATGCCCACCTCGGGCCCGGTCAACTCGCCCGACGTCCGCTACGTCTTCCCCGAGAAGGAGGACGTCTACAACTCGATCGAGGGCACCATCGCGCACTTCAAGCTCGTGATGGAGGGCCTCAAGCCGCCGAAGGGGGAGGTCTACAGCTTCACCGAGGGCGGCAACGGCGAGCTCGGCTTCTTCATCGTCTCCGACGGCTCGGGCACGCCCTACCGCGTCCGCTGCCGCCCGCCGTGCTGGTACAACCTCGCGGCCTGCAAGGAGATGCTGACCGGCGACATGATCGCCGACATCATCCCGACCTTCGGCTCCATCAACATGATCGGCGGGGAGTGCGACCGCTGAGGTCGCGCGTCCGGTAACGCGACAGGAAGTCATGCCTACCTTCAAGCTCGACGGCCAAGACATCCCCTTCGAGGAAGGCGACACGATCATCCGCGCGGCGTACCGCGCGGGGATCGAGATCCCGCACTACTGCTGGCACCCCGGCCTGAGCATCGCGGCGAACTGCCGGATGTGCCTGGTCGAGATCAAGAGCGGCCGCCAGATGGCGCTCCCCGTCCTGAAGTGGGACGAGAAGAAGAAGGAGTACGTCGAGGCGACCAAGCCGAAGCTCCAGCCCGCCTGCCAGATCCCCGCCAGCGAGGGCATGGAGGTGGCGGCGCAGAGCGACGTGGCGCTGAAGGCCCAGGAGTCGACGCAGGAGTTCCTGCTCCTCAACCACCCGGTCGACTGCCCGATTTGCGACCAGGCCGGCGAGTGCAAGCTCCAGGACTACTGGCTGACCTCGCAGAAGAAGCTCAAGCGCAAGCACACCGAGCCGGTGCACAAGCCCAAGGGCGTGCGCTTCGGCCCGACCATCGTCTACGACGCCGAGCGCTGCATCATGTGCACGCGCTGCATCCGCTTCTGCGACGAGGTGGCCGGCGACCACGTGCTCGACATGCGCGAGCGCGGCAACACGAACGAGATCGTGCTCAGCCCCGGCCGCGAGCTGGACAACGACTACACGCTGATGACCGAGCACGTCTGCCCGGTCGGCGCGCTGACGAGCCGCGACTTCCGCTTCAAGGCGCGGGTGTGGTTCCTCAAGAGCAGCCCCGGCGTCTGCAACGGCTGCGCGACGGGCTGCAACAGCTGGGTCGATCACGACCCGCGCTACCAGCGCGTCTACCGCCTGCGTCCGCGCGACAACGAAGCCGTCAACGCCTACTGGATGTGCGACGACGGCATGATGACCTACCACGGCTTCCACGAGGACCGGATCCTGACCGGCCGCGTGCGGGCCGGGGGCCGCGTCAACGAGGCGCCGCGCGAGCTCGCGGTGCAGGCGGCGGCCAAGGTCCTCGAGAAGGTCGAGAAGGGCAAGCTCGCCGTGGTCCTCAGCGCCGTGCACGCGAGCGAGGACAACTACGTGCTCCACAAGCTCGCCAAGGAGCACTTCGGCACCGACCACGTCTACCTGACGGCGCGGCCGGACTGGAAGGGCGACGACATCCTGCGTCACCGCGACCACAACCCGAACCGGGCCGGCGCGCTCGCCGTCGCGGGCGGCAAGGCGAAGTCGATGGAGGACCTCGTCAAGGACGTCGAGTCCGGCGTGGTCACCGCGGTGCTCTCGCTCGGCCCGTCGACGACGCTCAACGAGGCGGAGCTGGCCCCGCTTGCCAACCTCGAGGGCGTGGGCGGCGCGGCGCACGTGAACCTCACCAGCAACGCGGGGGCGCTCACGAGCGCGGCCAGCGTGGTGGTGCCGGTGGCGTGCGACGCGGAGATGAGCGGCACCTTCGTCAACGCGAAGGGCATCGCGCAGCAGTTCAAGAAGGCCATCCGGGCCCCGGGCGGCATCAAGACCGCGTGGGAGACCCTCCTCGAGATCGGCGCGCACCTCGGCTGGACGGTCGACATCGCGCGCCTCAACGACGTCCGCAGGGACATGCCCGCGAAGCTGCCCAGCGCGGCGGGCGCGTCCAGCGCACCGGCGGCTCCCGCCAGCTGAGGAACAGGACCGATGATTCTCCTCCTCGTCTCGACCCTCGCGAAGATCGGCTTCGTCCTGGCGCTCCTGCTCGGCGTCGCGCCGCTGCTCGTCTGGGCGGAGCGCCGGCAGAGCTCGATGATCCAGGACCGCGTCGGTCCCGTCCGCGCCGGCATCCCGCTCCCCGCGGCGCTGGCCGAGTTCATCCGCGGCCCGATGGCGTGGGGCGCCAAGGCGGTGAGCTTCGCCTCGCTCGGCTTCGCGGCGCTCGCCTTCATCGGCGGGATGTACTTCCTGGTCCTCGCGGGCTCGCGCCCGGTGACCGAGAGCGGCATGAGCGCCAACACGTACTTCTGGATGGCGTTCGTGGCGCTCGTCGTCGCGGCCATCCACTACCCGATGAGCTGGGTGGTGAAGCACAGCGTGGACAAGCGGAACATGCTGACCGTGTTCGGCCTGATCCACCCGGCCGTCGACTCGATCAAGATGTTCTGGAAGGAAGACTTCGTGCCGCCGAACGCGGACAAGTTCCTCTTCCACATCGCGCCGATCATCGCGCTGATCCCCGCGCTCGCGACCTACGCCGTCATCCCCTTCGGCCCGGACCTCTACTGGGGCCCCGAGGGCGACCCGCTGCTGCACATCTTCGGCGTCGTCTCGCCCGAGATGATCGCGCAGGGCACGGTGATGGGCACCACCATCCCCCTCCAGGTCGCGAACCTGAACGTCGGCATCCTCTACATCTTCGCCATCGCGGGCACCGGCATCGTCGGCGCGGCCATCGCGGGCTACTCGTCCGACAACAAGTACTCGCTCCTCGGCGGCCTCCGCGCCGCGAGCCAGATGGTCAGCTACGAGGTCACCCTCGGCCTGACCCTCGTCGGCTGCTTCATGGTCTACGGCACCCTGCTGCTCGACGGCATGGTGCAGTGGCAGGTCGACCACGTCTGGGGCGTGTTCATCCAGCCGCTCGGCTTCATCCTCTTCTTCTTCGCGGCCATCGCGGAGATGAAGCGCGTCCCCTTCGACGCGCCCGAGGGTGAGTCGGAGATCGTCGCCGGCTACTTCCTCGAGTACTCGGGGTTCAAGTTCGGCATGTTCATGACCGGCGAGTTCCTGGAGCACATCGTGAGCGGCTCGCTCATCGCGGTGCTCTTCTTCGGCGGCTACGACGTGCCCTTCCTGCACTCCGACGGCTTCCACTTCGCGGAGGTGATCGGCTACGACATCCAGCTCCCCCACGTCGTGGTGGTGCTGATCGGCGTCGGCTCGTTCCTGCTGAAGACGTTCATCTTCGTCTTCCTCTTCCTGCAGGTCCGCTGGACCCTGCCGCGCTTCCGCTACGACCAGATCATGCAGCTCTGCTGGAAGATCATCCTGCCGCTCTCGCTGGCGAACATCCTGATCACCGGCGTGGTGATCCTGATGATCCAGGGAGGCTGAGAGACCCATGGCCTACAAGATCGACAAGCCCAAGCGTTCCCTCGGCGACCAGGCCTACGTGGCCGAGGCGGTGAAGGGGTTGGGGCTGACCATCAGCCGCTTCTTCAAGAACACGTTCTCGAAGGAAGAGAACAAGGTCATCGCGACCGTCCGGTACCCGGACGAGGTCCGCGAGTACCCGGAGCGTTTCCGCGGCGTGCACCGCCTGACGCACCGCACCGACGGCAGCCCCCGCTGCGTGGCGTGCCTGTGCTGCAGCACCGCCTGCCCGGCGCAGTGCATCTACATCGAGCCGGCGGAGTACGAGCCGGGCGACGCCCGCTACGGCTACGAGCGCTACCCGAAGGTCTTCGTCATCGACGAGCTGCGCTGCATCTTCTGCGGCTACTGCGTCGAGGCGTGCCCCTGCGACGCCATCCGCATGGACACCGGAGTCCACGTCCCGGCGTCGACCGAGCGCGAGCACTTCATCTTCGACAAGGAAGTGCTGATGAGCATCCCGGGCCAGGACGGGACCTACGTGACCGAGAACCCGCGCCACGAGCCGGGCGACCCGTCCCACCCGGGGATCACCCGCGAGGCGGGTCACCACTGAGCTGAGGCGGCCAGCGAGCGAAGGGAGGGAGAGCACTCGAGAGAGGCTCTCCCTTTTTGCATCTGGATCGCGCTGGCCCGTTTCGAACACTGATCCTCAGTCTTCGAATCGCGTGGACGCGATTTGAAGACTGATCTTCAGTGATTCAAACGGAGCGCTCCGAAAAAATGACTAAATGTTTGTCATTTTGTCGGTCTGCCCGTTTTCGTCACTAAATGTTTGTCATTTTGTCGGTTTTCGCGGGGCGGGAGACAAACTGGTTGTCTTTTCGGGGGGTGGGGCCGTTGCGTGGGCAGGGGGAGTGTTCTCGGGGCGGCGGAGAAGCGGCGTCTTCGACCGGGAGAGGGCGGGGGCGCAGAGCTCGTGGCCGTGATTGCCGTGGCTGTCGGTTCCTGTCCCTTCTCCGCGCCGGCGCCAGTGTTCGCTGACTCCGCCTCCGCTGCCGACTCCGCGCCCGCCTCCGCCTCCGCGCCCGCCTCCGCCTCCGCGCCCGCTTCGGC
>SHBB01000514.1 GCA_004213565.1 Sandaracinaceae bacterium
GGTGGACGCGGCAGCGCGGCGGGGGGCACGCACGGCGTCGCCTCGCTCGTGCCGATCCGCGGCGGCTCCGGCGGCGGCGGCGGCGGCGACAACAACGGCGGCTCGGGCGGCGGCGGCGGCGGCGCCTTCCAGATCAGCGCCGGCGGCGCGCTGCGGGTCGGGGGCGTGATCGACGCGGGCGGGGGCGGAGGCCAGGGAGGCGGCGGCGCGTTGTTCGACTCCGGCGCGGGCGGCGGCGGCGGCGCGGGCGGCGCGATCCTGCTCGAGGCAGCTTCCCTCACCGTCACGGGCACGGTGGGCGCCAACGGGGGCGCGGGCGCCCAGGGCAGCCGCTGTGGCTCGGGCATCGGCTGCGGCGGCCGCGGCGACGACGGCCCGGACGGCGACACCGTGACCGTTCCCGCCCCCGGGCCGATGGGGCGCGACCAGGGCGGCGGCGGCGGCGACGGAAGCGACGCGATGGGGAGCGACGGCGGCCCCGGGACCTCCGCGGAGAACGGCGGCGGCGGCGGCGGCGGGGCCGGGCGCCTGCGCTTCAACGCGCGCACCGTGGGCGCGGCCGCGATCGGCGGAGCGCTCCAGCCGGACCTCGCCTCCGGCCTCGCGAGCGTGGGGCTCGTCACCGCGACCCCGTGAGGGTGAGCGCACGGAGAATCCGAGCTAGGCTCCGCGCGTCATGCGTCTGGCTTTGCTCCTCTGTCTGTGTTGCGCCGCGCTCGGCGGCTGCGTCTCCGTCGCCCCCTACGAGCGCGAGTACCTCGCCAACCCGGCGATGAACGTGGAGCTCGAGGAGGGCGAAGGCGAGTTCCAGGCCCACGTCTTCGACTCCCGCGAGGGCGCGACGGGCGGGACCGGATCCACCGGCGGCGGCTGCGGCTGCAACTGATGAAGCGCGCGCTGACAGCCTTCGTCGCGGCGCTCGCGCTCGCCGCGCCCGCGGCCGCGGATGAAGCGTCGGGCACCTGGACCGGCTCGGTGGAGCTCCGCGCGAACTACTACTGGGAGACCTCCACCCGCGTGGTGGCCCCCGAGGTGCGCGCTCGCCTCGTCACGCCCGAGGGCGTGCAGATCGACGGCGGCTACCTCATCGACGCCATCACCAGCGCGAGCATCGCGGCCGGCGTGCAGGAGGACATCCGCTTCACCGAGGTGCGCAACCAGGGATCGCTGGGCGCGAGCCGCGAGTTCGACCTCGGCGAGATGCAGCTCCGCCTCGGGGTGCTCGGCGGGCTCAGCCACGAGCCCGACTACTTCGCCTCGCGCATCACCACCTTCTCGACCCTGTCGCTCAACCAGCGCTCGACGGTGATCAGCGGCGCCTTCACCTACATTCACGACAACGTCGGCTCCGTGCTGCGCGGCGGCATGCCCCGCACCGACGACACCGGGCGCGACCTGAGCGACCGGGGACGGCAGGGCCAGCTCGAGGGCGTGACCGCGTCGGTCTCCCTCAACCAGACGCTCTCACCGGTGACCACCTTCGTAACGGGCTACCAGCTCGTGCACAACTGGGGCTACCTGCAGAACCCGTATCGGCGCGCGCGCGTCGGCGGCGGGCTCGTGGCCGAGGATCACCCCGACCAGCGCACCCGCCACACGCTCTGGGGCCGCCTCGCGCACTTCTTCCCGGAGACGCGCACCGCGGTCCACCTGATGTACCGCGCCTACCTCGACGACTGGGACGTCTCCGCCCTCAACCCCGAGGTCCGCGTCTATCAGCTCATCGGCGACTCCGTCGTGGTGCGCCTGCGCTACCGCTACCACGATCAGGTGGACTCGTTCTTCTTCCGCACCGAGTACTCGGGCACCGAGGACTTCGTCACCGCGGACCCGAAGATGAGCAACTTCTTCTCCCACCTCTTCGGGGTCCAGCTCCGGGTCGGGCTCGACTTCCTGTCCCGCACCCCGCTGTCGTTCCTCGAGCGCTCGTGGGTCGATCTCTCGTTCAACTACTGGCACCAGACCAGCACGTTCGGCGACGCGATCCTGGCCCAGGCCGGCCTGCGCGCGCCCTTCTGAGCCGCGGCCTCAGGACGACCAGCCCTCGGCGCCGACGAGCGGCACGTAGATGCAGCCCTCGTACTCCTCGAGGGTGAACTCCTCGGCCGAGACGCGGCGCACCACGGTCAGGCGCTGCATGGTGCGCGAGCCGATGGGCAGCACGAGGCGCCCCCCGATCGCGAGCTGGCGCTTCAGGGTCTCGGGCGCGCGCGGAGCCGCGGCGGCGCCGACGATGGCGTCATACGGGGCGCGGTCCGCGTAGCCCACCGAGCCGTCCCCGACCACGACCTCGACGTTGTCGTAGCCCAGCTCCGCGAGCTTCGCGCGCGCGCTCTCGGCCAGCGAGGGGATGCGCTCGATCGTGACGACCTCCTTCGCCAGCTCGCCGAGGAGCGCGGCCTGGTATCCGGAGCCCGTGCCGATGTCGAGGGCGCGCCCGTCCGCCGGCACCCCCGCGAGCTCGAGCGTGCGCGCGACCATGTAGGGCTGGGAGATGGTCTGGCCCTCCTCCAGCGGCAGCGCGCGATCTTCGTAGGCGGAGCCCCTCCGCGAGAGCGGCACGAACTGCTCGCGGGCCACGCGGCCCATCGCGTCGAGCACGCGCTCGTCCCGGATGCCCCGCGCGGCCAGCTGCGAGCGGACCATGTGCGCGCGGATGGGGTTCAGTTTCGTCTCATCCAATCGAGCGCCTCTCGCAGATCGTCCGGAAGCTCGGCCGTGACCTCGAGCCGCGCCCCGCCGAAGGGGTGCGCGAGCGCGATGGTCGACGCGTGAAGGAAGTGCCTCCCCAGTTGGTCTATGCCCGAGCCGCCGTACAGCCAGTCCCCGACGAGCGGATGGCCCACCGCGGCCAGATGCGCGCGGATCTGGTGGCGCACCGCGACCGGCGCGTGCACCTCCAGCAAGGTCGCGGCGCCCGCGCGCTCCGCCCGGGCGAGCTCGGTCCGCGCCGGCCGCGCCGCGGGGAGGCGCCGATCCGCGTGGTCCAGGCAGACGTGCACGCGGCGCGGGTCGCTCGGGTGGGGCGCGATGGGGTGGTCGATCTCCATCGGCGCCTGCACGTACCCGTCGACCAGCGCCTGATAGCCCTTCTCGATCGCGCCCTCGGTCAGCAGCGCGCGGAGCCGATCGAACGCGGCCTGGCTCCGCGCCGCGACGAGCAGCCCGGACGTGTCGTTGTCGAGGCGGTGGAGGATGCCCGGCTCGCGCAGCGCATAGCCCACCCGCTCCATCTCCGGGTAGCGAGCGATCAGCGCGTTGGCGAGGGTCTCCCGCTCGTGCGGCCGGAGCGGGTGGCTCGGCATGCCCGGCGGCTTGTCCACCACCACCAGGTGCTCGTCCTCGTAGACCACCACGAGCGGCACCTCGGGCGCGGGCTGCGCCACGAAGTCGCTCGGCCGCGGCAGCTCGTCCAGGGACACCGTGTCGCCCGCGGCCAGCCGCGCGCCCTTGCGCGCCCGCCGCCCGTTCAGGCGGACGAGCCCGTCCTGGATCATGCGCCTCGCCTTGGCCCGGCTCATCCCCTCCACCCGGCGCACGAGCATCACGTCCAGCCGCGTGCCGTCTTCGACCGTGTCGACCTCCAGGTCGAAGCTCAATGCCGTCGTCCTCGCATCGGACCCCGAGGTTACTTGCTTTGGTGCGCCTGGATCCACGGCTCGAGGTAACGCCGGATCACCAGCTTCAGCTCGTCCCGCATCTGCGGGGTGCGCTCGTCGTCGCGCAGGATGCCGATGAAGAGCACCGCCCCGATCACGTCGACCGTCATCGTCGCCACCCGCCGCCGCTCGGCCGCGTCCGCGCCGGGCGCGTACCAGCCGAAGATCTCCGTCGTCCGCACGATCAGCTCCTCGTGCAGCGCCGCGTCCGCCTCCACGATCTCCCCGTGCAGCTGCAGGTTCCGCCAGACCGCGCGCACCGACGGGTCCCGGTTGATCACCGCGAAGCCGTCCACCATGCGGTCGAGCAGCGCCTCCCAGGGCGGCCGCTCCGCCTCCATCGCGGGCATGAGCGCGTCGAAGAGCCCCCGGCTCTGCTCGAGCACGCGCTCGGCCAGCGCGAAGAACACCGCGTCCTTGTCCGGGAAGTACTGGTAGACGCTGCCGATCGACGTCCCGGCCGCGGCCGCGATCGCGTCCATCGTGGTCTTGTCGAAGCCGTGCTCCGCGAACTGGTCCGCCGCCGCGTCGAGGATCCCCTCGAAGCGCTTGCGGCTCCGGGCCTGCACCGGTCGCTTTCTGAGCCGTGTGGACATCGCTCCCTTGACTAACCCGAGGCGGACCTCACATTCTAGCATCATAAACGTGAGGGCATCCTCACGTTAGGCGAGGGGGCGACGATGCGACTGGAATGGCGAAAGACCGGGCGGAGGCCACCGGGGCCCAAGGGGCACCCCGTGATCGGGCACGTGCACCTCCTCTGGAAGGACCCGCTGCACAACCTGCTCGAGGCCTCGCGCGATCACGGCGATCTGGTGCGCTTCGACTTCGGGCCCTTCCCCTACTACCTGGTCAACGACGTCGACGCGGTGAAGCGCGTGCTCATCGACAACAACCGCGCGTACGTCAAGAGCCGCAACTACGAGGGGCTGAAGCTCATCCTCGGCGAGGGCCTGGTCACCAGCGACGGCGAGCTGTGGCGACGGCAGCGCAAGCTCGCGCAGCCCGCGTTCCTCAAGCGCCGGATCGACGCCTTCGGCCCCCCCATCGCGCGGTACGCGGCCGACATGGCCGACGCCTGGGAGGCCGAGCGCGGCGAGGCGCTCGACGTGCACGAGGAGATGATGAAGCTGACCTTCCGCATCGTCGGCAAGACCCTCTTCGACAAGGACCTCGCGCACGAGGCGGACGCGATCGGGCCGACCGTCTCGGTGCTGATCCACTTCGCCAACGACTGGGCGGAGAGCCTGCTCCGGCTGCCGACCTGGCTGCCGCTCCCGCGCAACTTCGAGTTCCGGCGCGCGATGGCGTCGCTCGATCGGCTGGTGTCGGACATCGTCGAGACCCGCCGGGCCACGGGGGACGAGCGCGAGGATCTGCTCGGCCTCTTGATGAGCGCCACCGACGAGCAGGGCCGCATGGACGAGCAGCAGCTCCGGGACGAGGTGATCACGCTCGTGATGGCCGGTCACGAGACCACCGCGAACCTGCTGAGCTGGACCTGGTACTTGCTCTCGCGGCACCCGGAGACGGACCGCGCGCTCGAGGCGGAGCTGGATTCGGTGCTGGGCGGGCGGCTCCCCACGGTGGAGGATCTGCCGAAGCTCGAGCTGACCGATCGCGTCGTGCGCGAGTCGCTGCGCCTCTACCCGCCCGCGTGGGCGTTCGAGCGCGACTCCATCGAAGACGACGAGCTGTGCGGCTACCCGATCCCGGCCGGCTCCACCCTCGGCATCTCCCCTTACGCGCTGCACCGTCACCCGGACCACTGGGACAACCCGGAGGGCTTCGACCCCGACCGCTGGCTCCCCGACGCGGCCAAGGCCCGCAACCGCTTCGCCTACCTCCCCTTCGGCGCAGGCCCGCGTCAGTGCATCGGCCTGGGCATGGCGCTCATGGAGGCGAAGCTGGTGATCGCCACCCTGCGTCAGCGCCACCACCTCGCGCTCGTCCCCGGCCACCGCGTGGAGCTCGACCCGGCCGTGACCCTCCGCCCCAAGCACGGCATGCGCATGACCGTCCGCCCCCGCGCCGCCCCCCAGCGCCCCCACGACCAGACCAGCCCCGCCGTCGCTTCGTAGAGATCGGGGACGATCCTACCCATGTACCCAGCCGGAGATCGGGGACGATCCTACCCATCTACCCATTCGGACTTTGGGTAGATGGGTAGGATCGTCCCCGGTGCGCCGACGTGCGCGAGATCGGCCTTGGGCCCGTACATTGCCTCGCGCTCACCTTGGCGCCTTCGCGTCTTTGCGCGAGCTCTCGAAAGACGAAGGCGCATGGGAGGGTGGCAGGGAAGGGCGGGTGCGGCCGCGCCGTAGGAGAGATCGCCGCGGCGCCGTCGTCGGGGGATCCCGGGGGAACCGGCGGCTCCGCGGCCATTCACTCGCTCCCCCGAATCGTGGTTGAATGGAGCCGCGGTGGGTTGGAGGCGGCGATGAGAGGGATCCAGGTCGTGTTGACCGACGCGAGCGCCCAGATGGCGGCCGCGTGGCGAGAGCGCTTCGACGATCCCGACATCGTCGTGCACGAGCGCTCCCTCCTCGACGCGACGAGCGACGCCTGGGTCGTGCCGGTCGGCCCGGACGGCGCGATGGACCGCGGCATCGCCAGCACGGTGGCCACCTTCCTCGGCCCCAGCGTGCCGGCCGCGCTCAGCAAGACGGTCGCCGAGCAGGGCGGCGCGATCCCACACGGGCGCGCGCTCTGCCTGACCACGGGGAAGAGGACGCCCCGCTTCCTCATCGCGGTCGCGCTCCCGGACGGCGCGGACGCGGAGGCGGTGGCCCGCGCGACCGGGGCCGCGCTGCTCACGGTGGAGCTCCGCAACGGCGTCGACCCGGGCGCCATCCGCAGCGTCGCCCTGCCGCGCCTCGCCGCGCCCTCGCTCACTCCGCAGGCCTGCGCGCACCTCATGTGGCTCGCGCACGACGTCCTGAAGACGCACCGCATCATCGACTTCTCGAGCCTCGAGCGCGCCATCCGCGAGCGCACCCACGCGCACCAGGGCAGCACCACGCCCGCCGCGCCGCGCGCCAACCGCAAGCGCCGCGGCTCGAGGCCGACCTTGCCCGACCACGCCGCGGCCCAGGCCCAGCTCCAGAAGCGCCTCGCGCAGCTCCGCGACGAAGAGTCGCGCCGCGACGACGAAGACTGAGCGGAGTACCCTCCGCGCATGCGAAGCCTGATCTGGATCCTCGCCTTCTCCGTGAGCGCCTGCGGGGGAGACGAGCCGCCGGCCACGCCCGAGACCGAGACCGCGCCCGCCGCGCCCCTCGAGGAGGAACCGGCCGAGGAGCAGGAGGCGCCGCCGCTGTCGGACCAGACCGAGGAGGAGCGGGAGCGGGACGGGCTCGCGCCGCGCTGGGAGGCGGGCGACGACGTGCAGGTCGCGCTCGCCGCGACGCCGGACGTCTTGATCCTCAACGATCGCCCGCACTTCCGCTTGCGCCTGACGATCACCAACCGGAGCGGCGCGGAGATGGACGAGCTGCCGCTGTCGGAGCAGATCCTCGTCAACGGCCGCCGCGACCCGGAGACGGTCGCGCTCTTCACCACCGGGCCGCGCGGGGGCGAGTGGCGCGAGGTCGCACCGGGCGACAGCGGCACCCTGATCCGCGAGATCGGCGAGGCGCTCTTCCCGCGCCCGGGCGCCTACGTCATCGCCTACGAGCACGGGAGCGCGCGGGCCGAGACCCGGGTGATCGTCACCGAGAACGCGCCCGACGCGCGCGGCGTCTCCTGGTGGCTGGAGGCGACCGAGCCGCGGCCGACCATGGGCGA
>SHBB01000515.1 GCA_004213565.1 Sandaracinaceae bacterium
CGGCCATCGCGCGCACGACCGTCCCGCGCGCGTTCTCCGCCGCGGCGTTCGTCGGCGGCGAGGTCGTCGTGGTCGGCGGCGGGACCGCGGAGCGTCTGGAGCGCGGCGGCGCAGGGGCGGCCATCGCGCTCGAGGGCCTGCCCGATGGCGTCGGGGGCGCGCTCACGGCCAGCCCCGACGGGGCGCACCTGCTCTATGTCGGATTCGACGTGGACGGGGCGCCGAGCGCCGAGACCCACATCCTCCGCGGCTGCCCCGACGCGTGTACGCGAGAGGATGGCCCCGCCTGGCCTTCGCCCCGCCCGGGCGCGGCCTTCCTGCGGACGGAGGCTGGCGTGCTCTGGATCGTGGGCGGCGAGGGGAGCGACGAGGTCGACCGGGTGGTCTGGGATGGCTCGACGCCGCGCTTCGAGCGCGGCCCCACGCTCGCCGAGGCCCGGACGGGCGCGGCGGCGTTCGAGCAGGCCTCGGGGATCGTCACGGTCGTCGGAGGCGAGGGGCCCGAGGGGCTCTCCCGCTCGGTGGAGCAGTGCATGCCGGCCGGGCTCGACGCGTTCGACTGATGGGCGCCTGATGGGGCGACCGACCGGCCGGACGCGCCCAATGCGCCGGGGCCTCCGACCGTCTACAACGTGTATGCTCGCTGGAGCTTCGATCCGCTTACCTCCCATCGCCTGTCGTGCCGTGCGATCGCTGGGCGTCGTCGCTCCCTCGGTCACGGGCTGAGCAGAGACCGCACGCAACGACAGGTTCGGGTTCGAGGCTCCCAGGCGTCGCGGCCATGCTCCGTAAAGTCGAAAAGTACGAGATCGAAGAGGAGATCGGCCACGGCGGGATGGCGACGGTCTATCGCGCCCAGGACACGGTCCTCGATCGCGCCGTCGCGCTGAAGATCCTGCACCCGCACCTGCGCTCCGCGGAGGAGGCCCGGCGCCGCTTCCAGCGCGAGGCGCGCAGCGTCGCCCGCCTGCGCCACCCCCGGGTGCTGGAGATCTACGACTTCTCGGGCGAGGGCTCGACCGAGGCGTTCATCGCGGCGGAGCTCCTCACCGGACCGACCCTCAAGCAGTGGCGCGAGAAGACCCAGGACGTCCCGGCCGAGATCGCGGCGTGCTTCGTGATCGAGATCGCGCGCGCCCTCGAGGCGGCCCACGAAGCCAAGATCGTGCATCGGGACGTGAAGCCGGAGAACGTGCTCCTGCACGAGGATCGCGAGATCAAGCTGACCGACTTCGGCATCGCCGACATGGTCGACTCGCAGTCGATGACGGCCACGGGGCAGATCCTGGGCTCGCCGGGGCACATGGCCCCGGAGCAGATCGAGGGGAAGGACACCGACGAGCGGACCGACCTCTTCTCGCTCGGCACCGTCCTCTACTACCTGGCGACCGGCCGGCTCCCGTTCACGGGGCGCAACCCGCATCAGGTGCTCAAGCGCATCGTGGACAGCGAGTACGCCGACCCGCTCCGGGTCAACCCCGCGATCGGCGGGCAGATGCGCGCGATCATCGTCAAGTCGCTCGCGAAGGAGGCGGACGATCGGTACCAGAGCGCGGTCGAGCTGCGGGAGGCCCTCGAGGCCTTCGTGGCCGAGGCCGGGATCCTGGATCCCGAGGCGACCCTCGCGCGGTACCTGAAGAACCCCGACGAGGAGCGCGCCAAGATCGTCGCCCAGACGGTCGAGCGGCTCATCGACCACGGGGCGCGCGCCTCCGACGCGGGCGACGTGCCGACCGCGCTCGACTACTACAACCGCGTCCTCGTGCTCGACGAGGGCAACGAGAAGGTTCTCAAGCTCATCGAGCGGGTCGGCATGGACCGGCGTCGCCGCCGGGTCATGCTGGCGGGCGCCGGGCTGATGGCGTTCGGCGTGCTCGCGAGCGGCGTGGCGTGGACCGCTTGGCCGGGGCCCGGCGGTCGGGATCCCGAGCCGTCCTTGCCTCCGGTGGCCATCGCCCCCGAGGACGCGGGAGTCGACGCGGGCGCCGAGCTGGCCGCGCTCGACGACGCGGGGACGCCAGACGCGGGCGTCGAGCTCGCGCAGGCGGCGCCTGACGCGGGCAGCGCAGACGCGGTGGAGGAGGGCGTCCCGTCCGCTCCCATCCGCCGGGCGCAGGTCCCCGCCGTCTCGCGCGAGCCGCGCGTCGTCGCCCTCGCTCCCGTCCCGGCGACCGTGTCCATCGGCATCGATGGAGGCCCGCTTCGACCCTACGGGGGAGGGTTCCACAGCACCGAGCTGAGCCCCGGCCGTCACACCTTCCGGGTGGTGCCGACGGGCGACGCAGCCGAGGTGTGGGCGGAGACGACGGTCACCGCGACGGTCGAGCCCGGCGAGGGCCCGACCCGCGTGCCTCTGGTCTGTCCTTACAAACCGGCGACGCTCTTCGTGCGTTCCGTCGTGCCCGCCGACGTCCAGGTAGGGACCTACGCCCGTGGCCGCACCAACAGCCTGATCGCGGTCCCCATCGGCACCCGGAGCGCCAACGTGCTGATCCGGGTGACCTCGGATGGGCACCGCGCGCACGAGCAGCGCATCAGCCTCTCCGCCGGCGAGCGCACCGTCGTCGAGGCGGAGCTACCCGAGCTCGCGGCCGCGCCCTGAGTCGGGAAAATCGGCACGCGCCTGGCCGTCCCGTGGTATGGCACGGGGATATTTTCGGGGCGCTTGGCATCCTCACCCGGGGACCGCTCGGGGTCCCGATCGAATGGCTTCCCCCCCGGGGACGACCCACCGACGTCGGCAGATGGCTCCCGTCTCGCGCATTCACGTCTGGACTCCGGCCTTCGCCGCCGGGCTCGTGGTCGTCCTCTGGGCCGTGCCCGCGCAGGCCACGGAGATGGACGACTTCCAGCGCGCGCAGACCGCCTATCAGTCTCACGAGTACGAGCAGGCGGTGCGGCTCTTCGAAGAGATGATCGTCCCGGTGCCCGCCATCCAGGACCGGCTCCTGATCCAGGAGTCGCGGAAGTACCTCGGCGCGGCGTACCTCTTCGTCGGTCGCCGCCCCGAAGCGGAGCGGCAGTTCGAGGCGTTCCTGCGCGATGAGGACGACTTCGAGAGCTATCAGCTCGACCCGGCGCTGTTCCCCAGCGATGTCATCTCGGTGTTCCGGACCGTGCGTGAGCGCCTCGTGGAGGAGCTGGCCGATCAGGCCGACCGCGACCGTGAGCGGGCCGAGCAGAGGGAGGAGCGGCGGCGTCAGGCGCTGCTCTCGCTGGTGTCGCTGGCCCAGGAGAGCGAGGTCGAGCTCGAGAACGACCTGCGGCTGGCCTGGGTGCCCTTCGGGGCCGGACAATTCCAGAACGGGAACGAGGACCTGGGGTGGTTCTTCGCCATCGCCGAGGGGCTGACGCTCGTCGCCTCGGCCGTGTCCCTCAGCACCTTCCTCTACCTCGAGACCGAGCATCTCGCCGCGATCCGCGACCCGATGGAGGGGAGGGCCACCCCGCCCGAGACGAGACAGACCCTCTTCGGGGCCTCGATCGCGTCCAGCGCGCTCTTCGTCGGGTTCGCCGTGGCCGGCATCCTGGAAGCCCACATCGAGTTCCGCCCGCGGCGGACCGTGCGACAGCCCCGCGAGATCCCGCCGGAGGTGCTCCAGGAGCTCGACCTGGCGGTGGGTCCCGGCTCGGTGTCGCTCCGGCTGCGCTTCTGACGGACCACCGGTGATCCACAAATCACCGAAACCGACTTGACAGGTACCCGGCCCCCAGTAATCTTCCGCTCCCCCGTGGCCCGGGGTGCACCCAGTGGGTGTGCCTCAACGCGCGGGAGAGCCGCTGTTTTCGGCCATTTCCGATCGCACGCTGGCCCCCACCAGTCGAACCCTGATTTCTTCTTCGCCTCCTCGCGAGGCGCCGAGACCCGATGCCCACGATCAACCAGCTCGTCCGCAAGGGACGCAAGATTCAGAAGGCGAAGACCAACTCGCCGGCGCTCCAGAACTGCCCGCAGAAGCGCGGCGTCTGCGTGCGCGTGTACACGACCACGCCGAAGAAGCCGAACTCGGCCCTCCGGAAGGTCGCGCGTGTTCGTCTCTCGAACGGCATCGAGGTCACGACCTACATCCCCGGTGAGGGTCACAACCTCCAGGAGCACAGCGTGGTGCTCATCCGTGGAGGCCGCGTGAAGGACCTCCCGGGTGTCCGCTACCACGTCGTGCGCGGCGCCCTCGACGCCAGCGGCGCGGCGGGCCCCTCCAACACGAACAAGGCAAACCGCACCCAGGGCCGTTCCAAGTACGGCGTCAAGCGGCCCAAGAGCTGAGGTAGGTGAACGATGCCCCGCCGTAGAGAAGTCCCGAAGCGCAAGGTCCTCCCCGATCCGAAGTACAGCGATCGCGTGGTGACCAAGTTCAGCAACATCCTGATGGTGGGTGGCAAGCGCGCCACCGCCGAGAAGATCCTCTACGGAGCCTTCGACATCATCGAGAGCCGCTACAAGGAGGACCCCATCGACGTCTTCCGCAAGGCCCTCGACATCGTCAAGCCCAAGGTGGAGGTCAAGAGCCGCCGCGTCGGTGGCGCGACCTACCAGGTCCCGGTCGAGGTCCGCGCCGATCGCCGCATGGCGCTCGCGATGCGCTGGCTCGTCGACTACGCCCGCGCGCGTGGCGAGAAGACCATGACCGAGCGCCTCGCGGCCGAGCTCAAGGAAGCCTCGGAGGGCCGCGGCAACGCGGTCAAGAAGCGCGAAGACGTGCACAAGATGGCGGACGCCAACAAGGCTTTCGCCCACTACCGCTGGTAGGGCTCGTCCCACGCGGTCCGGGCTGGTGGTCCTCACGGTAGCCCTTGCACCCACAGGTTCTGGAGGTCATACAACGCCTCCTTCGGTATTTCTTCCGGTAGGTCCGCCGTAGCAGTGACGCGGATACCCCCGGGATGGGAGTCAGCAGAGCGCAGATGAAGTCGAGGCCATAGACGAGTGCCACCAGGGGCCGCGTAACGCGCCCGCCCGGCAGACGCCGGGCAACTGAAGTGTCACTCGAGACCCTCTGCGGGAAGGGCGATCCGAGGGAGATCGCGATAGGCCGCAGGGGGTCTTCGTGCGTCTAGCCTCCGCCAATCCGACCAAGCTCGCTGATCCACCGCCATGTCTCGTCAATTCCCACTCAAGCGCACGCGCAACATCGGCATCATGGCGCACATCGATGCCGGGAAGACGACGACGACCGAGCGGATCCTTTACTACACCGGCGTCAACTACAAGATCGGTGAAGTCCACGATGGCGCGGCCACGATGGACTACATGGAGCAGGAGCAGGAGCGAGGGATCACGATCACCTCGGCCGCCACGACCTGCTTCTGGGAGCCCAAGGCGGGCCTCTTCGGTGGCGAGCAGCACCGCATCAACATCATCGACACCCCTGGGCACGTCGACTTCACCATCGAGGTGGAGCGCAGCCTCCGGGTCCTCGACGGCGCGATCGCGGTCTTCGACGGCGTCGCCGGCGTGGAGCCGCAGACCGAGACGGTCTGGCGTCAGGCGGACCGCTACAAGGTCCCGCGCATGTGCTTCGTCAACAAGATGGACCGCGCGGGCGCCAACTTCGAGTACTGCATGAAGACCATCATCGGTCGCCTCGGGGCGAACGCGGTGGCCTTGCAGATCCCGCTCGGAGCCGAGGACGAGCACCGCGGCATCATCGACCTCGTGCGCATGACGGCGCTCGAGTTCCACGACGACAAGCTCGGCGCGTCCTGGGACGAGGTCGAGATCCCGGCCGACTTCCGCGAGGCCGCGGACGCGCGCCGCGCGAAGCTCATCGAGGCCGTCTCCGAGCTCGACGACCGCCTGATGGAGCGCTTCCTCGAGGGTGACACCGACTACTCGGTCGAGGACATCCAGGCCGCGATCCGCAAGGGCGTGCTCAGCCGCAAGCTGGTGCCGGTCCTCTGCGGCAGCGCCTTCAAGAACAAGGGCGTCCAGCAGCTGCTCGACGCCGTCATCGACTACCTCCCGTCGCCCCTCGACGTGCCCCCCATGGAGGGCACCGCGGTCGACGACCCCGACAAGAAGCTCACGCGCGAGGCGTCGGACGACGCGCCCTTCAGCGCGCTCGCCTTCAAGATCCTCAACGATCCGCATGGCAACTTGACGTTCATGCGCATCTACTCCGGCAAGGTCGAGAGCGGCAAGACCGTCCTGAACGCCGCGAAGAACAAGCGCGAGCGCATCGGTCGCCTCCTCCTCATGCACGCGGACAAGCGCGAGGAGATCAAGGAGGCCTACTGCGGCAACATCGTCGCGGCCGTCGGCCTCAAGACGCCCACCACGGGCGACACGCTCTGCGACATGAAGCACCCCATCCTGCTCGAGCGGATGGACTTCCCGGATCCGGTCATCAGCGTCGCCATCGAGCCCAAGACGAAGGCCGACCAGACCAAGCTCTCCGAGGCGCTCTCCAAGCTGACCGCCGAGGACCCCTCCTTCTCCGCGCACACGGACGAGGAGACGGGCCAGACGATCATCGCCGGCATGGGCGAGCTGCACCTCGAGATCATCGTCGACCGCATGAAGCGGGAGTACAAGGTCGAGGCCAACGTCGGCACCCCGCAGGTCGCCTACCGCGAGAGCATCACGGAGACGGTCCAGCAGGAGGGCAAGTACGTCAAGCAGTCCGGCGGGCACGGCATGTACGGCCACGTCTGGATCGAGATCGGCCCCTCCGAGCCCGGCGCCGGCTTCGTCTTCGAGAACGGCATCGTCGGTGGCGTCATCCCGAAGGAGTTCATCCCCTCCATCGAGAAGGGCGTTCGCGAGGCGCTCGGCCGAGGTGTGCTCGCCGGCTACCCGATGACCGATGTTCGTGCAAAGGTCTACGACGGCTCGTTCCACCAGGTGGATTCGTCGGGCCCCGCGTTCGAGGTGGCCGCATCGATGGCCTTCCAAGAAGGCGCAAGGAAGGCCGGTCTCCAGCTCCTCGAGCCGGTCATGGATGTCGAGGTCGTCTGCCCCGAAGACAACATGGGCGACGTCATCGGAGACCTCAACGCCCGTCGCGGGCAGATCCGGCACATGGATCAGCGCGGCAACATGCGCGTCGTCGAAGCCGACGTCCCGCTCGCCAACATGTTCGGTTACTCGACCGATCTGCGCAGCAAGACGCAGGGCCGGGCGACCTACACGATGCAGTTCAAAGAGTACCAGCCCGTGCCCCCGAACGTGGCCGACGAGATCGTCGCCAAACTCCGCGGGTACTGACCGACTTCTACTTCCACCCAGCAGCAGACTGAGGGAAAGACATGGCCAAGGAAAAGTTCGTCCGCACCAAGCCGCACGTGAACGTCGGCACGATCGGTCACATCGACCACGGCAAGACCACCCTGACCGCCGCGATCACCAAGGTGATGAGCGACAAGTTCGGTGGCAACGCGGTGGCGTACGCGGACATCGCCAAGGGCGGG
>SHBB01000516.1 GCA_004213565.1 Sandaracinaceae bacterium
GCATCCGGGAGACGGCCGCCGTGGCCGAAGTGAGCACCACGCCCGTCGTCGACATGCAGAAGCGACTCGACGCGTGGGGCCATGTCGTCGGCTCCCCCCCACGAAGGGTCTGGACGCCCAGGGGTCGAAAGGAGGCTCGCCGCATGTGGCTCGACGGCTACCGCTCGACCCTCCGCCCGAAGCTGGACATGGGGGGCTATCGGTTGCGGGGCGCCGGTCCATCAGGCTCCAACCTCTCACATGTCCGCGAAGAGCTGGGTCGAGTCTGGTCGCAGCAGTCGCGGGACGAGGGCTCGGTGGGCTGGGGCTGGGGCGGCGCGGAGGCGCTCCGAAATGTCGAGGCGACGAGCGGGCGCCTCCTCGACGGTGGGCTGGGCGGCGGGCCCGTGATCACCCTGTTCGTCGACCCTGCGATCGACGACGTCTCGGCGCGGATCCCGATCGCCGCCTCCGACACGTACAACATCCGGGTGCGTCACCTTCCGTTCCGGGCTGCGATGCAGCACGAGGGTCCCGCGGGTTGGCCCGCGTCCGTCCCGCATCCGCTCATGGTGTGGACGGACCTGATGTGTCACCCGGACCCCCGAGTGCGTGAGGTGGCCGAGGAGCTCGAGCGCGAGGTCCCAGAGGGCTGGCTGTGATCGTCCTCGCGCAGAAGAACTTCGACACGATCGCTTTCATGCGCGAGTCCTGGCCGCGCACGAGCTTCGTGGTCATCGGCGCGACCGCGCTCGCCATCCGCGGACACGCTCCGCCGCGTCGATCCGACGACGTCGACCTCGCGGTCGCGGTCGAGCCGGAGGAGCTCTCGTCCCTCCGTGAGGCCCTGCGCCCCGCGGGGTGGGAAGACGTGCGTCGACAGCCACATCGCTGGAGGCACTATCAACTCGGGCTGAGCGCGGATGTCGTGCCCGCCGGAGCCAACCCCGGCGCGACCTCCGAGGTGCAGCTCGCGAGGGGCCTGGTCATCGACCTTCGAGGGCTCGACGTGGCGCTCGCGAAGGCAGAGGACGTCGCGGTCATCTGCGAGGGCGACGAGTCTCGGATGACCACCGCGCCGACGCCACCGCTGCCCGTGCTGATGCTCCTGAAGATGATCACGTACGTGGACAAACCGACCATCCGCGAGAAGGACGCCGCAGACGTGGGTCGAGTGATGCTCCGCTACCTCGGCGAGGACGACGAACGACGCTGGGATCCCCCGCAGTCGACGGTATACGACGAAGATCTCAACGACTGGGCCATCGAGACTATGGGTGACCCGCGGTATCCGCTGTCGCTCCTCCTGCGGGTCATTCAGGTCAGCGTGGAGACGGTGAAGATCGTCGAGGCGCTCCCACCGCTCGAGATCATGGAGGAGGGGTAGCTGCGTCTGCGCCAATCGTCCGGCGAGGGCGCCGCCCGTGGCATGGGGCATCGTCGGTGCCCGTACGTTGAGGTCAACACCATCGTGCGCCCCAGAGCCGCGGCAGTCGCCACCAGCGCTCAGCGACGCCCGCTACCGCGTAGAATCTCGTAGATGGCGGCCCGAAGCGTAGCTGACGTTCGTGCGCTCCATCGGTCCCATGTCGAAGAGCACCGCACACTCCCCGAGAGCGCGCGCGCTCGTGATCTGGGCAACGAGAAGGCGCTAGTTCGCGACTACTCCGGCCGCGTCGTCTACGAGCTCGTCCAGAACGCCCTCGACCGCGCCGAAGCGCGCATCGAGGTAAGCTGGGACGAGGCCACCGGGCGCCTCCTCGTTGGCAATGACGGCCTCCCCGTCACCGCGTTTCCCCGGCCCACGGATGACGACGCGCCCACCAGCGACTTCCACGCGCTGCTCTCGCTCCACTCGAGCACGAAGAGCGCCGAGGAGAGCGTGGGCAACAAGGGGGTGGGGTTCCGCTCGGTGTTCGCGTCGGCATCGATCGTCGAGGTCTGGAGCCACACGGCCGACGGAGAGGCATGGGGTTTACGGATGTCGCATCCGGCGAAGTACCCGGACGTGGACGGGTGGCGAAGCGACGAAGTGGCGTCCTTCTACGCGCCGGAGCTCCTGCTCGATTCCTCAGCCGCGCCGGTCGAGCTCGAGAACCATGTCACCGTCGTGGTGCTGCACGACGTCCCCGCCGCGGACCGAGCGCCCGTTTCGCAAACGCTCGAGCTGCTGAAGTCGTTGCCGTTGACGTTCCTCGCGGAGCGGGCGCGTTTTCCCGATCGGCTCGAGATCGTCCTGACGCGGGATGGTCAGTCGCCCTGCGTCCGTGACGCTCGGCTACCGGAGGGAGCGGTGCTCCGGCGGTCCGGCCCGCTCCCAGTGACGCCCGAGGTCAAACGGCGCACGGGGCTCGATCTGCAGGACGCAGGCGTCTCCGTTCTGCAGATCACGGAGGCGCCCTACCCCGGCACGTTCTGGTCCTACCTACCGACGGAGCAGTCGGGAGGCCTCGGCCTGCACATCCACGCCGACTTCTACCTCGCGAACTCCCGTCGCTCGGTGACGTTCAGGAACGTCGGGGAGCTCACCGCGACGCCGCCCTCGGACCCGCCCGCCTGGAACGGCTGGCTGCTCGAGCACGCGGCGAAACTGATCCTCGAGAGCCTGTGGCTGGAGCCCGAGGTCGTCTGGAGGAACGACTTCTGGCATCTCGCGAATCCGCACCACTGCCCGAATGAAGCCTTGAAGGCGGCGATCGGGCGTCGACTGCTCGGCGACCGCGACACGTTTGTCCGCCTCGTACGCGACGCCTTCGCCGCCGACCCCGCCGAGGCACAATGGACGCTGCAGCGCTACTACGACTTCTTCGAGGCGATCGAGGCCTGGGCGAGGTTCGCGAACAACAGCCCAGACCTCCACGCGCAGAACGCGCAGAAGCGCTGGCGCGCGATGCTCGTGGACTGGATCCGCGAAGCTGGCGTCCCCATCTTGCCCATCGTCGAGGACTCGGACCCGACCACCCCCGTGACGCAAGCGGAGCCCGTTCCCGACGCACCTCGACGCGGACAGCAGTACGAGCGGCGCATCTACCGACGGCGCGCTCCGGGCTTCGTCCTCCCGCCGGTCCTTCGCCGGCAGGGCGTGCTGGTGACGGCGCTCGACCTCCCCGCGCGGCTGAAGGAGAGCGAGCTCGGCATGCTCGAGCTCAGCCGCCCCGATCTGCTCGCGGCGATGAAACCGGGTACCAATCCCGACGAGCACCAGGACCTCCTCCTCGCAGCGCTCCGCGTCGCGATGGAGGAGCCGGTTCAAGGCGGTCGGGGCTCCTTCACGCGCCGCACTCGCGTGGAGCTGCCGGGGGCGGGGCCGTGGTACCGGCTGCTCGACCCGAAGGGCCCGCTGGGGCGGGCCGGCGCCGCGCTCGCGGAGCTCCACCTGCCTTGCTCGGATGGCGAGTGGGCCCCAGCCTCCGCCATCACGCGCAGGCCGCCCGGCGATTCCGAAGCGTGGCCCTGGCCAGTCCTCGATGAGCAACGGCTCTCCGAGCTGCTCGAGACGCTGCCGGCCGAGGCGCGGCCCGACCTCGACACCGCCTGCCGCGTCCTGGGCGTCGGAATCGTGCCGCTGCTCGTCGGCGAGGAAGGAGTGCGAATCCCGCGGCTCGGCGAGGCCGACGACGACCCAGCGGTCGCGCGGCTCCTCGCAACCGCGCTCTTGGCGGCGTGGCCACGCGACCTTCACCCCTTCCTGCGAGCGGCGAACCGCGAGGACGAAGACGAGGAGCTGTCCGGGGCTTCGTCCACCGAGCAGCTCAGGCGCCAGCTGCAGCAAGCGCGGTGGATCCCCGCCGACCTCGGGGCGAACTGGCTGGGCGGAGAGCTCAACCTCGGTCCGGACGGCGACGCGTGGCTCGCACCTCAGGAGCTCTGGTTGCAACGGCCTCGGGGAGGCTTCCGAACCACGCTGCTCTCCCGCCTGATCTTGCCCGAGCAGAGCGAACGACCGCTCTGGGTCCGTGACCTCCAAGTGAGCCTCATCGCCCGGGAAGCATCAGAGGCCCGGCTCCGCAACGCACTCCAGCAGCTCTCGAAGCTCCCCCCCGAGGACGACGCGAGGCAGCACGAGGACCTCTACCGCAGACTCGTTGGGCTCCTGAGCGACGCGGCGACACAGGTCGCACCAATCCCGGTCCTCGTCCGCGAGTTCAGCGACGGTGTGATGACGGGGCTCGTCTACTCCCGAGATGAGATTGGCCGCGTCTGGCACGACTCGGGCGAGTTCACCTTCGCGCTCGCCGCGTTCCCTGGTCGCCGTCTCTGGTCCGTGCGCCGGGCTCCGCTCAAGCAGCTCCCCGCCCTGGGCATCGTCAACTTCGCCCCACCGCCTCCTCGTCTTCACGAGACCGGCGAAGGGGACCCCGAGATCGAACGACAATTCGAGCGGCGCATCCTCGCGGCCGCCCCCGACATGCTCGCCGCTGCACTTCACGCGCGAGTCGGTGTCGAGCTGCCAGTGAATGAGGCCGTGGCACGGCTAGCCCTTCTTCGCTTCCGCCATTCGCGAGACGTGTGGCTCGAGTATGAGCACGATCGGCTTCGGGGCGAGCTGGGGCGCGGGGAGCGGGGCGATGTCTTCGCGCATGCGGACGCGGATGGATCGATCGTGCTGGCCTTCGACGGCGAGGGTCGTCAGCTGGCCGAGGCCGCACGCCCGCTCTCAGAGCTACTCTCCGAAGGTCGCGCGTTCGAGCCTCTCTTCCGAGAGGCTCTTCAGGCCTGGACCGACGCGCCCCTCGATGGACGGGTACCGAGCTCCGTGCGCCGCTTCCGCCGTGACCAGGGGTTGTCGGACGCCGAGGTGCTCGACTGGGCAGAGCGTCTCGATGGCATGCGGATGTCCGACACGCAGCGCGCTGCGTGGTCGACCCGGGTGATCGAAGCGCTGAGCACATTCGGCGAGGTCGAGTCGGACCACCTCCGGCCGGGCGCGCCGGTCACACCCGACGCCTGGGCGGCAGTCACGAAGCCCGAGGCGACCGAGGACGATGTACGAGCGGCCCTCGAGCGCGCGTTGGAAGACGCGGAGCCGCCGGTGAGAGCGGCTTGTCCTCGAGTCGCCTTCGCAGCTTGGCATCGCGACCAACTGAACCGACTCGACCTCGAGGCGTACGCCGCGGCCCGGGCGGACCAGCTCGGCCGAGGACGATGGAAGGAGGGCCTTCTCGAGGAGCTAGCCGCGCGGATGAACACACCGTGCCAGGGTGAGGCGTTCGAGCTTGCGAAGCTCGGCACGAACGTCGAAGCCCTTGCTCGGCTCCGTTTCGAGCTGCCCGCGGATGTTCCCATCGACCCTACGGACGCGGCTCGGGCGTTCATCAGGGGCGAGGTCACCGTGACCAAACTCCCGAGCGGTTCTGGAAAGCCGCGCAGCGCGATGGCCTGGCCAGGGGGAGCTCCGAAGCAACCGGGGTTGACCCCCAAGGGCGAGGAGGGCTGGGCGGAGGTGCACCGAAAACGCGGACGGGGAGGTCGACGCGCCGAGGAGGGCGTCGTGCGAGCCGCCATCGACGAGGCGCAGCGATGGCGCGAGGCAGACGAGAGCGGCTGGCGCACGGCGCTCCGAAGTGCCCTTGCCGAGTGCCTTGGCGCTTTCAGCGCTCGCGCTGAAGAGCTATCGCACGCCACAACAGACGAAGACATCCGCCGAGCCCTGCACGTCGCCGAGCTCGTGGAGGACGCCGGTTTCGACATCCTGGTGCCCTCGGCCGAGATGAAGGTGATCCGTTTCGTCGAGGTGAAGCGAGTCGCGAGCCTGCAGACCGTCGGCTTCATCCTGTCTGAAGGCGAGCGCCGCCGCGCACTGGACTACGCGGAGCGCGGTCTGCCCTGGCAGCTTTGGGCCGTGACCGGTGACGGCGCGGTCGAGGATGTGACCACCGCGGTGCTGGAGCTCTGCCAGAGCGCGAACGGGCAGATCGAGGAGCTCGGTCGGCGCGGGCTCAGGGCGGGGGAGTGGCAGTTCAGGCTCACGTGACCCCAGTCACGCGGCCGCGTCCAACAGTACGCCGCCTAGCTCCTCGACCGACCGCCATCGCTCGCGCAACAGGTCCCTCCGTACATCCATGAACGCTACCCGAATCCGCGTACCCAGCGGCGCAGGTGGCCCAACGAACGCGAGCGACCGCGCGCTGACTCCGTCCACCGCAGGGTAGAGCAAGACAGCCTCCGAGCAGCCGTAGTGCACCGCGTAGGCGTACATCTGGTAGATGTCACCCTGCGCGACGCCGTCGTGCGAGTAACTGGGATCAAGAGCCTTCCACTTGGTGTCGACGAGCACTCTCGGCGCCCCCTCACGGTGGATCAGGATGTCAGGCTTCAGGCGATAGTGCAGCTCGCCGTCGTTGCTTCGAAGCAAGTGTCGCCGGCGCCCTCTCCCCTGGAGCTCGATGTCTCGGTGGCGCATTCCCAGCTCCTGGGCGTGACGCAGCAGGAAGCGGCCGACGAAGTCCTCGAAGAGCCGGTCCATTGGGAAGAGAAGGGAGAAGGTCTGCTCCTTCCCGCCCATTGGCGACGGAGACGCGCCGGAGATGACGAGGCGAGCGAATGTGAGGAGCGGCTCGAACCGGGCCGAGTTGCGGTCGAGGCTCACGCTCTCGAAGTCCGCGCTGGAGACAACGCGGTCGGTGACATCCGCGTAGTAGAGGAGGGACTCGCGTAACGCCGACTGGGTGGCAGGGATGCGCGTGAGGCGCAGGAGCAGTCGACACGCTCGCTTCAGGATCCGGTTGAGCACGGTGTCGACGACGAGCTCGTCACGGTCGACGACCCAAAGGTCCGTTCGACCCGGACGCTTCTTCTCGCTGAGACCGACGAGCAGCTTTCCGCGAATCACGACACTGTCCTGGCGAAGCCGCCGGTAGCCGCGCTCGGCGCCGCGGCGGAGCTCATCGACCAAGCGGCGAGAAAAGATCGCCATGAGTGCTTCGAGGAGCGGCATCTTCGCGGTCGCAAGCGACGCGAGGTCGCGCTCGCGAAACGGGACGCGGCCCGCGACCGTGAGCATGTAGAGGAGGTTCGAGCGCACGCGGGCGTCGTCGGCCTCGACCTTCGGGAGGATCTCGATCGTCGTGCGCGGGAGCTGGATGACACCCACGTAGCTCTTCGCCTTGAGTCGGGTCGGCCGGCTCCACGAGAACACGGGGCGGTCTTCACGGCGCCCGTCGAGCGCATGAAGGAGACGCAGCTCCGAGCCGAGCTCGCTGCGCTCGATCGCGCCGTGCTCGCGGACGACGAGCGTCCTCACCCGACGCCCAGGAAGAAGGACACGAGGTCCGCCCCGGCTCCGGTCCGGAAGGCGGGGTGGATCGAGTAGCGAACCGGGCGCTCGAAGAGGTCGATGCCATCGAGTCGAAGGTCGCCGAGGTCCGCCGCCACGAGGATCGGCGACGGCGGGTTGCCCGCCGGGTGGCACCCG
>SHBB01000517.1 GCA_004213565.1 Sandaracinaceae bacterium
CGCTGCTCGGCCGCGATGCGCTGCTGCTCGGCCTCCTGCGACTTCGCGTACCAGACGTACCCACCGCCGCCCGCCACCCCGAGGATGACGAGCGCGACGATGGCGAAGACCGCCGGGTGCACGCCCTTGCGGCGCTGCGCCTCGATGCGCTTCAGCTCCTGCTCGTGGGCGAGGAGGCGCTCCTGCTCGGCGAGGCGCGCCTTCTGCTCGGCCTCGAGGCGGAGGGCGAGCTCACGCTCCTCCTTCTCGCGCACCTTGCGCTCTTCTTCGTCGCGCTTGGCGCGCTCTTCCGCGAGGCGGGCCTCCTCCTCGGAGCGGCGGCGGGCCTCTTCCTCTTCGCGGCGGCGGCGCTCTTCGGCTTCGCGGCGAGCCCGCTCCTCTTCCTCCTTGCGACGCTTCTCTTCTTCCTCCTCGTGGATGCGCTCCTCTTCGAGGTTCATCAACTCCTTGAGGTTGAAGAGAACGGAGGATTCCTTCTGGTCAGACATGTAGCCGCTGCTCCGCTGTTTCGCTGGTGGGGAGAGGTTCCGGGGAACTGAGTTGGGGAGGGGTGAGCCAAGCAGGCCGCGCGAGGCGGCCGGGAGAAATGTAACTGGTTCGAGCCGGCGTGCCGGTGACTTTGCCCAGATCGTCGACCCGAGCGACTCGACAGCCCGCGTCCGGGCCGGAGGCAGACGCCTCGTGGCAGATTAGCAAGAGCCCTCGGGGGGTGTCAACGCTCACACTGTCGGCTTTCACGCGGGTTCGCCCGTGTTTTCAGGCGCTTCGCGACTCCGTGGAGCGCCTCGCCCCCTGCGACCCGTCGCGCCCGCCCATCCTTGGGTCGGCCTTCTCATGGGCCCGCGCTTCTCGTACCCTGCTCACATGCGGTGCATGACCGGGTGGGGCGCGCTGGCCGTGCTGATGGGAGTCCTCGCGGGCTGCGCGCAGACCGAGCTGCGGGGCATGGGAGGGCGCTGCGTGCGCTCCGATCAGTGCGAGCCGCTCCTCGCCTGCGTCGGGGGCGTCTGCACCACGGATCTGTCGGGCCTCGAGGGGGGCGTCGTCCCCAGCATGGACTCGGGCCAGCCGCCGATGGACGGCGCCGTCCTGGACGCCGCGCCGCCCGCCGACACCGGTCCGCCCATGGACAGCGGCCCGCCGGTCGACACGGGGATGCCCATGGACACCGGCGTCCCGGACACGGGCGTGCCGGACAGCGGTGTCCCCGACTCGGGCATCCCGGACACGGGCGTGCCCGACACGGGCGTCCCCGACACGGGGATCCCCCCGCTCCCCGACGCGGGTCCGCTGCTCGACTCCGGGCCGTAGGCCGACGCACCTGCCCGCACGCACCTGGCCGCACGCGGCCGGGCGCCGACCCGAGGGCCCGGGCGCGCCAGCTCAGACGCCGCGCATCGAGGTCGTCTGATCGACCCGACCGACGCCGAGCACGTAGGCGGCCATGCGGAGCGGGATGTTGCGGCTCCTGGCGATGCCGTGCAGCTCGGCCCAGGACTTCTTCATGACGTGCCGGAGCTCGTCGTTCACGCGGTCCTCTCCCCAGTAGAAGTGCTGCATGTTCTGCGCCCACTCGAAGTAGCTGACGGTCACGCCGCCCGCGTTCGCGTAGATGTCGGGGATGACGTGCACGCCCGCCTTCTCGAAGACCTCGTCGGCTTCCGGGGTGGTGGGCCCGTTCGCGCCCTCGACGATGATCTTGGCCCGGACGTCCTTGGCCACGTCCTTGGTGATCACGCCGCCCAGCGCCGCGGGGATGAGGATGTCGCAGTCCTGGACGAGGATCGCGTCGCCGCCGAGCTTGTCGCCGCCCTTGAACCCCTCGAGGCTGCGGTCGGTCTCGACCTCCTTCATCGCCGCCTCGATGTTGATGCCCTCGGGGTTGTAGTAGCCGCCGGACACGTCCGCGATGCCGACGACCTTGGCCCCCTGCTCCTCGAAGAGGCGCGCGGCCCAGCTGCCGACGTTGCCGAAGCCCTGCACGATGACGCGCTTGCCCTCCATCGAGTCGCCGAGCACCTCGAGCAGGTTCTCACACGCGTAGAGGCAGCCGCGGCCGGTCGCCGAGCCGCGCCCGAGCGAGCCGCCGAGCTCGACCGGCTTGCCGGTGACGACGCCCGGCGTGTAGCCGCGGTAGTTGGCGTACTGGTCGAAGATCCACGCCATGACCTGTGCGTTCGTGTACATGTCCGGCGCGGGGATGTCGGTCTTCTCGCCGATGACCTCGTAGATGCCGTCGACGAAGCGGCGCGTCATGCGCTGGATCTCGTCGCTCGAGAGCTTGGTCGTGTCGACCTGGATGCCGCCCTTGGCGCCGCCGAACGGGACGCCGACGACCGCCGTCTTCCACGTCATCAGCTGGGCGAGCGCGGTGACCTCCTGCTCGTCCACCTCGTGGTGGTAGCGGAGGCCGCCCTTGAAGGGACCGCGGGCGTTGTCGTGCTGCACGCGGTAGCCGACGAAGGTGCCGATGGTGCCGTCGTCCATGCGAACGGTGCACTCGACCTTGACCTCGCGGTGCGGCGTCCGCAGCTGGACCGAGACGTCGTCGGTCAGCCCCAGGATCTTCGAAGCGCGGTTGAAGTAGTAGTTCGCGTTCGCGAGCGCGTCCTTCGACATGTCGGTCCCCTCCCTCAGGTCTTCATCTTGGCCGGCGCGCCTCCGTGGCGGCTCGGATCGTCATCGCTCGCGCGGCGCCGGATCCACACCAGCGCGAGCACGAGCAACAGGTTCAGCGCGAACGAGGCGGCGAGCACCGCCTTGAGCACGCCCGCGGTGCCGCGGCTGACCGCGATCGGCCCGATTCGCGACAGCCGCGCGGCCTCGCCGCTGCGCGCGCGCGCGGGAGAGGCCACCACCGCGACGTCTTCGATGGCCAGCTCCTGGACGCCCCCCGCGACCAGCGCGCGCACCGCGTCCGCGTCGGGCTCGACGCCCGGGTTGTGCAAGAGGAGCACCGACGCGCGCGCCCGCGCCGGCCCCTCGTCGAGGGTGCGGCTGCCGGCCTCGGGCATCGCGACGTGCACACGCGCGCGCCGCACGCCCTCCATCGCCTCGAGCGAGCGCGAGAGCTCCCCCGCGATGGCCGCGGCGTACCGCGCCCGCTCCTCGGCCGCGCTCGGGACGAGGCTTCCGTCCGAGAACATCTCGGCGAAGCCGGGCGCCTCCGGGCGGGGCAGATCGTGGTCCCGGAGCACCGCGAGCGCGGCCGGGACGTCGCCGTGCGCCACGACCACGCGATAGCGCGCCCCTCCCGTCGCCTCCGAGCGCGCCTTGTCGGCGCCGATGCCCTCGCCGTCGAGCGCGAGCACGATCTCGTCGGCCTGGACGTCGCTGAGGTCGGTGGCGAGCTCGGCCTCGCAGCCGACGGCGAGCATCGCCGCGCACAGCGAGAGGGCGTGGCCGAGGCGGGGAACGGTCGTCCGCGCTGACGTCGAGCGCATCAGTTGGCGCTGAAGGTGTAGCTCGCGCCCATGCGCGGGGCAGGGAATGAGGGGAAGCGTATTTGACGTACGCGCCCGGCGACGCAGCGCTGGAAGGCGGGCGTGCCGTTGCGAACGGTGGCGCCCTGCACCTGGCCGCTCCCGGCGATGGCCATGTCGATGCGGACCTGCCCTCCGCCCGAGCCCTGTGAGAGGCAGGGGACGAGGCGGTTGATGTTCTGGTTCATCACCCCGGCGACCTGCTGCGGCGTGAGCCGGCGCTGGCTCCCCGTGCCGGTCGCGCTGCCGAGGTCGGCGACCTGGTTCATGGCGTCCTCGTAGCTCATGCCGCCCGCGCCCCCGCCCCGGCGAGCGCGTCGACGCCCGGTGCGCCGCGGCGGATCGGGGAGGATCCCGGCCGAGCCGCTGATCTCGATCTCGCCGCGCTCGTAGAGGTCGGCGACGTCCGCGTCGGAGCGCTCCTCCTCCTGGATGTCGGGGCGGGTCACGAGGAACACGACCACGCCGACGCCGACCACCGCGGCCACGCCGCCGAGGATCATGATCTTGGAGACCATGGAGACCTTCTCGGCCTTCTCGGACTTCTGCAGGGCCACCTGGTGATCCTGCTCGGCCTTCTTGAGGCGGAACTGCTCGACGAACTCCACGAACTCCGGCGCCTCGCGCACCTCGAAGCGCTGCCCGGTGTCCATGTTGAGGAGGCGGTGCTCGCCGAGCACCTCGCCCTGCAAGATGAGGTTCACCAGCTCCCGGCCGCTGAACGGGCCGTGATCGAGGTTGTCCTTGACCACCATCCAGCGCGGGGCGTCGTTCTCGGTGATCTTGGTCAGGAGGTGCGAGAGATCGACCTCGGCGCTCGCCACGGGCGCGACCATGCCGGGCGCCGAGCGGAAGCTCTCGTCCAGCGCCACGCGCTGACCCACCTGGGGGCCGCCGCCAGGCGCCTTCGCGGGCGCCGGAGGCCTGGGCCGCGCCTGGGCCTGCGGGGCCGAGGGCGGGGGCTGGAGCGAGCCGATGTCGATGTCGAGGTCCAGGTCGACCCCGAAGTCCTCCTGGTCGGTCGTCGGCTCCGTGCCCTTGGCCAGGCCGACCAGGGCCGCTTTGACCTCCTGCGCCGAGCCGAAGCGCGCCGCCGGATCCGCCGAGAGGCATTTCATCAGCACCGCGTCGACCTCGGGGCTCGCCTCCGGGTGGGCCTGCGAAGGCGCGATGAACTCGTCGAGGGGACTCCGCCCCGTCAGCATCGCGTAGAGGAGGCCGCCGATGCCGAAGACGTCGCTCGCCGCGGTGGGCGGCTGGCCCTGCTTCACCTCGGGCGCGAGGAAGGCCTGCTCCCCCGCGCCGAGCGCGGCCGGCCCCGCGGTCTCGACGATGGCCTTGTCGAGCCCCAGGCCACCGACCTTGACGCGACCGGACTGCGTGACGAACACCACGCCTGGCCGGAGCGCGCCGTGAAAGGCGCCCTTCTTGGCCGCGGCGCCGAGCGCCTTGCACACGTGCGCGACCACGTTGTACGCGCCGCGCAGGGACATCGGAGTGGCGGACTCGCTCTTCTTCTCGGCGATCACGGCTTCGAGCGGCCGGCCGTCCACCCACTCCGTGGCGATGAAGCGCGCGCCGCCCTTGTCGTTGCCCATCCCGTAGGTGGCGACGATGCTCTTGTGCTGGATGGTGGCCGCGGTCTTGACCTCGCCGCGCAGCTTCTCGATCGCGGCGGGGGTGGCGATGAGCCCAGGGGACAGCACGCGCACCGCGATCGGGCGCCCCGTCTTCTGGTCTTTCGCCGCGAGCACGCTGCCGAGCGCGTCCTCGGAGACCGCGCGCTCGATCTGGAAGCGACCTCCGACCACGGATCCGGGAGCGAGCCCGGGCGCCTTCTGTCGGGCCACGCTTGAGCTGTCTGCCATCGCAGCGAACGAACCTAGCCGGAAGGGGCCCCCGGCCACAAGGGTCTCGATCCGGTCGGCCCTGGGGACGGCACGCGACGGGAGGTATGTGGATCAATTTCCCTAGTTCCCCTGAGCGGGGAGGGTGCGCGAGGGGGGCACGAACCCCGGGGGGCGCTCGGCGGGGACCTGCGCGGGGAGGGTGCGGGACGGCGAGACGCTTCCAGCGGGGCGCTCGGTGGCCGTCCCCGCCGCCGGCAGCGTCGAGTCGGGGTTCAGGGTTCCCGGCCCGTACTCGCGCTGCGGGAGATCACGCGTGGTCGTCGACACGCGCCCATCCTGGACGCGATAGCGGATCGTCGCGCTGACCGCGCGAGGCGCGTCCTCGACCGGCCCCGCGATCCGGACCCCGAGCGCGTGTCGCTCCATGCACGCGCGATCGGGCTCGGGCAGGGCGCCGCTGGTGACGTCGGCGGAGACGACGCGGCCCGTCGGCGTGACGCGGACGCTCACCTGCACGGCCAGCTCGCCCTCGAGCCCATCTCGGGTCGCCTCGGACAGGCAACCGGTCGGCGCGCCGAACGCGCGCTGGAGATCCGCGGAGAGGTCGCGTCGGGCCTCTGTCGCCTCTTCCGCGGCCGCCCCGGTACCGCCGGGCGCGGCCTCACCGGCCAGGGCGCGGTTGTCGGCGCCGGGCGAGCGCTCCGCCTCGCTGCCGAGGAGACGGGGGCGCGGCGCGCGCGGCGCCTCGACGGGCTCGCCCTCGGGCAGCGGCACGGGCACGGGCGCAGGCGTGCTCACGCCGCGACCGCCGCGCGGGCCCCCGCTCAGGGCGTCGTCGCAGGCCCCGAGCAGCCCGGCGATGGCGAGCAGCGCCACGCCGAGCCGGGCCTTCATGCCTGCGCTCGCGCCTTCTCGACCACCAGCTCCTTCTCGTGGCTCTCGGTGCCCGCGAGCTGGTCGACGATCTCGTCCGCCTTGTCGCGCGGCACGCCCACGAAGGTGTGGCGATCGCGGATCCGGATGCGCCCCACCTCGGCCTTGTCGAGGGCGCAGTTCTCGGCGAGGAGGCGGATGATCTCCCCGGGGCGCACGCCGTCGCGGCGGCCGAGGTTCACGTACAGGAGCACGTCGTCTTCGCCCTCGTGCTCGGCGCCGTCGTCGTCGTCCTCGCTCCGGCCGCGACCGTTGCCGCTCGCGCGCGGCTCCTCACGGCGGGGCTCCTCACGACGGGGCTCCTCGCGGCGGGGCTCCTCGCGGCGGGGCTTGGCCGAGCGCGCGCGCTTGGCGGGGCGCGCCTCTTCTTCGGGCTCCGGCTCCGGGGCGGGGCGCGCCGGGCGCTCGCGTCGGGCCGCCGCCGCCTCCTCGTCCACGTCCTCGCGCGGGCCGAAGAACGCCGAGAGCAGACCGCCGAGGAGGCGCTCCGCGTCCGGGTGCGCCAGGAGCCGACGGGCGACCGCGCGATCGATCTCGCTCGGCTCGGCCGTGAAGGCCTCGCTCAGCAGGCCGATGCGATCCGACTCCGCGCGGGTCTGGAGCTCCCCCTGAGAGGGCAGCGAGCGCTCGATGGGGAAGATCTTGTAGGTCAGGCGCAGGTAGTAGAGCGAGCCCAGCTCCTGCGGCGAGACCATCGCGATGGCGGTGCCCGTGCGCCCCGCGCGGCCGGTGCGGCCGGTGCGGTGGATGTAGGCCTCGATGTTCTCGGGGAAGTCGTGGTTGATGACGTGCGTGACGTGCGAGATGTCGATGCCACGCGCGGCCACGTCGGTGGCGACGAGGTATCGCAGGCTGCCTTCACGCGTGCGGCGCAGCACCTTCTCCCGCTCGGACTGCGGCAGGTCGCCGTTGAGCCAGTCGGCGTTGAAGCCGGCCTGCTTGAGCTCGCGGGCCACGCGCTCGGTCATCACCTTCGTGTTGCAGAAGATGAGGGCGCTCTCGGGGTCCTCGTTCTCGAGCACGCGGACCAGGTCCCGCGTCTTCCCGACGCCGGTCACCAGGTAGTAATAGTGCGTGATCGTCTGGGCGCCGACCGCGTCGCTCGAGAGGCTGATGC
>SHBB01000518.1 GCA_004213565.1 Sandaracinaceae bacterium
TGCTGTGCGCCGAGATCGAGCCGCCGCCCCCGGGCATCGACACGGACATCGCGCCGCCGGACGAAGACGCCACCACGCGCGAGCGCTGGACGGCCCACTCATCCAACCCCGCGTGCTCGAGTTGCCATCGCCACATCGACCCCATCGGCTTCGCCCTCGAGGACCGAGACGCGCTCGGGCGCCTGCGCGACCGCGAGTACGGCCGGCCGATCGACGCGTCGGGCGGCATCCCGCTCCTCGGCGTCGCAGACGGCACGATCGACGGGACGCGCGAGCTGGGCCAGCGCATCGCGTCGGCTCCGGAGGCGCGCCGCTGCTTCGCGCGCCACTGGCTGCGCTTCAGCGTCGGCCGGCTCGAGCACGAGGGCGACGCCGACGCGATCGACGCCATCGCGCGACGGGCCGGCGAGGCCTCGCTCTTCGACGCGATGGTCGCGATCGTCGAGCACGACACCTTCGTGCAGAGGAGACGCTGATGGGCAAGGGAGTGACGGGCTGGAACCGACGGCATTTTTTGCGAACGCTCGGGCTCGGGGGAGCGGCGGCCGCGGGCGCCCTCGCGGCGCCGCGCTGGCTCACCGCGCAGGACTCCGTCCCGCGGCGCGTGGTGGTGTTCTACACAGGCCAGGATCAGCTCGAGGCGCTCTGGCGGCCGCCGGTGGGCGAGGCGACCGACGCGCCCCTCACGGAGCTGTCGCCCCAGCTCTCGTCGCTCGCCCCCTTCGCCGACCGAATCCTGCAGTTGCACGGCGTCCGCGGCGCCCATGGCCACATCTTCGGCCACGCGGAGGCGCTGAGCGGGACCCCCGGCGGCGACCCGCTGCCGACCGCGTTCCCCTCTCAGGGCACGCTCGATCAGCTCTTCGCCGCCCAGCACTCGGGCACGACGTCGACCGCGAGCCTACAGCTCGCGATGGTCAGGGGGCGCACCTACGAGTCCGTCATCTCCTATCTCCCCGGCGCGGACGCGGACGCGCTGCCGATCCCGCTCTGGCCCCAGCAGGACCCGCGCGTGGCCTTCGAGCGGGTGTTCCGGGCGCTGTCGCCGACCGCGGCGCGAGATCTGTGGCGGAGCCGAAGGAGCGTGCTCGACCACACCGTGGGGCATCTGGGCGCGCTCCGACAGGGCGCCTCCCCCGAGGAGTCGCGGCTGCTGGCGCAGCACCTCGAGAGCGTGCGGGAGTTGGAGAGGCGCCTCGGGGACGAGGACGGAGCGGTCGCGACCGTGCGGAGCTGCGAGACCCCCGCTGAGCCGAGCGGCGAGCTGGACGCTCCCTCACGTCTGCGCGCGCACGTCGACCTGACGGTGGCCGCCCTCGCCTGCGACCTGACCCGCGTGGTGTCGATCGTCGTGGAGCCCGGCCAGAAGGGCGTCGCCTTCGACTGGCTCGAGGCCGACGGCGTCCCGCGCGAGGACTGGGTGGACTGGCACGAGATCTCCCATGGAGGCGCGAGCCCCCTCACGTCGTCGGGCGCGCCGAACAAGAAGCACGCGATGCACCGCGCCGTCCAGACCTGGCACGCCGAGGAGATGGCCCACCTGCTCACCCAGCTGGACTCCATCCCCGAGGGCGACGGCACGCTGCTCGATCACACCATGGTGCTATGGGTGAGCGAGCTGGGCCTCACGCGCCCCGGACAGCAGAACCCGCACCTCCGCTTCGACGTGCCGCTGCTCGTCGCGGGGGGCAGCGCGGGGACGGGGCTGCGCATGGGGCGCTACCTCGATCTACAGGACGAGTTCCACTATCACGACGTGTTGCTCACCCTCAGCCACGCGCTCGGTCTCGAGCGGGAGAGCTTCGGCGACCGGGGGACGGCCGTGGTGGAGACGCTGCTGGCCTGATCCGCGGCCGCACCCATCTCCGGACGACGAGCGCGCTCAGGTCGCGGGCGGCTCGGGCGACGCCTCGGGGGTGGCCTCCGTCGACTCGGCGTCGTCGCGGATGCGCACCGTGACGCGGTCGGGGCGGCGCTCGTTGTCGAGGTAGACGTAGGCGGCGCGGGCGCCGCGCTCGCCCAGCTCGTCCAGCACCGTACGGAGCCGGCGCAGCTTCTGTCGGAACGGCCCGTGGCCGAGGCGCACGTAGGTCGGGTCGGCGCCGGCGTAGAGGCTGAGGCCGTCGTCGCGCTCGACGTGCAGCTCCTCGATCGGCTCGCGGCGCCAGAGCCCCGCGCCGCGGTAGTCGCTCAGGAGCGCGACCGCCTCGAGGAGCACCGACGTGCGGAAGGCCCGGTCGCGGGTGAAGCGCTCGCGGTCGACGCCGGTGATGACCGGGAGGTCGACGGGGTCGTCCGCCGAGACGCGCTTGAAGACGGCGCCGTCTTCGCTGACCAGGAAGACCTCACCCACCGCGAGCAGCGCGACCGCCTGACGCTCTCGAATCTGGAGCGTGTAGCTGCCAGGGAGCCGGCGGCGAACCTCCGCCTCCGCGATCCACGGGTGCGACTCGAGCGCGGCCTGCGCCTCCTCGGGAGAGACGTCGAAGACGTTCTGCCCCTCACCGAGGCCAGCGACGCCCAGCACCTCTTCGCGCCCGAGCCGGACGTGCCCTTCGAGGCCGATGTCGGTCACCGCGAACGCGGGCGACGTGCGCACGTGGCGCTCGACGAGACGGCCGAGCGCGACCGCGCCGACGCCGACCGCGATGACCACCAACCCGCGCAGCGCCATCTCGGCCGGGCCGCGCAGCCGCTTGGTCCAGCCCGACGCCGCCGCGGCGCCGCCGCGCAGCCGCTCGCGCAAGGACCGCTTCGGGACGACGGGCGCCTCGGGCTCGGCGCCGGGCTTCGGGCGCACGCGCCGGTTGCGGGAGGACTTGGGCGCCTCGGGCGACGTCTTGCGGCGCGCGCTCGCCCGCCTGGAGCGGGCGTTCTTCTCCGCCTTCGCGCCGGCCGCGTCGGGCGACGCCTTGCGGCGCGTCTTGGCGTTCTTCTCCGTCACGCGCCCTCTCGCGCCTCGAGCGCCGCGAGCAGCTCCGGGCCGGTCCGGGTGATGTCCCCCGCGCCCAGCGTGATGACGATGTCGCCGGGCTTCACCCGGTCCATCAGCGCGTCGATGAGCGCCGGGCGCGGTCCGACGTGCGCGACGTCGCGGTGGCCGTGCTCTCGGATCGCGCGGGCGAGCCGCTCGCTGTCCGCGCCCTCGATCGGCTTCTCGCCCGCCGCGTACACGTCCGCGAGGAGCAGGACGTCGGCCCGGTTGAAGGCGCGGGTCAGATCCTCGAAGAGGTGGTGCGTGCGCGAGTAGCGGTGCGGCTGGAACGCGACGACGAGCCGCCGTCCGTAGGCGCGCTGCGCCGCCTCGAGCGTGACCTGGACCTCCGCGGGGTGGTGGCCGTAGTCGTCGATCACCGTCACCCCGGCGCGCTCGCCGACGATCGTGAAGCGGCGGTGCACACCGCCGAAGCCCGCGAGCGCCTTCTTGGTGATCGCGAGCGGCACGCCCAGCTCGTCCGCGAGCGCGATGACGGCCAGCGTGTTCAGCACGTTGTGGATCCCGGGCATGCGCACCGAGACCTCGCCGAGGTCCTCGCCCCTCCGGATGAGCTGGAACCGGGTGCTCAGCCCTTCGACCGTCGGGTCCTTCGCGCGGTAATCGGCCTGCGCGCTCAGGCCGTACGTCGCGACGCGCTTCTCGATCTGCGGGAGCAGCGCCTGGACGTGCGGGTGATCGAGGCACGCGATGACGAGGCCGTAGAAGGGCACTCGGTTGGCGAACTCCACGAACGCCTTCTTGACCCGGTCGAAGTCCCCGTAGTGGTCCAGGTGCTCCGGATCGATGTTCGTCACGATCGCGATCACCGGCGAGAGGTGCAGGAACGAGCCGTCCGACTCGTCCGCCTCCGCGACGAGGAGGTCGCCCTTGCCGCTCGCCGCGCTCGTGCCGAGCGCGTTCAGCTTGCCGCCGATGACCACCGTCGGGTCCAGCTCCGCCTCGCGCAGCACGGTGGCCACGAGCGACGTGGTGGTGGTCTTGCCGTGTGAGCCGGCGATGGCGACGCCGTCCTTCAGCCGCATCAGCTCCGCGAGCATCTCCGCGCGCGGGATCACCGGGATGGCGTTGACGCGCGCCTCGACCAGCTCGGGGTTGTCCTTGGGGACGGCGCTCGAGAAGACGACCACGTCGGCGCGCTGCACGTTCTCCGCCGCGTGGCCGACGCAGATGCGCGCGCCCTGCTCGGCGAGGCGCTTGGTGGTCTCGCTCTCGCGCAGATCCGAGCCGCTGACGGAGAAGCCCTCGGCGAGCAGCACCTCGGCGATGCCGCTCATGCCGATGCCACCGATGCCCACGAAATGAATGGCTCTGATTCGCCCGCGAAACACTGCGCCTCCTGATCTCGCGCCCCGGAGTCGGTTCTAATGCGGCCGGGGCTCGAGCGCGAAAAACCCGGCAGAACGTGCGTCTCTAACAGGCCGGGCGGGCCGGGGCCCGAAAGCCGAGAGGGGCGCTGTTCGCCCCACCGCGAACACGGCGCGCACCGGGGCTCGGGACGCGGTACCCTGTCCCCCCCGATGGACGAACAGCGTCCCACGACTCGACCTGAAGACACGGCCGAGCACGAGCTCCCGGACGCCAGGCCT
Organism: Sandaracinaceae bacterium; assembly: GCA_004213565.1. GTDB lineage: Bacteria > Myxococcota_A > Polyangia > Polyangiales > Sandaracinaceae > JAVJQK01. The sequence goes on from SHBB01000518.1 coordinate 4,585, forward strand.
CCCGCCTTGCAGGTGCCTCCGCCTCCGTCTCGCGCGGTCCCGCCGCCCGTGCCGCCGCCGCCGCAGAAGCGCCCGTCCCGACCGCAGGTCGCGGCGTCGAAGCCTCGCCCGAGCCCGCCGCCGCCTCCGCCGGGCAACAAGCCGCGCGAGCGCGACACCGACGAGCAGAGCGTGCCCGTCGCGACCGAGGAGCCCACGCAGGTGCACGTCACCGCGAGCGTCGTGGTCGGCGACTCCCACACCGACGAGATGACGCGCCCCGGGCTCCTCCTGGGAGAGCCGGGGACGCGCCCGCACCTCGGCATGGCCGCCGCACAGCTGCGCGATCTCTGCCACGCCCAGCTCGCGGTGGAGAGCCAGCTGGAGCGGGAGGCCCAGCTGCACCACGCGCTCGGGCGCCTCTCCGAGGGCCCGCTCCAGGACCTCGACGGGGCGGCCAAGCACTACGCCGAGGTGCAGAAGCGCGCGCCCGATCACGTCCCCGCGCTGCGCGGCGCGCGGCGGGTCGCGATGGCGCTCGGCCGCCACGCGGAGCTGCCCGCGCTCTACGACGCGGAGCTCGCCGTCACCCGCGACCCGGGGGAGAAGGCGCGCCTGCTCCACGCGAAGGGCCGGGTCCTCGAGCGCCGGCTCGCCGACCCCGCGGCCGCGCTGGCGGTCTACCGCGAGGGGCTCGCTCACGCCCCGGGCGACGTCGTCCTGCTCAAAGCCCTCGAGCGCGGGTACCGGCGCGACGAGAGCTGGCCGGCGCTCGCGGACACCTACGCGCGCCTGGCCGACGCGGTGGACGATCCGCCTCTGCGCGCCGCGTGGACGGCCCTCCGCGCCCACCTGACCGAGGCGAAGCTCGGCGACGCGGCGCAGGCGGCGGTCCTCTACGAGAACGCGCTCGCCACCGACCCCCACGCGAGCGACGCCCTCGCGCACGTCAAGCGTCTGGGCGCCAGCCAGCGCCGCTGGCCGCAGCTCGTCGCCGCGCTGCGCACCGAGCACGAGCTCTGCCGCGACAAGGACGCGCGGCAGTCGATCCTCTGCGCGATCGCGCGGGTGCAAGAGAGAGCGCTCGGCGACGCGCCGGCGGCCATCCAGACGCTGGAGGCGGCGCTGCGCGCCCGCCCCGCGGATCCGTCGCTGCTCCGCGAGCTGGCGCGGCTCTCGGCCGAGACGGGGCGGACGCGCGAGCAGGCCGACGCGCTCGCCAGGTTGATCGAGACGGTGAGCGCGCCGCACGAGGTGGTGCGGCTGGCCATGACGCTCGGTCAGCTCCACGAGGGTGCGCTCCGGTCCGAGGACGCGGCGCTCGGCTGGTTCGAGCGCGCGCTCACGGCCGATCCGCGTCACCGCGGCGCGGCGGCGGCGCTCGAGCGTCTGCTGCGCGGGCGCGAGGCGTGGCCCGAGGTGCTCGCGGTGCTCGAGACGCGCGCGGCGGCGCTCACGGATCCGGAAGCGCAAGCGCAGCTCCACCACCGCATGGGCGAGCTGCACGAGCGGCGGCTGCACGACCCCGACGAGGCGACGCGCCAGCACGCGCGCGCGCTGGCGCTGGACCCCACGCATCACGAGTCCTTCATCGCCCTCACGCGGCTGCTGAGCCACGCCGGCCGCTGGCACGAGCTCGTCGAGATCTACGAGCGGGCCGTCGATCGCGCGCCCCACGACCCGGAGGCGATCGCGTGGCTCTTCCGCCTCGGCGCGGTGCTGGAGGACCGGCTGGACGACCCGGCGGCCGCGCTCTCGACCTTCGAGCGCATCCTCGAGCGCGACGCGTCGCACCTCGGCGCCTGGCACGCGGTGCAGCGCGCGGCCGAGCGCGCGGGGAGACGAGACCGGCTCCGTGAAGCGCTCAGGAGCGAGGCGGCGCTGACCGAGGACGCCTCGCGGCGCGACGCGCTCCTCCATCGCGCGGCCGAGATCGACGCGGAGTCCGACCCGCAGGCGGCCTGCCGCGCGCTCGAGGCGCTCCTCGCCCGGACAACGCAGCACCGGGCGAGCCTCGAGACGCTGGCGCGGCTGCGGGACGAGGCGGGGCACCACGAGGCGCTGGTCGGTGTCCTCGAGCGCCTCTTGCCGATCGTGCCGCTCGCCGAGAAGGCGCGCCTCCACGCCCGGATCGCGGAGCTCCACGAGCGCCACCTCGCCGACGACGCGCGCGCGATCGTGTCCTATCGGCACGCGCTCGCCATCGATGAGAAGGCCGCGACGCAGGCCGCGCTCGCCGACGCGCTCGAGCGCTCTGGACGCTGGGAGGAGCTGGCCACGTGTCGCCGCGAGCAGCTCGACCGGCTGACGAGCCCGGTCGAGCGCGCCGCCACGGCCCACGCCCTGGGCGTGCTCTTCGAGGAGCAGCTGAGCGATCCGCGGCGGGCCCTCGAGGCCCACGAGCTCGCGCTCGCCGCGGACCCGCTCTACCGCCCCTCTCTCGACGCCCGAGAGCGCCTGCTGACCGACGCCGCGGCGTGGGACCGGCTGGCCGACGCCATCGCGACCGAGGCCGAGGCGAGCGGCGACGGGTTCACACGAACGCAAGCCTCACTGCGCAAAGCCGTCGTGCTCTCCCAGCGCGGCGCCTCCATCACGCGGGCCCTCGAGTCGTTCCGCCCCGTCTTCTCGGCCAAACCCGAGCACGCCGGCGCGCTCGTCGCGGTCGAGGCGCTCTACGGGCGCACCGGTGACGAGGCGGGGCTCGACGCGACGTACGCGCGCATGGCCGACGTGCTGGGCGCCAAGGCCGCCGTGCACGCGGCGCTCGAGGAGCTGGCCGCGGCGCGCTCCGAGCGCGGAGAGGAGAGCGCCGAC
>SHBB01000519.1 GCA_004213565.1 Sandaracinaceae bacterium
GCTCCGGGTGGGCAGCGCGTCGGACATGGTGGAGCTCCTGCGCCGCCAGGAGCCGACGATGGACGAGGCCTTCGACCTCGCGGTGAGCGATCATCACGCGGACGAGTCGAGCTGCGCGCGCAACCTGTCGTCGCCGCTCCTGCGCGCGAGCGAGTCGGCGCGCGTGCGCATGCGGACGGTGATGGAGGCGGACGTGCAGTCGCTCTTCGACTTCCGCACCGACGAGATGGCCGCCATGCGCGACCGCTACGCCTTCGCGACCAACGAGCTGAGCAGCCCGGGCGCGCAGGCGGCGCTCGCCTACCAGGCGCTGAACAACGGCGTGGCGCGCGTGGTGACCATCCAGGCCGCGAGCGGGCTCGACGCCCACTTCGATGACTGGGAGGACGAGCACGCGCCGCGTCAGTACGAGGGCTTCGACGCGCTCGCGCGGCTCGCGCTCCACCTCGAGGAGACGCCCTACGGCGACACGGGCGAGTCCATGCTCGACCGCACCGTCATCTGCGCCTTCAGCGAGTTCATGCGCACCCCGCTGCTCAACGCGCGCGGCGGGCGCGATCACTGGCTGACGAACAGCTGCATGCTGCTCGGCGGCTCCATCAAGGGGGGCGTCATCGGCGCCTCGAGCGACATCGGCATGGCGCCGCAGCTCGTCGACGTGACGACCGGCCGCGTGACCGAGGACCCCACCGCGGGGCAGATCATCTACCCCGAGCACATCTGGCGGACCCTGCTCACCGACGCGGGGCTCGAAGAGGACCGCGCGGATCTGCGGGTCGGCCCCATCCCCGCCTTGCTGCGGAGCTGACGTCCGCCTAAACGGTGCGCATGCGCATCGCGACCTGGAACATCAACGGAATGCGGGCCCGTGTGGACTACGTCCAGCACTGGCTTCGCGCGGTCGATCCCGACGTCGTGGGCTTCCAGGAGCTCAAGATGGAGGACGAGAAGTTCCCCCACGACGTCTTCTCGGAGCTGGGCTACTCGGTCGTCACGCACGGGCAGAAGAGCTGGAACGGGGTCGCCGTGCTCAGCAAGCGCCCGGCCGAGGTCGCGCAGCGCGGGCTCCCCGGCCAGGAGGACGTCGGCGCGCGCCTCCTCTCGGTGAAGGTGGACGGCATGACCTTCATCACCGTCTACTGCCCGAACGGCAAGACCGTCGAGCACGAGGACTTCCAGGGCAAGCTCGCCTGGTACGACGCGCTGACGGCGTACGTCGAGGCGAACCACGCGCCGGACGAGCCGCTCGTCTTGACCGGCGACTTCAACATCGTGCCCGAGCCGATCGACTCCTGGAACGAGAAGAAGCTGAAGGGCCACATCTTCCACACCGACGAGGAGCGGCAGCGCATGAGCCGGCTGCTCGAGTGGGGCTTCACCGACGCGTGGCGCGCCACCAAGCCCGACGAGCCCGGCCACAGCTGGTGGGACTACCGCGCGGGCGCGTTCCACAAGCGCATGGGGCTGCGCATCGATCTGGTGCTCGTCACCCAGCCGCTCGCCGCGCGCATCGACGACGTCCACATCTCGCGGGACTGGCGCAAGAAGGTCGAGGGCTTGACCCCGAGCGACCACGCGCCGGTGTGGGTCGATCTCGCGGACTGAGGTACTCTCGCGCGCGGTGACGCGCTTCCTCCTCACCGCCGGGTTGTTGCTCTTCCCGGCGTTCGCTCAGGCCCAGGCGCAGCGCGTGCTGCTCGTGGAGCTCGAGGGGCGCGGCGCGACCGTCGCCCAGCGCATGATCGCCGACGGCCTGCGCGAGCGCGGGCTCGAGGTCACCGAGGTCGGCGCGACGGACGACCTCGCCGCGGCCGCCACCGAGGCCGGCGCGGGCGCCATCGTCACCGGGCGCGTCCGCTCGCGGCGCCGCCAGCACCAGGTCACGCTCGAGGTCCGCGACGCGACGGGCGGAGAGCAAGGCGGCGTGCGAATGCGCATTCGGGGCGGGCGCGGCGTCAGCCGGCTGATCGATCGGCTGGTCGGCGAGCTCGAGCTGGTCCCGACCGCCGCCTCACCCACCGTCCCGGAGCCCGGCGCGCCCGAGGTCGACGCCCCGTCCGAGGAGCCGGCCCGCGCGACGGAGAGGGCGGCGGCGACGGCCGCGGAGGCCGACGCCCCGCCGGACCGGGGCGGCCTCCCGATCGAGGCGCGCTTCATGCTCGGGGCCGGCGTGCGGAGCCGCGGCGTGGAGCTGCTCTCCCCCGACGGCGTCGACGCCGCCTACCGCGTCGAGCCCTACTTCGAGATCGCGGCCCGCGCCGACGCGCGCTTCTTCGACGTCGCCTTCGCGCGCGTCGTCTTCGGCACCTCCGCCGGCCTGACCAGCGAGCGCGAGGACCCGCGGCTCGGCCAGCTCGACACCTGGTTCGTGCGGCTGCGCGCCGACGCGGGCGCGAGCTACTGGATCGACGACACGGTGGAGCTCGGCGCGGCGCTCGGCGTCGGCTGGGACCGCTACGAGCTGGCCTTCAACGAGCTGGTCCCGACCGCCGAGTACGTGCACCTCCGGCCCGCCGTCGTCAGCGCCTTCCGGCTCGTCGGCCGCCACCTCGTGCTCGACGCCGAGGTGGGCCTGCGCTTCCCCTTCGGCGTCGGCGAGCTCGAGAGCGTCTACGGCCGCGACTACGACGTGCTCGGGGTCGACGGCGTGATGCGCTTCCACGGCCTGGTGGACCCCGGCTTCATCTGGGCGGCGGAGGTCGGCTTCCGCCACTACGGGCTGACCCTGCGCCGCCCCTCGGGCGCGGTCGAGGGCCACGACTCCGGCTGGCACGCCACCGGCTACGTCGGCTGGCAGCTCTGACCTTGCGGCGCCCACGGGCCGGCGCCAGGCTCGCCCCATGGCCCTCGTACAATCTCACGGCATGGCCGTCGGCACGCCCGCGCCGGACTTCTCGCTGCCCGGTGTGGACGGCCGGACCTGGTCGCTGAGCGACTTCTCGGACGCGAAGGCGCTGGTCGTCGTATTCACGTGCAACCACTGCCCGTACGCCATCGCCTCCGAAGATCGCCTCGTCGCCCTCCAGCGCGACTACGAGAGCGAGGGCGTGCGCCTCGTCGCGATCAACCCGAACGACGCGCGCAGCCACCCCGGCGACTCGTTCGAGCGCATGGTCGAGCGCGCGAAGGACAAGGGCTTCAACTTCCCCTACCTGCGCGACGAGACGCAGGAGATCGCGCGGGCCTACGACGCCGCCTGCACGCCGGACGTCTTCGTCTTCGATGCCGCGCGCCAGCTCGTCTACAACGGCCGCATCGACGACAGCTGGAAGGACGCCTCGGCCGTTCGCCAGCAGGATCTGCGTCAGGTCCTCGATCGCACCCTCGCGGGTCAGCCGCACGGCCTGAGCGAGGTCGTTCCGTCGATGGGCTGCTCCATCAAGTGGAAGCGCTGAGCCGCGCGTGGCCAAGGTCCCCCCGCTCCGCATGCCGCTCGAAGAGGTGAAGGCCGAGCTCGAGCGGATCCGTCACCCGGTGCGCGTGGCGATCCGCCGGAGCAAGAACCCCTTCAACGTCGGCGCGATCATCCGGACCGCCCACTCGTTCCTCGTCAAAGAGATCCTGCTCATCGGCGAAGAGGACTGGTACCGCCGCGCCGCGATGGGCATGCAGCGCTACGAGAACGTGGTCGAGATCCCGAGCGAGGCCGCCTTCGTCGCGCGCGCCCGGGCCGAGGGCTGGCACCTGAGCGCGCTCGAGAAGGACCACGACGACCTCGTCGGCCTCTGGGACGCGGCCATGCCCGAGGACACCGTGATCGTCATCGGCAACGAAGAGGAGGGCGTCGGCGCCGAGATCCTCGAGGCCGCGGACGAGGTCGTGGCCATCCCGATGTTCGGCATCAACCACAGCTACCCGATGACCGTCGCGGCGGGCATCGCGCTCTCCGAGTGGGCGCGCCGCCGCTACGCCGGGGACGGCCAGCTGATCGTGACGCCCCGCGATCGCTGACTGATCAGCGGAACGGCCCCGCCTCGTCCTTCAGCCACTGCCAGCTGTCGAGCACCTTCACCCGCTGCTCCACCGGCTCCTCGAGATACTGCTCGGTGTAGCGGCAGTCGGCGCAGGCGAAGAGCCTCAGCGTGGGCCCCGACACCCCCGCCCCGAGGTACTGCGCGTACTTCGTCGTGGCGATGCGTTGGCCCTCGCACTTGGGACATCGGCCGCTCTTCATGGCCCCAGCGTACGCCTTGGCAGCCCGTTGAAGAACCTCGCTCCTCGTCTCTCGGGCGGGACGACCCGCCTCTCGGCCCGCGCTTCCTCGGAGATGCTGCGGCATCTCCTCGTCAGCTCGAACCGAGATTCGAGCCGTCGCGCTCCGAGATCCTTCGGGCTCGGTAGTTCAACGGGCTGCTTCGGGGGAATGTTATCGAGTGCTTGCCTCCGGAGACGTTTTGGCTAGACTCCGCCGTCTCTGGTGGCCGTAGCTCAGTTGGTAGAGCACTGGATTGTGGCTCCGGTTGTCGCGGGTTCAAATCCCGTCGGTCACCCTCAGAGGCTTTCCTCGGAAAGCATTTGACAGCCCAGCGAGATGCTGTAGAAAGCCCGCCGCCGACAGCTTGGACGCGGCGCGCTTCCTACGGGCGCCTGTAGCTCAGCTGGATAGAGCATCGGACTTCGAATCCGCAGGTCGGGGGTTCGAATCCCTCCGGGCGCGACACAAACCGGGTCATTAGCTCAATTGGTAGAGCAGTGGACTCTTAATCCATTGGCTGAAGGTTCGAGTCCTTCATGACCCATCGAGAGAGCCTCCGAGTCATCGGAGGCTTTCTTCGTTCCGTCGCCGGCAGCGCGCCAGAGATCGCGATAGAAGCCTGATCGCGGGATCGTGCGAGTCGACGCGTGCGTGGGATGCGGCACGTTGGCGCCGATGGCACTCATCACCAAGGCCACGCGGTGTGCGATCTGCAGAGAAGGGATCGGCGCCGACGGATACTTCGCCACGTCGGGCGTCTGGCTGCAGCACGGCCACCCGCTCTTCCGCTTCTGCGACGCCGCGATGCACTGGGGCTGCTACGCGAGCTGGGAGGAGCGCGAGCCGTTCGCGCGCAGCTACTTCGACGCGCGAGCCGGCTGGTCGGGCGGCCCCGAGGTCTTCGCGTCGGACGAGGTGCGGGTCACGCTCTCGAACTTCGAGCAGGTCAGCGTCGGGGTGCTGGTGGCCGCGACCGCGGTGTGGGAGAGCGTGCCGCTCGATCGGTGGGAGTGCTGGCTGCGCGACGGCGCGCCGGGCGACGCTCCGCGGCACGAGGCGATCCAGGCCGCGCTGGAGCGGGTGCTCCCGATCCTTCGCCGCGAGCTGCCCACGGCGGAGATCATCGAGGGGCGCGCCGACTGGCGGCCGATGCGAGAGGCCGAGGCGCGGTTCGAGGCGGAGCGTGCCGCCGAGCTCCAGGAGCGGGAGGCCGAGTGCGCGTCCCGAAATCGACGCACCGACGCGCTGCTCGCGACGTGCCGGGCCGAGGGGCTCGCCTGCCCGTTCTGTGGCGAGTCCCGGACCGACCACACGCATCGCGCCGCACGCAGTTCGAGGCACGAGAGCTACCTCGTGTGCGCCGCGTGCGGGCGGAGCTTCACCGCGGCCGACGTCGACGAGCCGTGACGCGGTCAGGGGTCGGGGAAGACGACGTCGAGGTCCGGGTACGCCGCGGCCATCTGCTCGAGGGCGAGCCAGGTGTGGCAGCGGCGGACGTCCGGGTTCTGCTTGGTGGGACACGAGCAGCCGAGCCAGACGTCGGTCTGTCGGGCCAGGGCGGCGAGCGCGTCGAAGGGCGCGCGATCTTCTCGCATGCGGCGCTCGACGAGGGACCGGTAGGCCTCCGCGAACGCGTCCCAGGTCATCTCTCCCGACAGGTACGCCTCGACGTTGTCGGCCGCGGGCCGCAGGACGTGCTTCGTGTGCTTGCGCGCGTCCTGGCGCCGCCCCGCGGGCAGCTCGGACTTCGGCACGCCGCGCTTCATCGAGTAGCGACCGAGCATGGAGGCGAGGATATCGCGGGAATGCCGAGGCGCCCCTCCGGCGTCGGGCAGCGCCTACGAGAGGAGACCCCGTGAAGAGACTCGCTGGTACCGCGGCTTCGATCCTGCTGGCGGCCTGCGGCGCGGCGGCGCCCACGCCCGATCGCGTCGGCGCGTCCACGCTGCAGGGCGAGCTCGCCGAGATCGCCGCCCGGATCGATGGGCGAGTGGCCATCGCGGTGGTCTCGCTCGACGTCGGCTCCACCCTCGAGCGCGGCGGCGAATGGGCGGTGAACGGCGACGCGCCGATGCCGCAGCAGAGCACGTTCAAGACCTGGCTCGCGGTGGCGGCGGCCGACGCGGTCGAGCGCGGCGAGGCGTCGTGGGAGGACGAGGTCCGCATCGAGCGGGCGCACCTCCTCTTCCCCTACCAGCCCATCGCCGAGGAGGTGGGCCCCGAAGGGAGCGCGTTCACGCTCGCGCACCTGGTCGAGCAGATCTTGCTCGTGAGCGACAACCCCTCCGCCGACGCGATCCTCCGGCACCTCGGCGGGCCGGGGGCGGTGCAGGCGGCGCTCGAACGGCGCGGCGTCGAGGGCGTGCGCATCACCACGAACGAAGAGGGGCTCCACGCGCTCGCGGACCGGTTGAGAGCCGAGGTGGCAGAGCTGCCCGAGGAGGACGCGCGCGCTCACCTCCTGGCCGCGCTCGCCGCCGACCCGAACGCCGCCACCGCGCTGGGCGCCGCCCGAAGCCTGGCGCGCCTGGCGCGAGGGGAGCTCCTCTCGGAGGCGTCCACGCGCCGCATCCTCTCGCTGATGGAGGCGTCGGAGACCGGGCAGGCGCGGCTGCGCGCGGGGCTCGCGCCGGGGTGGGCGCTCGCGCACAAGACGGGCAGCGGCTTCGAGGTCGCGGGCGTGAGCCTCGGCGCGAACGACATCGGCGTGCTCACCGCGCCCGACGGGCGGCGATACGCGGTCGCGGTCTTCGTCGCGGGCACGACCGCGGACGCGGCGACGAGGGACGGGGTGATCGCGGGCGTGGCCCGCGCGGTCACTCGAAGCCAGGCCTCGAGATCGCCGAACCACCTCGGAGGGCTTCGCGAAGGCCAAGTCGGTAGCTCGAACCACCTGGGAGTGCTTCGCGAAGGCCAAGTCGGTAGTTCGAAACTACCTGGGAGTGCTTCGCGAAGGCCGAGTCGGTAGTTCGAAACCACCTGGGAGGGCTTCGCGAAGGCCAAATCGGTAGTTCGAACCACCTGGAGGGCTTCGCGAAGGCCAGGTCGGTAGTTCGAGTTGGTCCGGAGGGCTTCGCCCAGCCCGTCGGGGTGGTTCGAGTCCACGCGGAGGGCTTCGCGGAGGCGTCGCGGTGGTTCGGCTGGGTCCGGAGGGCTTCGCGA
>SHBB01000052.1 GCA_004213565.1 Sandaracinaceae bacterium
GCCGGCTCGAGCGGCACGCGGATCGACTGGGGCGACGGGCAGTGTGGTAGCGATGACTCCCGCCGCTTCTACGTCAGGGTTCGTGGCATCGGCGCGCCGGCGTTCAGCTGTCAGCCGTACACGCTCACGCTCACCGGCATGGGCGGCTGCGAGTGAGACGACTACAGATCGAAGCGCGCCCGTGACCGTCAGCTTCCCGTGAACTCGAGGACGTGGTCTCGGGTGGCGTGGGGGCGCTCGGTGGGGAAGTCGTGCCCCGCGCCCTCGAGCCAGCGGAGGGTGGAGCCGGGGATGCGGCCGTTCAGGCGGCGGCTGTTGTCCGGGTGGATGAGGCGGTCGGCGTCGCCGTGGAGGAGCAATGTGTCGTGCTCGATGTGGTGGAGCATGGACCAGGCCTCGTGGCGGGCGGCGGCGTAGAGCTGCCCGAGCACTCCGCGCCGGTCGCGGGGCTCGCTCGCGGCGATGGCGATCCAGCGCTCGACGGTGTCCGGCTTGCGCTTCAGGTGGTCGGCGCTGAGGACCCAGGGCGCGCTGTGGCGGATGGCGCGGTCGAAGGGCATCGCGGCGCTGCGCGCGAGGGCGAGCGCGGCGCGCGTCTCGATGCGCTTCGCGCCGCGGCCGCCGGGCGTGGTGCACGCGAGCACGAGCTTGCGCACGCGGTGGGGGTGCCGGAGCGCGAGGTGCTGCGCGATCATCCCGCCGAGGCTGATCCCGAAGACGTCGGCCCGCTCGACGCCGCTGTCGCGCAGCACGTCCGCGACGTCGTCGGCCATGTCCTCGGTGCCCCACGGGAGGCGAGGGGTGCTGCTGCGGCCGACGCCGCGGTTGTCGAGCACGAGCACCCGGCGCTGCTGCTCGAGGAGATCGCGGAAGTCGAACCAGTACGCGCTCGAGCGGGAGAGGCCGCGGATGAGCACGAGGGGCTCGCCGCGCCCGCCGACCTCGTAGTAGAGCCGGCTCCCGTCACGGCGCTCGAGGTGGTGCTTCTCTCGCCCAATCATCGGAGCTCGGTCACGGGCACTGACAGCCCCAGCTCTCGGGGAGCCGCGGGCAGATCGTCTCGGCGATGACCTGGTGGCCGGCCGGGTTCGGGTGGATGTGGTCGAACCCGCGGTACTCGCGGCGCAAGAACCAGCGGGGCGCGCTCGACATGAGGCGCGCGTCCTCCGCGAGCCGCGCCTCCCGCTCCTCGTCGGACAGCTCGGCCACGCTCGCGCGCCACCGGGCGTCGCGCTGGATCTTCTCGCGCACGTCGTCGAGCGGCCACGGCTCCGCGTCGCGGTCGCGCAGCCGAGAGTCGTAGAGATCCACGACGATGTCGGGCCGCTCGCGCTCGGTCCACGGCGCGTCCCCGCGCTCGCGCACGAAGGGCCCCAGCGCCTCGCTCGGGGCGAGCCGGCCGAGCTGGAAGCCCACCACGTTCCGCGTGGCCTTCAGCGCGTGCAGCGCCCGGCCGCCGTCCCAGCGCTCGTCGTCCGAGCCGTCGTCTCCCCAGGGCGTGAGCGACAGGGAGACGACCCGGACCCCGCGCCGATGGGCCAGCTCGAAGGTGCGGCGGATGGCGCGGTTGGTCCGGTGGGGCGCGCCGACGCTGTTCATCCCGCCTCCGAACATCAGCCACACCTCGGTCCCGGGCGCGCCGACCGGCACGTTGGGGTTCTCGAGCACCTCGCTCCGGAAACGCGCGCCGAGCTGCGGCGCGCCGTGGCCGACCTGCGAGAGGTTGCGGACCTCGACGTTCTCGCACCACTCGTGCAGCAGCCGCGGGTAGGGCCGGTTCGGGAACGCGCCGATGGAGCCGGCGAGCAGCACCACCTTGATCGGCCGGTCGTGGTGCATGAAGCGCCAGTCCGGGTCGACCCACGCGTACCCCGCGGTCTGACGCTGCGCGAACGCGAGGCCCGCCACGCACGAGAGCGCGAGGACCACCGCCACCAGGCCGAGCTTTCGGGACCGCCCCATGAGGCCGAGAAGGTGAATCCCTCGGAGGCAACTGGCAAGGCCGGTCACCGCGTCTGGCGTCCGGGCCTCTCGCCCCTCCCAGGCCGGCGGGCTCGCGCGGCCCCGGTCCAGCGCACCTGCAACTCGGGAGGGGTGGCGCTCAGGGCCGGCAGTGACGGGCCACGGCTTCACAAGGGCAGTCCACATCCTCGCGCGGGCCTCCCGCCGTGCACCATCGCAGCCGGGGGAGGTCGCACTCGACGACGAGGCCGAACGGCGGAGAGCAGATGGGGGCTCCCGCGATCGAGCGCAGATACTCGTAGCAGCCCTCCGCCGCCTCTGCGGTGAGGCGACCGTTGGGGCACACCGGCTCGTCCTCTCCGGCCAGGGCTCGCTTCCAGTCGCAGAAGGCGCGGGCTTCGGACTCGGAGAGGCCCGTCATCGGCGTTTCGGGCTCGACCTCGGGGAAGAGAGCCCTGGCGACACCGAAGCCGGCGTCGGGAGCGCAGGTCGGTCCGGCGTCTCCGAGGCTCCCATGAGACTCCGAGCACGCCATGACCGCGACCAGCGTCACTCCGACCGTGAGGAGCGGCGGCATCCTCATCCTCGGTCCTCCGGGTTCCGACATGGGTCGCCCGCGCCAACACCCACTCGCCCGAGATCCTCTGGCTCCGCTCGCGATCGATGGCGCGGGCGAGTCTCGCGAGCCGCTCGCGCATCCGCGCCTCGATCGGGGGAGCGCCACAAGTGGGATTCAGGGCCGGCAGTGGAGATTGACGGCCGCGCAGGGGCATTCCACGTCATCTCGCGGGCCTCCTGCGGTGCACCACCGCAGCCGGGGGAGGTCGCACTGGACGACGAGGCCGAACGGTGGTGAGCAGAGGGGAGCTCCGGCGATCGACCGTAGGTGCTCGTAGCAACCCTCCGCGGGCTGTGCGGTGATGCGACCGTCCGGGCACACCGATTCATCCTCCCCGGCCAGCGCTCGCTTCCACTCGCAATAGGCGCGGGCTTCGGTCTCGGAGAGCCGATTCATCGGTGTCTCCGGGTCGATGTCGGGGAACAACGCTCGGGCGACGAGCGTGGAGCCGCCATCTCGCGTGCAGGAGTCCGGGGCAGGCTCCACACGAGCGTGCGCGTCTGTGCACGACGCGAGCGTCAGCAGGGAGGTGAGCATCACGGCTCGCGGGGACGGTGGTCGAGGTGCCGCAGCGCGCGACTGGAGCATCGGTGTGGAGCAAATCATCAGGGCGGGACGTCAGTCCCCGCAAAAGGTGTTGATGCGGTCGCAGGCGCAGTAGGCCAGGGACCGATCTGCGCCGTGTACGCACCAGTCGAGGCGGACCTTGGTGCACTCGATGAGGAGGCCGGCTGGCATCTGGCATTCGCCCATGATCGGCTCTCTGCTGAGGCTGGCCACGCAGTCCTCGTAGCGCTCGACGCTCGGGGTTCCGTCCGGACACATCGGGTAGTCGGAGCCGGCGTGGGCACGCTTCCACGCACAGTAGGCTTCGACGTCGCTTTCCGAGAGGTCCCATATCGAGGTCGTCGGGTCGACGCTGGGGAGCAACTCCCGAGAGAGCGAATAGTCGGTCTCCGCAGGGCATGCGGGACTGCCCGCGTCGGTGAGGGAGCCGTGAGACTCGGAGCAGCCAAACGAGGCGCACGCGAGGACTCCTGCCAGGAGCGAAACCGGCCTCATCCCCGGTCCTCTGGGTTCCAGCACAGGTTACTCCCCGTACGGTCCAAGCGACAGCAGGGCACATGATGCCATCCCATGGCGTTCGAGTACTTCTCGCAACACCCCTCGATAGCGGGGCCGCACGTGCTGCCAGCAGGGCCACAGAGCTCGCCGGGCGAACAGTCGCTCGGCCCGGTGCAGCCGCCGGCAGGCACCGTGTGACCCACGAGACAATCGCCGGGTCCGAGGAAGAGGCCCGCGATCCGGCTGCAATGAGTCTGGCGGTGCGTACCGGTGCCGTAGTGGCACTCGACGTTGTCGGGGGAGGCGCAGACCTCGCGGCCCGGCGTGCTGGCCACGAAGCCTGGCTGACAACCGGCGGGACGGGGCTCGGTGCAGGTCCCGAGGTCGTCGTCGTCGGGGACACCGTCGCAGTCGTCGTCGATACCGTCGCAATTGTTGTCGGGCGAGACACTGATCGGGTTGCACTCGGCGCCCGCGGGCGTGCAGAGAATCTTCCCCTGGCAGCTGGGATCCGCGGTGCGAGGAGTGCAGTCATCGCCGTCGTTCGCAGGGGTGCCCTGCCAGACGCACTCGCGCGAGCAGAGGTTGTCGCCGTCGGGGGTGAGGCTGCCGCAACATCCCGCTTCGGTCGGCATCTCGCCCACTCCGCCGCACGGAGTGCACTTGCTGTCGAAGCAGAGGTTGGTGCCGCAGCAGTCGGCGTCGGTCTCGCACTCCGCCTCCTCGGGGAGGCAGCAGAGGCCGCGCTCGTTGCCCGGGACGGTGTCGGCGGCGTCGTCGCACGTGGCGGCGCCGCAGCAGGGCGGAGCGTCCTCGCCGAAGTCGCACTCCTGTCCGAGGCGGGCGCAGGTGCTGCAGGTGGGGGCGGAGCTGCCCTCGTCGATGCACTGCGGCTCGTAGCCGTCCGACGCACAGGCGCAGTCGTCGACCGACTCGCAGGGGCGGGCGCAGCGCCAGCTACCGGCGGCCGTGGGCCGGCAGTATGTGCCGGGCTCGCACTCGATCGCCCTGGGATCCCCGGCCTCGAGGCGGAGCGCGCCTTCACGAATCCAGGGCGTGCACATGCCTTCCGCGCTCGGATCGATGAAGCCCGGCCTCGCGAACACGGACGTGAAGAGGCGACAGAACGTACCGGTCGGGCACGGCGGGCTGCCGTCTTTCTCGCAGGCGGTGAGGGCGGTTCGTTGAATGCATGTGCCGGTTCGACTGCTGGGCGCGTCGGGGACGCACGCGAACTCATCAGGGCACAGTATGACTCCGCCCTCGTCGATGCGCTGGGCGTCGCACGGATCGACGACACACGCTGCCCCGTCCGCCTCCTCCTGCGTCACCGTCGGGAAGCAGAAGTTGATACAGGTGGGAAGCTCCTCCTCCGTGCAGTCGATGGGCGTCGCGCCCGCGTCGTTCCGACAAGCTTGATGGGTCGGATTGCAGTTTGCGGCCATCGCATCGATCGATTACTTGCTGCATCGGAGGCTCCCCAGTCGTCGAGTGACAGCCTCGCGTGCTGACGTCTGCGTGTCAACGATTGCGCAAGTTGGTTTTGTCTCGTGGTCGGGAGTTGACACGCGTCTCCGTTCGAGCCTTGCGTCCATCACGGAGCTTCCGCCCCAGACGCAAGAACGCCCCGGTGGCCGTTGCGGAGCCGCCGGGGCGTCGTCGGGGAGAAGCGTGGAGCGTCAGCCCTTGAGGGCCTCCGCGCCGCCGATGATCTCCATCAGCTCCGTCGTGATCGCGGCCTGGCGGGCGCGGTTGTAGACGAGGGTGAGGCGGTCGATCATGTCCGACGCGTTCTTCGTCGCCGAGTCCATCGCCGTCATGCGGGCGCCGTGCTCGGAGGCCACGGACTCGAGGAGCGAACGGAAGACCTCGGTCTCGAGGTACATCGGGAGGATGCGGTCGAGCAGCGCGCGCTTGTTCGGCTCGTAGATGAAGTCGACCTGCTGGTCGGCCAGCTCGCCCTCGCCCTCGATCTCCTCGGGCACGATGGGCAGGAGCGGCTCGACGACCACGTTCTGGGTCATCGCGCTCTTGAACTCGTTGTAGATGAGGAAGACGGCGTCGAGGTTCGGCTCGGCGTCCTCGAACGAGTCGGTGGGGGTGAAGGTCTCGGCCCCCTCGTCGACCTCGGCCAGGCCGTGCGGCTTGCCCTCGAGGCTGTCCATGTCGACCGACGGGCCCGGAGCGAGCTTGCGACCCTCGCGCTCGGCGGCCGCGAGGCGCGCCTGGCCGCCCGCGATGTACTCGCCGACGATGTAGCGGCCGATCTCGCCCGCGCTCTCGACGGTGAGGTTCTCGAAGACGCCCGTGAAGTCGCGGCGAATGTTCGCGCCGCGGCGGCGGAAGAAGTCCCGCCCCTTGCGGCCGACGACCGCGAAGCTGACCTCCACGCCGTCGTCCTCGAGCGCCTTCCACTTGAGGTAGGCGGCCTTGTTCACGTTCGCGTTGAACGCGCCCGCGAGGCCACGGTCGCTCGTGAGGACCACGAGCATCACGCGCTTCGGGTCACGGCGCGCGAGGAGGGGGTGTACGTCCTCCTCGCCCGCGCGAGCCGCCACGGAGCTGAGGACCTCGAGGGTCTTGAGCGCGTAGGGCCTGAGCTCGGTGATGGCCTGCTGCGCCTTCGCGAGGCGCGCAGCCGCCACCATCTTCATCGCCCGGGTGATCTTCTGCGTGCTCTTGACGCTTCCGATGCGCTTCCGGATCAGCTTGAGGTTCGCCATGGGTGCTCCGTTGGAGAGGGAAGGTCAGCGGGACCGAGGGAGGATCACTCCTCCTCTTCGACCTTCTTCTCTTCCTTCTTGGCGGCCTTCTTCTTCGCCGGCTTCTTCTCGGCCTTCTTGGCCGCCTTCGCCTTGCCGCTCTTCTGGCCGGCCTTGCCGGTGCCGAAGATCTTGGCGAAATCCTTCAGCTCGCGCTCGAGGCCCTTCTTGACGTCGTCGCTGAGCTTCTTGCCGTCGCGGATGAGGTCGAGCACGTCGCGGCCGTTGGCCTCCATGTGGGCGAGGAACTCCTTCTCCCACTGGCGGACCTTGTCGACCTCGATGTCGTCGACCCAGCCGTTGGTCGCGGCGTAGATGACCGCGACCTGCTTCTCGACCTCCATCGGCACGTACTGACCCTGCTTGAGGATCTCGACGAGCCGCTGACCGCGCGACAGCTGCTGCTGCGTCGCCTTGTCGAGGTCGGAGGCGAACTGCGCGAAGGCCGCCATCTCGCGGTACTGCGCGAGGTCGAGGCGGAGGGTGCCGGCCACCTTCTTCATCGCGCCGATCTGCGCCGAGCCGCCGACGCGCGACACGCTGATGCCGACGTTGATGGCCGGGCGGACGCCCGAGTAGAAGAGGTCCGACTCCAGGAAGATCTGGCCGTCGGTGATGGAGATGACGTTCGTCGGGATGTAGGCCGACACGTCACCGGCCTGCGTCTCGATGATGGGCAGCGCGGTGAGCGAGCCGCCCGAGTCGGGGAGCTGCTTGGCCTCGAAGCCGTCACCCTTGGCCTTGGCGGCCTCCTTGGCCTCGTGAGCGGCCTCGCCGCCGGACCAGATCTTCTCGGCGCCGTCGCGCTTGGGCTCTTCGCCCTTCTTCACGACGACCCACTCCTCGGCCATCTTCGCGGCGCGCTCGAGCAGGCGGCTGTGGAGGTAGAAGACGTCGCCGGGGTACGCCTCGCGGCCCGGCGGGCGGCGCAGCAGCAGCGAGAGCTGACGGTACGCGGTCGCCTGCTTCGAGAGATCATCGTAGATGAGCAGGGCGTGGCGGCCTGTGTCGCGGAAGTACTCGCCCATCGTGCAGCCCGAGTAGGGCGCGATGAACTGGAGCGGCGCGCTCTCGGAGGCGCCAGCCACGATGATCGTGGTGTACTCCATCGCGCCCGCGTCCTCGAGCTTGGTGAGCACCTGGGCGACGGTCGACTGCTTCTGGCCGATGGCCACGTAGAAGCAGAAGACGCCCTTGCCCTTCTGGTTGATGATCGTGTCGACCGCGACGGCCGTCTTGCCGGTCTGGCGGTCGCCGATGATCAGCTCGCGCTGACCACGGCCGATCGGGATCATGCTGTCGATCGCCTTGATGCCCGTCTGGAGCGGCTCCGCGACCGGCTGGCGAAGGATGATGCCCGGCGCCTTGAGCTCGACCTGACCGCGCTGGGTGGTCTCGATCGGGCCCTTGCCGTCGACCGGCTCGCCGAGCGCGTTCACCACGCGGCCGATCATCGCCTCGCCGACGGGGACGTCGAAGATGCGGCCGGTGCGCTTGACGGTGTCGCCCTCACGGACCTTGCGGTCGGAGCCGAGGATGGCCACGCCGACGTTGTCCTCCTCGAGGTTGAGCACCATGCCCATCAGGCCGCCGTCGAACTCGACGAGCTCACCCGCCATGGCGCTCTCGAGGCCGTAGATGCGGGCGATGCCGTCACCGACGGTGAGCACGGAGCCCGTCTCCATGACGTCGACCGACTTGTCGTAGGAGGCGATCTGCTTCTTGATGATCTCGCTGATCTCTTCGGCGCGGAGCTGCATGTCGTCCCTCTTGGCTCTCGGGTGGCCTGAGCCGCACACCCTGGTGGGTGTGCCTGAAAATTTGTTTCTAGCGGTGGTTCGCTCGAGTCCTACTGCTCGAGCGCGGAAGTGTTCGCGTTACCGAGCAGCTGCGAGCGGAGCTCGCGGAGTCGGTTCTTGAGGCTGCCGTCGAAGACGCGGCCGCCCACGGTGGTGACCACGCCGCCGATGAGCGACGGATCCTCGCGGCGCACCAGGACGACATCCTTGCCCGTCGCCTGCTTCAGCGCCGTCTGGAGCTGCTGGTAGTAGGCGTCGGAGAGCTTCGTCGCGGTGACGATCTCGGCGCGGATGCGGCCCGAGCGACGCTCGGCGATGCGCGCGAAGGCCTCGGCGATCTCCGGCAGGTGCGTCAGCCGGCGCCGGTCGGCGAGGATGAGCAGCGTGTTCTTCAGGAGCGGGTGCACGCCCGCCTTGGCCGCGATCGCCTCGATGACGCCGCGCTTCTGGTCGACGCCGAACTGCGGGTTCTCGAAGACGGTGCGCAGGTCCTCGCTGCTCTCCCAGGAGGCGGCGAGCTCGGAGAGATCCTTGCCGATCTTCTCGACGGCCTGCTGCTCGTGCGCGAGCTCGTAGAGGGCGGTCGCGTACCGCTTACCGACGGCGGAGCCGATCATGCCCGGACCTCCTCGTCCTCGATCACCTGCTGAATGGTCGTCATGTACTCGTCGGCGAGGCGCTGCTGATCCGGCGCCCCGATCTGCGCGACCATCACCTTCTCGGCGGCGCCGATGGCGGCCTCGATGGCCTCCTTGGTGAGGTCGGTCTTGAGCTGCTTCATCTGCTGGTCGATGAGGAACTGCGCGTCCTTGCGCATGCGCGCGGAGCGGGCGCTGGCCTCGGCGAGGATGCGGTCACGCTCGGACTCGGCCGCGTGGACCATCTCCTCGCGGAGCTTGGCCAGCTCCTCGTCGAGCCGCTCGAGGCGCTCGGAGTACTCCTCGTACTTCGCCTCGGCCGCCTCCTTCAGGCGCTTGGCCTCGACGAGGCCCTCTTCGACCGAGCGGCGCCGGTTGGCGAGGTACTCGGTGAGCGGCTTGCGCAGCAGGAAGACGAGGATGACGGCCCAGAGGATGAAGTTGGTGACGGGCGCGGCGAGCGAGACGATGCTCGCGGGCTCGTGCTCCTCGCCGTGGGCCGCGTGCTCGTCGCCGTGCGCGTGCTCGTGGCCCGCGTGCTCGTGTCCCGCGTGCTCGTCGCCGTGATCGAGGACCGCGCCCTCGAGGTGTCCGTCGTCGACGTCGACCGGCTCGCCGGCCGTCTCCTCGACGAGCTCTTCGACCGCGGTGTGGGCGTGGTCCGGGGCCTCGTCTCCGAAGAGGACGGCGTCCATCTCTTCGTCGGTGACCTCTTCGAACTCGGGCGCATCTTCGATCGCCTGCTCGAGGACTTCTTCTTCCTCGGCCGGCTGGGCCGCGGGCTGCGGCGCCTGCTGACGTGCCTGGGCGGCCGGCGGCGCGACGAGGCGCGGCTGCGGCTGCGGCTGCACGCGCTGGTTCGGCGCGGGCTGCGCGGGACGCCGGGGCTCCGCCTGCTGCGGCTCCGCCTGCTGGGGCTCCGCTTGCTGCGGGGCCGCCTGCTGCGGGGCCGGCTGCGGACGCGGCGCGGCGGTGGCCTCTTCGGAGGCGGGCTGCTGGGCCGGCTCCTGGGCCGCCGCCGGAGCGGCGAACGCCAGGAGGACCACGATGAGGAGGCTGCGCTTCATGCCTGCACCTCTCGGCCGAGGAGCTTCTCGGCGATCTGTCGCGCGAGCTGCGGCGAGCTCTTCGCGATCTCCGCGCGAATCTCGGCCGCCTGCTTCGCCATCTCGGCCTCCGCCTCCGCGACGATCTTGTCCGTCTCGGCGCGCACCTTCTCGATCTCGGCGCGCTCCTGGACGATCGCCTCGGCGCGCATCTTGTCGCGCTCGGCGCCGACCTCGGCGCGGACCTTGGCCATCTCGCCTTCGAACGCCTCGAGCTTGCCCTCGGCGGTCTTCTCGAGCTTCTTGGCCTCGGCCTTGGCGCCGTCGATCGCCTTCTCGCGCTCGTCGAACAGCTCCATCGTGGGCCGGAAGACGAGGCTGCGGAGCATGAAGAAGAGGAGCCAGAAGACGCCGAAGTAGATGAAGAACGTCGCGTCGACGTCGAGGATCGGGCTTCCGGAGAGGAGCGCGGTGGGCATGTTGGGCCTCTGTTTGGCGCGAAGACTGGTGGCGCGAAGGCTTGCGGCGCGTGGGACACGCCAGGCTCGGTACCGTGGGCTCGAGCGACACCGTGGCGGCGCCGAACGAGGGGTCCCCCGCGTGCGAGGAGCAGGAAACCCGAGAAGGGGGTCGGAACGGCGAAAACGTCCGAAAAACAGGGGCTGAAGTGCCCTGGGGCGCGCGCTATCTAGCAGTGGGGTAGGGGGGAGTCAAGCGCGCGGGAGCGCCCCCTTTTCGACCGTCGTCCACCGCCCTCGGTGGCTCTGTTCGGCGGGTAGGGTCCTGCAGGGTCGGTGGCAAGACCTGACCCAGAACGGGGACTCTCAGAGCGCCTCGACCTCGACCATGACCTCGTTTCGCCGGAAGAACGGCAGCACGACGGAGGGAGGGTCGTAGATCGCCACGGTCACGGGGGAGGTCGGCCTGAGGCCCTCGGCGGCGAGCCTCTCGCGCAGCGCGCGCTCGTTCTCGCGCCGAAGCCGATCGTTCATGAACCCGCTGAAGCGCATCGTCGCGACGGTCCGCCCAGGCGTCTCCCGAAGGATCACGCGGGGATCGCGCGGTCGCGGGAGGTCGGCGAGGTGGCGCTCGGAGGGCATCGTGAACACGACGCGCCAGCCCGCCTCGGAGGGCTCGGCTTCGACCGGGGTCGTCATCGCGATGCGTTCGCCGTCCTCGTCTCCGGGCGTCGCCTCGACGGGGGTGGTCATCGCGATCTTCTCGTTGCCGCCGAAGATGTACTCCGCGAGCCGGGAGAAGCCCACGCTCGTGGCCGCGCGCCGGTCCTCGACCGAGACGAAGGTCTCCGCGATCACGCGCGGGCCGTACCGCCGCACCTCGAAGTCGCCGTCCTCGCGGACCACCTCGTACTCGGGCTCTTCGAAGTACTTCCGCGCCAGCTGAAAGCCCGACGCCACCGCGATCACCGCACCTCCGATGCCCATGATCCACCGCCATCTCCGCCGTCGTCCGGCCATGCCCAGACCTCGGTCCATCCGGGTGGGGCGGCAACGCTCGACCGGCCAGAGGTCGGCGGCTATGGTGGCGCGCCATGTCTCGGGTCCTGCTCGCCGCGTTCTCCTTCTTCTTCGTGCTCGAGGCCGCCGCCGCGAGCGCCCAGACGGTCGCGGTCGCGCCGTTCGAGGGGCGCCGATCCGCCGCGGTCGAGCGGCTCGTCGGCCGCGCGCTCTCCGATCGGGCCGAGGTCGTCTCCCGCTCCGACGTCCGCGCCGCCGCGCGCCGCGCCGGCGTCAGCGGGACCGACGCCGCGGGCGTGGAGGCGCTGGCCAGCGATGTGGGCGCTCAGATCGTCGTGCAGGGCAGCGTCTCCGGGCCCCGCCGCCGGCCCCGGGTGGAGCTGGTCTTCCGCGCGGCCGACGGCTTCGAGCTGGCGCGCGGACAGTCGCGGGTCTCCCGCGGTCGGCGCGGTCAGCGCGCGTTCGCGCGCGACGTGGAGCAGCTCTTCGAGCGCGCCTCCACGGAGCTCGAGGCGATGCAGGCGCAGCCCGAGCCGGAGCCCGAGCCCGTCTACGAGGCCGCGGCGACCGACGACACCGCCCCGGTCGAGGCGCCCGCCGAGCCGGGCGAGAGCGACGGCCTCGCGATCGTCGCGGTGACGGCCGGGGTCATCGTGCGCACCCGCAGCGCGGACGTCGCGCTCGCCTCGGGCGGCAACCGCGGCTACGAGCTCGCGTCCGGCGTCTACCCCGAGATCACCGTCGCGGCCGAGGCGCGCCCCTTCGCGGCCGAGTCCCACCTCGGGCGGGGGCTCTTCCTCGACGCCAGCTTCGCCCACTCGGTGGGCCTGGCTTCGGAGACCGCGTCCGGCGGCACGATGGTCGAGACGACGAACTTCGTGCGCTTCTCGGCCGGCGCCGGCTTCCTCTTCCCCATCGACAGCGTCGTCGAGCTCGGCGTCGCCTTCGGCGGCGGCTACGACGGCTACCACCTCGGCACCAACGTGGTCTTGCCCACCGCCGAGTACGGGTGGCTGCGCCCGGGGGCGCGCGCGCGCTTCCGCTTCCTCAACGACGAGACCCTCGTGCTCGACGCCGGCGTGGGCTACCGCGCGGTGCTCGGCGTGGGCGAGCTCGCCACGAGCTTCGGTGAGCAGGTCGACGCGCACGGGTTCGACATCGGCGTCGGGCTCGGAGGGAACCTGATCACCGCGCTCGACCTCGGCCTGACGTGGGGCGTCCGCTTCGACTACGTCGGCTACTGGATGAGCTTCGCCGGCGCCGCCGCGGACGAGGCCGCCACGAGCGGCGTCGAGTCCTCGGTCCGCTTCACGTTCGTCGCGGGCTGGTCCTTCAGGTGACCCGCGGGCTCCGCGTCTCGGCGCTCCTCGTCGCGATCGCCGGGCTCTTTGCCGTCGCCCTCGCCTGGTACTTCCCCCTCACCCTCGGGGGCCCCGACAGCCTCGACGCGCTCGAGGCGCAGCGCTTCGCGTCGCTGCTCGCCCACGGCACGAACGTCCTGACGTGGCTCGTGCATGCCGGGGTCGCGGCGTGGGTCGCGGCCCGACTCACGTCGACGCCTCGCCGCTACGCGTACGGGGCGGCGGTGGTCTTCGCGCTCGCGGCGGCGGGCGAGGTGCTCCTGCCGGGCACGTTCGAGCCGGGCGCGCTCGAGGCGCTCGGCTACGTCGGCATGACCGTCGTCCGCCCGCTCGGCGCCCTCGCGCTCCTCGAGGGGTTGAGGCGCGCGGGGTGGGGGGCGCGCCTCGGGGCGTGGATGTGGGCGCTCCTGCTCGTCTGGGTCGTCACCGCGGCCCTGCCGATGGACCTGCCCGCCATCGCGAGCTTGCTGCTCTGGAAGGCCGACGTCCTCGTGCTCGCGGGAGCGCTCGCGCACACCGCGTCGCGCGAGCGGCCGCGCGGGGCCCCGGCCGACACCGCACCGTCCACGTTGCGCCTCGCCTTGCTGGGCTGGATCGCGTGGCTGGTCGCCCCGTGGCCCCTCGTGCTGGTGCGCGGCCTCGAGGGCCTCGACCCGCTCCCGATCGAGCGGGCCCCGGTGTCGGTCCTCCCCGCGCTCTGTGTCCTCGCGCTCCTCCTACGGCTCGCGCGCAACACCGACGCCCACGTCGATCCGCGCGCCGCGCAGGCGGCGGCGCTCGCGATGGGCGTGAGCGCGACCTTCGACGTGTTCGAGGCGATGTTCCCCGACGGTTCCTCCTGGTGGCGCTTCGCGTCTCTCTGTCTGGGCGGCGCGGCGCTCTGCGCGCTGGTGTTCCATGTCCGAGACACAGCCAAGGCGCTCGACGCGCGCCGCCTCGTCTCGCGCGCGGGAGGCGCCCTCGGCCTCGCGGCGGTGTTCGCGTGGATCACATTCGCGCGCCTGGCCCTCGGCGCCGACGCCGGCTCGATCGGTCCCCTCCTGGCGCTCGTCGGAAGCGTGCTCGCGCTCGGCGCCGTGCTCCTCTCCCTCTGGACCGGCTTCGCCGTCGCGCGCCTCGCGTCCCGCACGGAGCCCCTGGCCTCGACCGCTCCAGAACGCGCACACCGGGACGCGGACTCGGACGCGGAATCGGAGTCGGACTCGGATTCGGACGCGGACGCGGACGCGGACGCGAAGTCGGACGCGGACTCGGATTCGGACGCTGAGTCGGACTCGGATGCGGACGCGGACTCGGACTCGGAGGCGGACTCGGACGCGGACGCTGAGTCGGACTCGGACTCGGACTCGGATGCGGACGCGGACTCGGATGCGGACGCGGACGCGGACGCGGACTCGGACTCGGACTCGGATGCGGAGTCGGACTCGGACTCGGACGCGGATGCGGATGCGGATGCGGATGCGGATGCGGATGCGGACGCGGACGCGGAGTCGGACTCGGACGCTGAGTCGGACGCGGACGCGGAGTCGGACGCGGACTCGGACGCGGACGACGACGGCGCAGACCACGAAGACGCAGACCACGAAGACGCAGACCACGAAGACGAAGAAGACGACGCAGCCCCGCCCTTCGAGAACGTCCCCGGCCTCCAGCGCGGCGTCCGTCTCTCCAGCCGCACGGTCCTGCTCGTCACCCTCGGCGGCGTGATCTTCGCCGCCCTCGTGCTCGCCGGCGCCCGCTGACTATTCGGCCTTCGGCGGCGGGAACGAGGACGGCGCGAGCGCGTCCATCTCCTGCGAGCCCGTGCTGGTGGGCTCCTCGGGCTCGAGGCCGGTCATGTGGATCTGGCCCTCGAAGACGCAGCCCTTGTCGATGTCGAGCGTGGGCGCGGTGACGTCGCCGTGGACCGCGCCCTCGGCGTGGATCTCGACCAGCTGCCGCGCGACCACGTTCCCCCGGAGCGTGCCGCCCCGCACGATGAGCGTGCCGACCTCGATCTGGGCCTCGACCTCGGCGCCGTCGCCCAGGATGAGGATGCCGTCGCTGTGCACCTTGCCGACGAAGCGGCCCTCGATGCGCACGCGGCCCTCGAACGCGAGCACGCCCTCGAACTCGGTGCCGCGACCGAGCAGCGCGTGAATTTCTCCGAGTCCGGTGAGGTCCTTCTGCGCCATGCGGCCGGGAGCATTCTCGCGCGGGCCCACTTCGTCAAATCGGTGGCCGATGATAAAGAGAAGCGCCGTGCGCCAACACCTCCTCCTCGCGCTCCCCTCCGCGCTCCTGGCGACCCTCGCGCTCGCCTGCGATCCCCCTGCCCCGGACGTCTCCCAGCTCGACGTGCCCATCGTCGACGGGACCTTCGAGGAGGGCGAAGACGCGGTCGTGACCGTGCTGCCCTTCGGCGGCGTCGGGCTCTGCACGGGCACGCTCATCGCGCCGAACGTCGTCTTGACGGCCAAGCACTGCGTGCAGGCGGCCGACGCCGACGCGCCGTACCCGGTCACCGCGTTCACGGTCGGCGTGGGCAGCGACGTGCGGAGCGTGCGGGGATACCGCGCGCGCTACGTCGAGACGACCCCGGGCGCCTACTCGAGCAACCCGCGCACGGGGCTCTCGGGCGCGATCATCGGCGTGGACGTCGGCGTGCTCATTCTGCGCGACGACGTCGAGGGCGTCACGCCGATCCCGATCCGTCGGGACGAGCCGCGCGACATGATCGGGCAGACCTTCACCGCGGTCGGCTTCGGCCAGCGCCCCGACGGGCCGGCCGGGCTCAAGTACAAGGGCGACGGGGTGGTCTCGAACCTCACGGGCGGCGTCCTCTACACCGAGCAGACCATCTGCCAGGGCGACTCCGGCGGGCCGATGATCCAGGAGGCGCCCGAGCGCCGCGTCATCGGCGTCGCGTCCTTCGGACAGGCGGGCTCGTGCCCCAGCGCGGCGGACGGATACAACTCGGTCTACCAGCACCTCGACCTCATCGACCGCGCGCTGGTGCTCGCCGGTCAGTGTCTCGGCGGCGAGGAGGTCTGCAACGGCCTCGACGACGACTGCGACGACGCCACCGACGAGGGCTGCGCCGACTTCGGCGAGGCGTGCGAGGCCGACACCGACTGCGCCTACGCGCAGCTGCCCGACTTCCTCCCGCCGGCCCTTGACGCGGCGCAGTGTCTCGAGGGCGTGTGCGCGCGGCCCTGCAACCCGCTCGCGCCGAGCTGTGACGCCATCGAGCGCGCGGGCGTGACCATCCCCACCCCCGGCCTCTACTGCCAGCGCACCTCGGGCTGCGAGGGCCGCTGTGTGGCCGGGAGCGCGGGCTCCGCGCTCGACGGAACGGACTGCGCCAGCGACGGCGAGTGCGCGTCGGGTCACTGCGTCGATCCGGGCGACGGACGGCGCCGCTGCTTGCCGCTCTGCGTGGGAGACGCCGGGCACTGCCCGGTCGGCGAGGCGTGCGCCGCGACCC
The DNA here is from genome assembly GCA_004213565.1 of Sandaracinaceae bacterium. Taxonomy (GTDB): domain Bacteria; phylum Myxococcota_A; class Polyangia; order Polyangiales; family Sandaracinaceae; genus JAVJQK01. The sequence continues at coordinate 16,197 of SHBB01000052.1, forward strand.
CGGAGGCGTGCGGCGCGTGCGTCGACGCGGGCCTGGTGGTGGGCGGCCGCGGCATCGGTGAGCCCTGCGCGAGCCACGACGACTGCCACGGCGAAGGTGTGTGTGAGGACGGCGCTTGCACCCGCGCTTGCACGACCGACACCGGCTGTCCGGACGGCTTTCACTGTGCGGCCTCCCTCTGCGCGCGCGGCGGCCGCGGACGCATCGGCGATCCGTGCGAGGAGAACGACGACTGCGGCAGCGGCTTCTGCGCGTCCGCGGGCGATCGGAGCTGGTGCTCGCGCTTCTGCGAGGCGGCCGAGGACTGCGCCGACGGGTTCGCCTGCACGACGGCGGGCGCGGCGCAGGTGTGCGCTCCGGAGGGAGCGCTCTTCGGCGAGAGCTGCAGCGCGGACGCCGACTGCGGCGAGGGCGGGATCTGCTCCGGCGGCGCCTGCACCCGCAGCTGCGGCGCGGGCGCGTCCTGCCCGCTCGAGCACGCCTGCACCCGCGACGACGAAGGCCGCGCGGTCTGCGGCCGTCCGAGCGGGGGCGGCTGCGCGGCGTCGCCGGGCTCGAGCTCCAGCGGCGGGGCGCTCGCGCTGCTGCTCGGGCTGCTCGCGTTCGTCCGTCGTCGTCCCGCGGGATGACCTCGCGCTCTGACCCGCTGCTGGAAGTTCCACTGCTGGAAGTTCCACTGCTGGAAGTTCCACTGCTGGAAGTTCCACTGCTGGAAGTTCGTGCTATCTTCGGGCGTGCCCCGAAAGCCCCGCGACGTGCTCGACCGAGACGCCGAGTGGCGCGCGCTCTCGGACGCCTGGGAGAGCCCTCGGCCCGAGCTGCTCTTCGTGCTCGGGCGTCGGCGCATCGGCAAGAGCTTCCTGCTCTCCCGCTTCGCCAAGCGCGTGAAGGGGGTCTACTACCAGGCGACCCGACGCACCGAGGCCGAGCAGCTCGCCAGCGTCTCGCTTGCAGTGGGGGAGCGTTTCGGGGACGCGGCTCTCAGCCGAGGCGCCTCGATGCCCTCGTGGGAGGCGCTCTTCGCCTACATCACGGAGCGGGGCGGGGACGAGCCGTTTCTCCTCGTCCTGGACGAGTTCCCCTACCTGGCCTCGGCCGCTCCCGCGCTCCCGTCGATCGTGCAGAAGCTCTGGGATCACGACTGGTCGCGCACTCGCATCCGGCTCGTCCTGGCGGGATCGTACGTCACGGCGATGCACCGGCTCGAGGCCGGCGATCAGCCCCTCTTCGGGCGTCGAACCCGCCGGATCTCGTTCGACCCGTTCACGGCCGCGGACCTCGCGGGGTTCGTGCCCGACTGGACGCCTCGGGACCGCCTGCGCCTCCATGGCGTCGCCGGGCACCTCCCGGGACACCTCGCGCTGATCGATCCGGACGCGTCGCTGGAGGCCAACCTCGCCCGCCTCTTCTTCGACCCGGCCGGTCGGCTCGTCGACGAGGCGCAGCACATGCTGGACGCCTTCCTGGGGGAGGCCGACGTGCACTACTCCATCCTGGAGGCCATCGCGGGCGGAGACCGCACCTGGAGCGGGATCACGAGCCGCGTCGGGAAGTCGGGGGGCGCGGTCTCCCGCCCGCTTCAGTGGCTGGAGGCGATGGACGTGATCGAGCGCGTCGTCCCGATCACGGAGAAGACCCCGAAGCGCTCCAAGCGCGCCGTGTATCGCGTCGCCGATCCGTACGTGGAGTTCTGGCACACGTTCGTGGCGCCCGCGCTCCGCTCCGGGAGCATCGGGCTCGCGAAGCCGGAGCTGCTGGTGAAGCGGCTCGTGTCCCCACGGCTCGACGACTACATGGGGGGCGTCTTCGAGCGGGTGTGCCGCGAGCACGCTCGCCGGGCGTCGACGCCCTTCGAGCCGCTCCGCGTCGGCTCGTGGTGGGACGCCCGCTCACGCAACGAGGTCGACGTGGTGAGCTTGTCCGGCGACGGTGAGGTGTACGTCGCGGAGTGCAAGTGGGGCCCGGTGACGCGGCGCCACTTCGAGACCCTCCGCGAGCGTGCGCGGATCCTCACCGCGGAGCTCCCGCGGGTCACGCGCGTCCACTACGGGCTCTACAGCGGGCGAGGGGAGTTCGACGACGCGCTGCGCGAGCTGGCCTCCCGGGGCGAGGTCTCGCTCTACGGTCCCGACGACGTGACCTGATCGGGCGGTGGGGCAATCCCCGATGGGCGCGGCGCCTCGGCGAGCGGAGTCTGAACAGACCATGCGCACTCACAACCCGCCTCGCACGCCCGCGTTCCTCGGTGAAGCCAACACCCGTCGGGTCAAACGCACGCTGCTCGAGGGCATGGCGTCGCGAAGGCCCGACCAGGTGGTGACCATGGTGACGCGCGCGCGACGGCGGGGGACGCCCTATCACACCATCGCCGAGTGGCTGGGGCCGCGCGCGAGCTGCCCGCCGCAGCTCCTCGCCGTCTACGACCGGGTGCAGCTGCTGGCTTCCGTCGAGCCCTGACTTCCCCCCGTCCAGTGGACGCGGCACCATGAGGCATGGCCTCGCTTCGCCTCCCGCTCGCTTGCCTCCTGGTGCTGGCCGCATGCGGAGGCGGCGAAGGGGAGAGGGACGCGGCGATGGATGCGCGGGTCCCGATGGACGCGCGCCCGGTCGACCCGGACGCAGCGCACGACGCCAGCGCCGACGCCGCCTGGCTCGACGCCAGCCCGACGGACTCGGGCGTGATCGACGCGGGCTTCGACGCGGGGCCCGAGTGCGTGACCGGGGACGACTGCGGCCCGACCACCTGCGCGATGGCGGCCGAGGGCTGCGTCCAGAGCACGCCCACCTGCGCGGACGGCGCGTGCGCGAGCGACTCCGCTTCGTACCCTCGGCGGGTGTGCGATCCCGGCCTCGGCGTGTGCCGCGCGCCAGATGGCGATCCCTCGGACGCGGGCGCGGGCGACGCCGGTCCGTCGTGCACGAGGGACGACGAGTGCGGACGGCCCACGTGCCGACAGCTCGGCGCCTCGTGCGCGCAGAACCTCCCCCGTTGCAGCATGGGCGCCTGTCGCTTCGAGATGAGCACGCTCAGCGGGTCCAGCTGCGACTCGGCGACGGGGCTCTGCGGGGCCCCGATGGATGGAGGCGGCCCGATCGATGGCGGCTTCGGCTGCTTCAGCGACGCGGACTGCGCGCGGCCGACCTGCCGCCAGATGGGCCGCGACTGCACGCAGAGCACCAGCCGGTGCCTCGGTGGCACGTGCATGCCCACGCTGCGCACGATCCCCGGCTCCACCTGCGACACGAGCCGCGGCCTCTGCGGCGGCTCGGGGATCGACGGCGGCCCGCCGCCTCCTCCCGACGGCGGGGTCGGCTGCAGCCGCGACTCCGACTGCGGCACGCCGTCCTGCCGTCAGCTCGGCGCCGACTGCGTGCGCTCGCTCCCGAAGTGCGAGATGAACCGCTGCGGCGCCCGCATCGAGAGCATGCCGGGCCGGACGTGTGACCCCGTCGCGGGCGACTGCCGCTGAGCGCTCGCGAGCCTACTCTTCGATGCGCAGGGCGCGGGGCGGCTCGACGATGCCGCTGAGCATCTCGGTCTCCCGGAGCGCCGAGCGGATGTTCGCGCCGCGGGCTTCGTGGGTGAGCATCACCACGTGCACCGGGTCGTCGCCCTCCGAGCGGCCGGTCTGGATCATCTGCTCGATGGAGATGTCGAACGCGCCGAGCACGCCCGCGATGCGCGCGAGGACGCCCGGACGGTCGAGCACGCTGAAGCGCAGGTACCAGCGGCCCTCGTAGCGGCCGGCGTCGACGACCGTGCGCTGCTCGAGGTGCTCACCCCGCCACGCGCGCTGGGGCACGCGCCCGCTGGCGCCGCGCGCGATGTTGCGGCCGACGTCGACGATGTCGCTCACCACGCTCATCGCGGTCGGGAGCGCGCCCGCGCCGTAGCCGCTGAGCATGCAGGGGCCGAGCATCGCGCCGTCGAGCACGACGACGTTGAGCGCCCCGCCGATGCTCGCGAGCACGCCACCCTCCGGGACGAGCGCGGGGTGCACGCGGAGATCGAGCGCCCTGCCTTCGAGGGTCCCGTCCTCGAGCGCGCGGCCGACCGCGAGCGGCTTGATCACGTAGCCGAAGCGGCCCGCCATCTCCATGTCGATCGCGGCCACGCTGTCTATCCCCTCCATCGAGACCTGCGAGGGGTGCACCTTCGCGCCGAACGCGAGGGTCGCGAGGATGGTCAGCTTGTGCGCCGCGTCGCCGCCGTTGACGTCGAGGGTCGGATCCGCCTCCGCGTAGCCCTTCTCCTGCGCCTCCTTCAGCGCCGCGCCGAAGTCCAGGCCCTCCTCCTCGCGCATGCGGCTGAGGATGTAGTTGCTCGTGCCGTTGACGATCCCACGCAGCGAGGTGACGGTGTCCGACGCGAGCGCCTCGCGCAGCACGCGGATCACGGGGATGCCGCCCGCGACCGCGGCCTCGAAGTAGAGGTCGGCGCCCTTCTCCTCGGCCAGCTCGATCAGCGTGTGGCCCTGCTCGGCGAGGAGCGCCTTGTTCGCGGTCACCACCGACTTGCCCGCCTCGAGCGCGCGCCGCACGTAGGTGCCCGCCGGCTCGATGCCGCCCACGACCTCCACGACGATGTCGATCTCGGGGTCGTCGAGCACCTCGTCGGGGTCGAACCCGAGCAGGGCCTCGGGCAGGAACGGCGAGCGCGTCTTGCCCTTGGTGCGGCCCACCACGCGGCGCACCTCGATGGACGTGCCGAGGCGGCGCTCGATGGACCGCGCGTTGTCGTGCAGCAGCTCGAGGATGCCCTGGCCCACGACGCCGGCGCCGAGGAGACCGATGCGAATGGGACGGCTCACGCGGCGCTACATACCGCGGACCGACCCCCGCGCGCTAACACCTGTGCTAACAGACGGCTCGTGACCTCCGGCACGTGGCTGCTGCTCAGCTGGATCCTGGTCGGCGCGGCCACCCTGGTCGTGCACGCGCTCGTCCTCTGGCAGGTGCTCTGGGCCGAGAAGCCGGCCGGCAAGTGGCGCTGGCTCGCGCTGATCCCGCCCGCCGCGCCGGTGATCGGCTGGCTGGGCGGCCGCCGCGTGGCGCCGATTCTGTGGGGAGTGCTCGCCCTTACCTATCTCGTCCTGCGCCTCGTCTGATATCGTCGGCGCCATGTCGCGCACGCTCAGCCTCGTCGCCTTGGCGCTGGCCTTCTCGCTCTTCGCCGCCCCGCTGCGCGCACAGACGAACCCGCTCATCGAGCGCGGGCAGTCGGAGTACGACGAGCTGCGCTACGAGGAGGCCCTGCAGACGCTCTCGGCCGCCCTCGTGCGCTCGGGCAACTCCCGCAGCGATCTCGCGCAGATCTACCGCCTGCTCGCCTTCACCTACCTGGCGCTCGGTCGGGAAGAGGAGGCCGCGGGCGCCTACCGCGGCATGCTCCCGCTCGACCCCGAGTATCAGCCCGATCAGTCGATCGCGCCGCGGATGCGCGCGTTCTTCGAAGAGGTGCAGCAGCAGTGGGAGTCGGAGGGGAGGCCGGGCAGCGGGCCGCCGCCGCCGGTGGAGATCCAGCACCGCTCCCCCGCGGAGTGGGAGCGCGAGCAGCCGGTCCCGCTCGCGGCGCAGATCGACGATCCGGCCCGGCGCGTCGCGCAGCTCGTGCTGGCCTACCGACAGGGCACCGACGCGGTCTTCACCCGGCTGGACACCCAGCTCGCGGACGGGGAGTACACCGCGACCATCCCCGGAACCGACGTCGCGCCGCCGCTCGTCGAGTACTACTTCGAGGCGCTCGACGCGAACGGCCTGCCCATCGCGGCCCGCGGAGACGTCGCGGCGCCGCTGCGCATCGCGGTCCCCGAGCCGGGCGGCAACGTGGCCGAGGAGTGGTGGTTCTGGACCCTCATCGGCGGTCTGGTGGCGGGCGGCGTGGTGGCGGCGATCGTGATCGCCGACCAGGTGAGCACCGGCCCGCAGACCGGCACGTTCGTGATCACGATCGACTGAGAGCCCGAGGACCCATGAGCGAGCCGCGTTACCCCTGCGTGCACGTCGCGGTGCCGGTCACCGAGAGCGACGTGGTCTCCTCCGTGCTCTGGGACGCGGGCGCGACCGGGCTCGAGGAGCGCGACGCGACCACCATGGACGCCGCGGCCGGAGACGGCGTGACCCTCGTCGCGCACTTCGACGAGGAGGCCGACGCGCTCGAGGCGGTCGGGCTCGTCACCGCCCGCTTCGACGGACGCTTCGTGCCGACGGTGGAGCACATCGTGGGCGACGACTGGAGAGAGCGGTGGAAGGCGTTCTTCCACACGACGCGGGTGGGGGAGCGGCTCGTCGTCCGCCCGAGCTGGGAGACGCACGACGCGCGGGAGGGCGACCTCGTCATCGTGCTCGACCCGGGGCAGGCGTTCGGGACGGGCACCCACGAGACGACGCGGCTGGTCATGCGGGAGCTCGAGGCGCGCGTGTCGGGCGGCGAGCACGTGCTCGACGTCGGCTGCGGCAGCGGCATCCTCGGCATCGCGGCTCTGAAGCTGGGCGCGGCGCGCGTGGTCGCGGTCGACGTGGACCCCATCGCGGTGCGCGTCACGGACGAGAACGCGGAGATCAACGGCGTCGCGATCGAGGCCTCGACCACGCCGATCGAAGACGTGCCCGGGCGCTACCCCATCGTGCTCGCGAACATCCGCAGCCCCATCCTCATCCCGATGACCGAGTCGCTCGTCGCCCACCTGACGCCCGGCGGCGTGCTGGTGCTCAGCGGCCTCCTCGCGGAGGAGGAGTCGGAGATCCGCGCCGTGTACGACGCGCACCTCCGCTTCGACGGCGTGCGCCGCGACGGCGACTGGATCGCGCTCGCCTACCGGAGCGAGGAATGAGCACGCCGCGCCGGCTGCACTGCCACCCGCTGCCGGCCGCGGGAGAGGTGACGGAGCTCGACGCGGCGGCGACCAAGCACGCGGCGGTGTTGCGGCTCGGCGTCGGAGACGCGGTGATCCTGTTCGATGGAGAGGGCGGCGAGGCGGACGCCGTGATCGAGGCGTCGGGCGAGCGCCTCGTCTGCCGCGTGGGGGCCCGACGTGAGGTGCCGCCCCGCCCGCGCGTCGTGCTCGTCCAGTGCATGCCGAAGGGCGCCAAGCTCGACGACATCGTGCGCGCGACGACCGAGATCGGCGTCAGCGAGATCCGCCTCGCGCACGCGGCCCGCGCGGTGGCGAGGCCGGACGAGGCCCGGGCGCAGAAGCGCATGGAGCGGCTCTCGAAGATCGCGCGCGAGGCGGCGCGCCAGAGCCTGCGCGCGGACGTGCCCACGGTGACTCGTCCCGCCCCGCTGCTGGACGTCGCGGCGCAGGCGCCCGACGGCGCTGTCAAGCTCGCGTTCGTAATAGGGGGGCGCGGCTCGGTCGAGGCGTGCGTCGACCCGACGCGTGAGACCTGGCTGGTCGTAGGCCCGGAGGGCGGCCTCTCGCCCGACGAGGTCGACGCGCTGGTCGGCCTCGGGTACCGCGGCGTAGGGCTCGCGGGGCCCGTGCTCCGCGTGGAGACCGCGGCGCCGGTCGTCGTGGCCCTCGTCGCCCACCGCCTCGGAGCGCTCTGAGCATGAGGCCCAGACCTGCGCGAGTCCTTCGCGCAGCCGAGGCCATATCGCTCGTCCTCGCGGTCCTGGCGCTCGGGTGCGGTCGGGCAGATCCGGACGCCCCGCCTCCGGTACAGCCGCTGCCACCCCCCGCGCCGATCGCCGCGCCGCCGCCTCCCACGCCAGCGGCGCCGGTCGCCCAGCCCACCTCGCCGGAGCCCTCCGGCGCGCCGGCCGCGACGCCCGAGACCCTCGAGCGCGCGCGGGTGCGCTTCGGGCGCATCGACGTCCGAGGGGGCACGTCGGCCTCCACCGTCAGGCGGGTCGTCCGAAGGCACGAGGGGGAGATCGAGGGCTGCTACCGCCGAGGCCTGGAGGTCGACGGTCGGGTGGTCGGGCGGCTCGAGGCGCGCTTCGACGTCGAGCCCGGAGGCGCGGTGCGGGCGGTCGAGATCCCCCCCGGGCCGCTCGGGCGCGTGGTCGAAGGCTGCGTCGCGGAGGCGATCCAGCGCTGGACGTTCCCGGGCTCGGGAGCGACCGAACACGTGATCTTGCCGCTCGTGTTCTCCACCCGGTGATCGACGCTCGCGCGAGGCCTTCGTGGCGCTTGGCGCCTTTCGCGGCCTATCGTGTTATCCGGTTGAGATGGACGAGGGGATGGACGAAGCGAAACGATCGCCCGTCGACCGCGAGGGGAACGCACCCGGAACGGTCCCGCCGCTGACTCCGTCCACGGAGGAGGTCGGGGGCTGGGTCCATGATCTGAAGGCCGGCGCCACCTACTGGTCGACCACGCTGCACGAGCTGCTCGGGCTCGAGCCGGGGGAGACCTCCATCGAGCGAATCTTGCAGGTCGTGCCCGAGCCCGAGCGCGAGCGGGTGAGGCAGCACATGCTCGGCGAGGGGGGAGTGCGGCGCACGCTCACGCGACGGACGCTCGGGCACCGGATCCAGCCTCCCGGCGGGCGCGTCAGGGTCGTCCAGCACACGGTCAGCTTCGACGTCGGGGCGCAGAAGATCGAAGGGTCGCTGCACGACGTCACGGCGCGCGTCGAGATGGAGCAGGCGATGGCGCTCCTGGCCGAGATGCCTTCGACCGGTCGACATGGAGGCTTCTACGAGGCGTGCGCGCGTCACCTCGCCCGCCTCTACGACGTCCAGTACGCGTTCGTCGCCGCGCTGAGCGCGGACCGTCGCACCGCGCGGACCGTCGCGGTCTGGGGCGGGGACCGCCACCTCGAGAACTTCGAGTACGAGCTCCGAGGGACGCCCTGCGAGGACATCCTCTCGCTGCGGAAAGAGCTCATCCCCTGCGACGTGGCGCGTCTCTATCCTCGGGACGAGATGCTGGTGGCCATGGGTGTGGAGAGCTACTTCGGCGCGCCTCTCTACGACTCGAACCGCACGACCATCGGGCTCGTCTCCGTCATGGACGTCCGCCCGCTGGAGGTCTCCGCGTGGACCGCGCCCGTGCTGGGCGTGTTCGCGACGCGCGTCGCCGTCGAGCTCGTCCGCGAGCGCGAGGAGCGGGAGGCCCGCGAGAGGTCCGCCGCCATGGCCGAGGAGCTCGAGCACGCGCGGCGGCTGGAGTCGATCGGGCGCCTGGCGGGCGGCGTCGCGCACGACTTCAACAACCTCCTCACGATCATCATGGGGAACGCGGAGATGCTGAGGGACGGCCCGAGCTCCGCCGAGGAGGAGCGGGCGCTGCTCGAAGAGGTGCTGCACGCGGGTCAGAACGCGCGTGCCCTCACCGAGCGCCTCCTGGCGTGCGGTCGGAAGGAGCTCGTGGAGGCGCAGATCGTGGACCTCGACGAGGTCCTGGAGGGGCAGCGGCACGTGCTCCAGCGTCTGCTCGGTCCGGACGTCACGCTGCGCACGACCTCCTCCGGGGGGGCGGCGCGCTCCGCGTTGGAGCCGGGGCAGGCCGAGCAGATCCTGCTCAACCTGGCCGTCAACGCGCGTGACGCGATGCCCGACG